>CAMAUY010000169.1 GCA_945861565.1 Akkermansia muciniphila
TCGCCGTTCGCGAGCGTGATGGGGAACGTGTCGGGCGACCGTTGCTTCAACGCCAGTCCGTACTCGACGAAGAACTCCCCGGGCCAGGCGACAAATTTCCAAGGCCCGATCGCGATCACCTGGATCTCCCCGGGCGAGCGGCTTTGGATGGTCTTTTCGAGCCGGCCGTCGGCCGTGGCCTTCGCGAGCTGGACAGTCCGTTCGGCCCCAAAAACGTCGCATTCCACCGTCCGCACTTCCTGCTTCGGAGCACCTTCCCGCTTCAGACGCGCGAACAGCTCCCGTTTTTGCACGAGGCCCGCCTCCGCGCGGTCCATGGGCGGAATCGGACGCCGTTCCAGTTCGAGCCAGCGGCGCTTGCAGCGAATGTCCGCCGTCGCGCGGAATGTGATGCCGGGAATCACTGCGGCAATCGTGCGGCCCAGGAGTTCACCGAGCCGCTGGGCTTCATCAAACGTGTTGGCCTTCGTCATGTGGCGCGGGCTCTGGTTGCCCGAAACGCCGTTGTGGTAAATAATCGGACATTCAGCCGGCAGCGCGCCCTGGCGCAAAAACCGGCGGGTGTAATAGGGAAAATCCGCGCTGATGAGCTTGGAGTCCTCGTGCATCACCGTCGGATGCATGCTGTAAACCACCATGCAGGCGATTGGCTGACGCGTCGCCAGCGAGCGCGCCACCAGCACCGGAACCTCCGGATCAGCCGTCCCCGCCGGGTCGTGACGATTGGTGCCCACGCCTTCCGCGCGAGCGCGGGTCAGGCCGATTTCCGCGGGCACGGCCGCCTTGACCGCCGCCTTCGCCGCGTCGACCAGGCGTTCCATCAGCCATTTTAAATAGGCCGGATCGGCATCCGGCACGACGTCGACCTCGTTGCCCAAACGGTCCGCCATCACCGGCCCGGAATGCGTGTGAGTGGCGGTCAGCATGATCGCCTCCTCGGCCAGGCCGGTCGCGGCCGCGATCCGTTTTTTCGCTTCCGCCACGAACGGCTTCGTGAAGCAGGCGAGATCGTTGGCCAGAAACAACGCCCCTTGTTTTTCGTTGCGCAGATACAACGCCGCGCATTCCAGCGGATCGTGGACGCCCGTGCTATAGCGCGGCACGTGCGGATATCCGAACAGGAAGACACTGCCGCTGGGCGTGATGTCGACGGTCGCGGCGCCGGCCAGCAAGGGCGCGGCGTTTTTGGAATAAGTTTCAGCCATGGGAGGAATTTTCCACGGCAAACCCGTGGAGTTGGAAACAGGGGGTGAGGATGAGGGGAGGAATCAGCCGGAAGGAATCAGTAGCCCTTTTCCCAGCGCGGTTGGATGTTCTCCGCGGCGTTCTCCGAGACATAGACGTCCGTGCGAAGGGTCTGGAGCAGCGATTCCGGCACCAATGGCGTGACCGGGCCGTGCATGATGAGCCGCGAGGTGAACCGCTGCCACGAGGCAAACGAGCCGTTGATGGAGATGGCGTGGCTTTCAATGCGATGCTTCGCCCCAATGATGTCCGCCGGGCCGATCGTGGCCGCCTTGGGCGGCACCATCGCAAGATCCCCACTTGAACCAAAGCAACCGTGCAACGAGTTCTGGGCGATGGTCAGCGGATGCAGCGTGCAGATCCGCGTGCCCATCTTCTTCCATTCCTCCAGCGAGGCGGCCGCGAACTCCGGCACATTCGGTTCGATGAAAGCAACATGCCCCGACCAGCCGGGTCCGCAGTAACAGATATCCGCACCACCGAGATCCGCCAGCATCTTGCTGTAATCGTTGACGTTCTTGTTGGTCGGTCCGTGGACCTGCTTCTCCGGCATGCGCAGTTTCGGGTCGATCTCGGACCACAGAAACTTCTTGAACGCGTGCATGAAGCCGAACTCCCAGGTCTCCGGGGCGATCTCGTTCTTCTCGTTCGCATATTCGTCCATGTTGAACGTGTGGAGATGGCGGCAGTTGACGCGGAATCGATTGATCATGCGCGCGAGCTTGCGGTAACGCGGCCAAGGATTGCCCATGATCATCACCAGCGGCTTGCCGGCATCCATCGCGGTCTTGATCCGGTAGAACATGTCCGAGAGGAGCAGGAACTCGAAATCGCCATCGGGTACGACCGTGATCCGGTAATCCGGATTCCAGTGCTTGGTGATGTCCTCCTTCTTGATCTTGCGGACCCGTTCCAGGACCTTCCGATCGCGAAACGGAACGAATTCAGCCGGCTCGTAGATAAAAGTAGAGGGGGATTTTTTCTTCATGGGTCCAAATTTATTGGCCGGTGATCTCCTCCAAGTCCATCCCATCCGTAAGCTTTACTCGGTTCGCTCCGAACGACGAACCTCCTTGATCCGAACGCTGATACCGGGAGTCCGTAGCAATCATCTTTCATTGGCATTCAGTACCGCTGGCCCGCAAATGCGGACAAAACTTCGCGAACAATTCCTTCGTGCCCTGCAGAGGCTATGAATCGAAGCCAAGGGGGCGACTCCGCGCAAAACCTTCGTATTTCAATAGGGAAAACGATGGTACTGACCCGTTTAAAAGAGTACCGTGCAACCCAATCCCAATATTATCAAATATTTGGACCCCCATAATGAGAATAAAAGCGTTTAGCGTCAGCATTGAGCAGAATGCTTCGGTCAGGTGTGCGCGTCTCTTCCTTGCCCTATTAACAAGAAGCGCATTCTGGAAATGCTCCTGGTCGGTGCGAGGTGTGGCGTATTTCGTGACATGCTTGTTGGCGCCGACCCTGCTGCCCGCTCAGGAAACGGTCTGGTTGTCGTCAATGGATTTGACGAAGATGACTCAGGGCGCTGGTCCGGTATCGGTTGCGGAGGCGACCCCCGCAAGTACTCCGAAGCGGATCCTCTGGCTACCAGATAGTTCGATCCGGGAGCATCCCCTCTCCATTGCCGGGACGAAGTTCGAACGGGGAGTGCCCATGTACGTCAAGGGTAGCCTATGGCTCGAACTCAATGGCGAAACCGAGCGGTTTGCCGCGACGGTCGGCGTGGACGATTCTTCCCAACAAGGACCCTTCGTCTTGCCCGTGAATTTCAGGGTCTATGGGGATGGGAAAAAATTATGGGAATCCGGCCCGATTCACCTGGGCGAACCCGGCAGGTCATTGGACATCGACCTCAGGGGCGTGAAACGGCTTCTCCTGATTGCCGACGCCCACGGTTATGCCGCGAAATTCATTCAGGCTAATTGGGCCAACGCCCGGTTCCTCTCCCAAGGGGAACCACCAACGGCGATCGCTCCGCCAGTGGCCACGACGGAGGAGATTCTCACGCCGAAACCTGGACCGCAGCCACGGATCAATGGGCCCAAGACCTTTGGTTGTCGACCCGGACATCCCGTGATTTACCGCGTTCCCACGACGGGAACCCGGCCGATCCAATTCTCCGCGAGCCATCTCCCGGAAGGCCTTCAGCTCGATGCCGAGCGTGGCATCATCACCGGATCAGTCTCCAAAGCCGGGGAATATGTGGTCACGCTTCAGGCGAAGAACGGAAGCGGCAGCGATTCGCGGCCTTTCAAAATCATTTGCGGTGACAAGCTGGCACTGACTCCGCCGATGGGGTGGAATTCCTGGTTTCAGCGGTACCATTACCAAACGGACCAGATGTTGCGGGAAGGCGCTGACATCATGGTCTCAAGCGGAATGGCTGATGTCGGCTATCAGTACGTTTCGATTGATGATGGATGGTCCAACACCCTGGCGAGTGACGATCCCTCGTACATCGCTGGCAGAAGTCCTGCACACACCGGTCCGGCGCGGGACCGCCAGGGGAATATCCTGCCGAATAAAAATTTTCCCGATATGAAAGCCCTGACGGATTATATCCACGCAAAAGGCTTAAAGGCGGGACTCTATTCAACTCCGGGGCCGCTGAGCTGCGGCGGTTTCTACGGAAGCATGGATCATGAAGAGCAGGATGCAGCCCAGTTTGCCGCGTGGGGTTTCGATCTCCTGAAATATGATTGGTGCGGCTATCGGAAGATTGTGGGCCTGGGCCCACACGGCGGACCTTATACCAGCGCCCAGGACATCGCGACCTTGCAGAAACCCTATCGCATCATGGGCGATATCCTGCGCCGCCAGAATCGCGATATCGTCTTCAATCTCTGTCAGTATGGCCTCGGCGACTCGTGGGAATGGGGCGCGGAAGTCGGCGGCCATTATTGGCGCACCAGCCTGGATATTGCCGGCTATGAATATGACCACCTTTTCGCGCTGGCTTTGGAGAATGCGAAACATCGCGCCTGGTCGAAACCTGGCAGCTGGAATGACCCGGATTTCGTAATGATCGGGTACCTTTACAAATATCAGGGTCCCGACCTAAAGCCTCAGGATCCCCACCACCCGAGCGAGCTGACCCGGCTCACCCCGACCGAGCGATACTCCTACATGTCGCTCTGGAGCCTGATGGCTGCGCCACTCGTTTTTAGCGGGGACATCACCAAGCTGGACGAGTTTACCCTCAACGTGCTGTGCAATCCGGAAGTGATCGACGTCGATCAAGACCCCTTGGGCCAATGTGCGCGCGTCATCGCGAAAATCGGAGACACCTTTATCATGGTGAAAGATTTGGAGGACGGCAGCCGGGCCATCGGATTGTGCAACGCAGGCGAATGGGAAGCGACCGTCACCCTGAAATGGGCCGATTTGGACCTGAAGGGTAAGCAGCTGATCCGCGACCTCTGGCGGCAGAAGGATTGCGGCGAATTTTCCGGCGAGTTCACGAGAACGGTTCCCGCCCACGGAGTTTTCCTTTTCCGGATGACCGCCGTCGGCAAATAAACATAAGAACGCGTTGATGGCGGGGCGCGCCGCCTGTCTTAACTTCTGGTGAGAGGATCCCTGAGGTCGAACCTTCCGTTCCTAACCTCGCCAATGAACCCCTGCAGTTTGGTGTCCACTCGATGGGTCGAGTTGAGGAAAGCGACGGATGCTTGAGGGCAAATCGTACTCTTCCGGCCTCCTTCAGCAGAGAACGATCCCAGGTGGCCGCGCCGAAATCGGGACCCGACCGCCACCGAAGCAGCATCCTGATTTGGGTCACCCGAAGCCACGAAGCCCGCGAAGGAAACCCCACTCTTCGTGCGCTTCGTGGCTTCGGGTGAGAATTCCTTCCATGTTCAGTCAGGAACGATCCAGGCCTCGAGCGGACGAAGCCGAACCCTACCCCACCGGCGGAAATTCAACCTTCACGCCAAGCCTCCTGGCCGCTGGGGTTAACGGCCTTGGCCGGGCGGGGAACGGGGATCGGATTTGGCCGGGATATGGTGGAGCCGCCAGGAGTTCCAGAGATTATGCCAGACCACGTAGAAGGTCGGGCCGAGGGCCGCAAGGGGGCTGGCATGGGCCATGGCCAGGTAGATCGTGAAGGAGGTGTTCTTTTGTCCGAGCGTCTGGCTCGCCTCCCGGGCAAAACGGGGCCGGCCGATCAGCGCCCCGAGGGCAAAGTTGGCCACGCAGACCACGAAGCTGATCAGGAGGATGCCGCCCAGGGGCCTCAGGGGTAGCTCGGCCTGGCTCCTTAGGTAATGGGAGGCGTTCGCCGAGACGAGCAGGATGAGAAACGTCCACAGCAGGAAGGAGGCGTTGCGGACTTTTCCCGGCCAGGCGGCCGACGCCGGCACGAACCAGCGAACCAGGCGCGCGCAGACCAGCGGGACAAACATCACCAGCGTGACACTGCCGAGGACGTGGAGCGCCGAGATGTGGGCGGCGGACGAGATGACCAGCGGAAGCAGCAGCGGAGCGAGACTGGCCATCACCAGGTTGGTGAGGATGAATCCGGTGATGACATAACCGACCTGGCCGCCGAGGAAACTCATGATCACCGGGGCGGCCGTGGCGGTCGGAGAGAGACCGCAGAAAAAGCCGGCCAAGGCGACTTCCCTCCCGCCGATCAGCCCGCCTACAGCCCAGCCGGCCAAGGCCATCCCGATATTGGCCAGCAAGAGCCAGCCATGGGACGGCTGAAGGTTCGCCTGTGACCCGTTGAACTCCAGGAAGACCGGGAACAGCATGACCATGACCAGCCACGGCATCGCACCGGCCCACGCATGGACCGCGGGCAGAAGGGCTCCGAGCAGAAGCGCGAGGAGGATGGCGGACGTGCGGTTGATTCCGAGGATCATGGAGTCCCCACCAAACCGGACGGAACACATCCGTGCAACCACGCCGAAGCCGGGGGCCCGGGGACTCGCAGCCCGAGTAGCGAAAGCCGTGAGGCTTTCGTCCGAACCCGAAACGCTCACGCGTTTCGCTACGGGAATCCAAGACCGGCGACATTTCCCAAACAGACTCCAACACTTCTGATTAGCCTAGGCGTGCCATCCCGAGCTGCATCGGAGAGAAGGATGGTGGACGCTACAGGACTCGAACCTGTGACCCCGTGCGTGTGAAGCACGTGCTCTAACCAACTGAGCTAAGCGTCCAAACGTTTATATTAAACAACTTACGAACTTATTTCTGATTTCACTCGTCACCTTCTACAGCCATTTTCTACAGGTCAACTGTGAAAATGAGTAATAAAAAGCAAACATGGGAAACAACGAGAGAGCCTAATCTGTTAAGGAACGGCGCGAGCGGTCGGTATTATGGACGCTTTAATTTCGGCGAGAAACAAAAATGGGTCAACTTACAAACCGACGTTTGGACCGTCGCGAAACTGCGGCTCGCTGACGAGCGCGTGAAGATCGAGCGGCTCCGGCAAAATTCAACAGCTGTGACTTCCGGAGATGCCAGCATGGGCGCGCTTGTCTCCCTCTACATGCAACGTCTGCAGGACCGGGTAGACATCAGGGTGGAAACACGGCGACGGCTCCGCGAGGAAGTGGACGCAATCGTCAAGACTTGGCCAAACTTCCATGATCAGGCGCCAAGCAGGATTACCCGCCAAGCCGTTACCGAGTGGAGAAACCGCTTAAGTCGGGACGGCACAGGGCATCGCCCACCGGGCGCGAAGACGTCCAATCCCAAAAACAATGGTTCCTCCGCTTCGCTCATTAATAAATGCATCGATGCGATCCGAAAGATGCTGGATATTGCCGTTGAGCGCGGCCAACTCGGAGGCAATCCCCTCTACCCTCGCGGCCTGAAACTCAAGAACACCCCCCGGAAGCCGAATCTTCCGGAAGCCGCAAAACTCGCTGAAATCTTCTCCGAGATCGAGCGCGGCGGCGGAAGATTGTCCCGCGATGCGGCAGATTTTTGTCGTTTTCTCGCCTACACGGGCTGCCGGCTCAGCGAAGCGCAGGGAGTTACCTGGGCCGATGTGGACTTCAACCGGGGCATTTTGCGCGTCCGGGGAAGCAAGACTGAAGCCGCAAACCGCGAGGTTCCCCTGATCCCTGCGGCTAAAGCGCTGCTCGAACGGCTCGACGCGGGTCGCCAGAAAGCCAGCGTTGCCGCTATCGGGGTTGACCCTCGCGGCAAGGTTTTGGCCGTTGGCGAGGCGGGGAAATCTCTCTCTCGGGCATGCGAGAAATTCGGGGTCGAACGCCTGACCCACCATGATTTGCGCGACGCTTTCGCTACGGCCGCAATCGAGGCTGGTGTGGACATTCCAACTGTGGCGGCCTGGCTCGGACACGCAGATGGCGGTGCATTGCTTATGCGGGTTTACGCACACCACCGTCGGGCTCACAGTGTGGCACAGGCCGCGAAAGTGAAGGTTTGAGCGAGCGGGAAATTGGGGGCCACGTTTGGACCGTGCCCAAGGAGCAGGCAACATCGGCCACGCCCTCCGGCACTGCGCGCATCCGCCCTGAGAGAAATACGCGCTCAACCAGCTCATTTACTTTGGCGATGAGTTTCAAAATACCATTATCTATCACGCTGCTTCAGAGGTCGATGCCCTCCACTCGACCTCCGGCAGCAGAACGACGCGATTCGCGTTATCGCCGAACGCAAAAAGGTGAAGGCGTTCGTGGAATCCGGCGACCTCACTGCGGCCGAAGCTTTGCTGAAGAACGCCCAGGGCCGCAGGGAATTGAATCAGAGCCAGACCATCACGGAGAAGATCACGCAGCAGCGTGGACAGCGGATGGCTGAATGACACATTCCGCGTGCTTCGAAACCGACTATATCGGCCTCCATCAGGGAAGAAGCCGAGGGTGCCTCTGTGCTTGCGACCGAGCTGCTTTACGGCTGCGAGCAAAGGATGAGTCGGTCCGATGGCCGAAACTAGAGGCGCGACAGTCATCCGGAAGCGATGCGATCTTGAGTCCCCATTCCTAACTTGAGTTCTTCGAGCGTGAATGACCCGCCGTCGGCTTTGGCGTGGAGGACGCGATGGCAGTTGGGGCAGAGCGGAGTCAGGCGTTTGACCGCTTCCTCGAAGGCGAGTGCTTTCCCATCGCTGGGGTAGGTGCTGATATTGACGCCGTGGTGGATTTCTACGATCGGCCCGGAGAGATTCAGCGAAATTGGCGCCGCCCAGTTACAGGCAGCGCAGTGCAGGCGTCCGTCAGGGGACCGATTGGCGAAATGGCTGCGCGCGAGGTCGCGGAGACGCTGGCAACGCTCGCGGACTTGGGCGGTTATCTCGATCTTGGCACCTTCGGCGAAAGTGCCGGCGGCAGCGATATCGGCCGACGTGAAAGTTTCGAGGCGGGCCGACCAAGGTCCACGCTGCAATCGACATTGGCCATCATCGGCATACGACGCCACGTGCCAGGGCACAGGATCGAGCATGCGACGCTCGACGTGTGAGCGAGATTCATCATCGGAATCGTTGCGACGAGAGCCATCCACGACCACTACTCTGATCGGCAGGCGATGAATCAGAGCAGACTGGATCGCGTGGTCCATGTCCGCCGCCCGCTTCCGTTGGTTAGGGGAAAAGTGCCTTGGCGATGCAGAAATGTCCCGATAGTTCAGACGCTGGTAGACGACTCCATTGTCGGTCTTCATTTCATCGAACCAAAGGCAAACCACCACCCGGTCAGAGCCTTCAAAGGACCAGTTGTAGCAATACTTGGGGTTCGACGCGGGCGATTCAGGACGGCGGTAGTTGGCCCAGTCGCTTGTGTCCACGCCTGCTTGGGTCACGAGGTCGTAGACCAGCGACTTTGCCTTGGGTCTGATGGCCGAGAGTATTTCCGAGATTTGTTGGGGTTGATCTTCTGAGCGGCTGGTAGCCGCACTGGCTTGCGCCTTTGTACTAATGCGCAACAAATCGTTTGCGGACATTCGCCAGGAATCGCGGCTATCGGAAACAAGACTACCGACTCGGGCCAAGTCGGAAAACCGGAAATCTATGGTCGCCAAACCTCGCGACTTGATCCCGACCGAACTGGCTAAGACGTCATCTTCTTCCGTCCAGAATCCAAGTCGTCTTACCTCGGCCTCGGTCGCGTCCATCAGCTTGCGCCGCCTGAAGCGTTTCTCTCCATAAAGACGGGCGGCGAGCTGCAGCATCAATTCCGAAAGACCTGCGGATTCGAGCTTCATTTTAAGCCTAAGGACCGAAACCGAAGACCTGACGCGTGTTGCCTACGACGAAGGCGATTCCGGCATCAGTCAGATCGTACAGGGTGTAAACGTACCGGTCGATCTCAGGATCAAGCGCGCTCGTGTCAGCTCCCACGTCCGCCCGCTTCGCGGCGAGGATATGCTGGGCGGCGCTTATTACCGGAAGGTCCATTTTTGCTCCCGCATCAGTTCAAGCAGCCCAATGCACCTGACGCCGAGATTGCTGCATACATCTGGGATGAAATGGGATCGCACTGCATGCTTCTTCGACCTCGCCGGCGTCTCGTGAGTGACAACCGTCCAGCCGTTCAACTTGGCATGAGCAATGATATAGCGATCCGCCTCGTCATGCCGAGCATACGGATCGATCATGCCAGAGAAACGGGCGAGGATCGCATTGGCCTCCTTCAGGACGGCCGCGTCATGGGCAACGAATTGCCCAGGGTTCGCCTTAGCCCAAGATTTCAGTGCGGGGGTGCCGTTATGGACGATCTCATCGGATACCCCTTTCACCGCCCGCCACCTGCCGGCGCCGATCAAGCCCTCCACCTGTGCCGTGAGGCTCAGGAAAATATCCGACGGATACCGCCGTTCCCACCAATCGAGGTAAATGTTGGTATCAACAGAATACACAGCCATCCCATAAGGGATAGGCAATCGCGGACATGTCGTCGATCCCAGAGGGAGAACCGGGATAACGGTGAGGAAGAGCTATGCAGATTTTTTCGGTGTGGAGGCGGAGTTTCCTCGTAGCGTTT
>CAMAUY010000170.1 GCA_945861565.1 Akkermansia muciniphila
AATTGTTTCGCGGTTCACGTTTGCTGTCGTTTCAACAAATCTCGCAAGAACGCACTCTGGCTTGCCAGTCCGGATGGCGGACCCGCCACCACCAATCCCCCGGCATCAAGGACGAGTAAAAGATCTGCGTGCAGAACACTGGAAAGCCGATGGGAGATGATGAAGGTGGTGCGCCCCCACTCCTTGCTCGCCAGTGCGTCCTGAATCTCATGTTCGGTCGCGGCGTCCACACTGGCCGTCGCGTCATCAAGGATGAGTAATCGCGGACGGACGAGAAAGGCCCGGGCGAGGCCCAGACGTTGCTTCTGCCCGCCGCTCAAGGTCACTCCACGTTCGCCCACGAGGGTATCATAACCCTTCTCCAGTCCGAAAATGAAGTCATGGGCCCGAGCCATCCGAGCGGCTGCCTCAATCTCCAAACGGGTGGCGTCGGGTCGGCCGAGAGCGATATTATCCGCGACGGTCGCACTGAAAAGATAGGTCTCCTGGAACACGAACCCGATGGCGCGCCGGAGTTCGGCGAGCGGGAATTGCCGGACATCGACTCCTTGAATACGAACGGTCCCCTGGGTAGGATCATGGAATCGCGGAATGAGGCTTACGAGGGTCGATTTTCCGGACCCGGTGGGGCCCACAATTCCGACGGTGGATCCGGCTGGCACCCGGAACGTCAGATCCCGGAGGACGGGCTTGCCCGCGGTGTACGCAAATCCGACGCCTTGAAATTCGACGTCCAGCCCCGCGCTTACACCTGAGGAAGGAGCCGAGAGCGGGGTCGTTCCTCCCACAATGGTCCGCGGTTCATCCACGACTTCGAGGATCCGTTCGGCCGCCGCACTGGCATTCTGCACGATATTGGTGAACTGTCCCACCGCCCCCAATCGGTGTCCGATGGTCATAAGATAGAGCAGAACCTTCGTTAAATCGCCGACGCGTAGTTCGTTACGAATCACCATGCCACCTCCAATCCAGAGCGCGAGGGGAACGCTCAACCCATATAGGAACTGAGCGAATGGCACGCGCGCCGCCCAGAAATCGATGGCCTGTCGCATCCCCTTCAGGAATTCGTCCCGGCGTCCCCGAAACTTGGAAACTTCGGCCGCCTCCGCCGCGAACGCCTTCACCACCCGAACTCCCGCGATATTCTCCTGGATCACCGTCGTCATGGCGCCGTGCAAATCATGTACCTTGCGCCACTTGGGTTGCAGGGCAATCGCGTACCGCGTGATCAACGCTAGGGTCGGCAGCAGGGTCCCCAGCGCCACCAATCCGAGCCAGCCATTGACGGCAAATATCAGCGTGACCGTCGCCACGAGAGCCACGGCGATGTCAACACTCAGGAACAGGCAGGCAAATAAGAAATCCTGAAGCTTCCAGGCGTCCCCCGTGGATCGGGTAATCAACTCTCCGCTGCTCACCCGGTCGTGATAGGTGAAGGGCAACCGCTGGATGGCGTCAAAAATGGCCGCGCGAATGTCCGCGAGAGCCCGCTGCACCAGCCGGTTGCGGATCGGGCCCATAATCATGCCCACCATCATGCGAACTAGAACCGTCGCCATGAACCCAATCACGGACGGCCAGACGTTAAAGGCTTGTCCGGTCGCCTGAAACTCCCCGAACCGGGATATGGCGTCTCCGATGATTTGGGGTTGCCACATTTCGATGGCAATGTTGACGAGCAACAACCCGACCGACAGTGCGATCGCCCCGGGGTATCGGAATAGAAAGGGGAGAATTCCGATCAGACCACGCTTTTTTTTCCCTCGCGCAGACGGACCCAGGATCGATGAGACAGGTTCAGACATCGGGATAACGATCCGCTTGGGGGGGGCAGCTCCGAACCCCCGTCTCATCCGTCCGTCAACGTCCTTCTACGAGACCCCTTCTTGGCCGCATGGTGCGACTTGTCCGCGAGCATCCGCTGCTTGGCAGCTCGGCTCCGTCCCCGTTTTTGGCGGCGAATCTTCTCGACTTCAGCCCGAGCCGATTCCACTCGAGCCCGCTCACGGGCCTTCAGCTTGTCGATTAACAACGATCGCGCCAGAACACGATTCTGTCCCTGGGAACGCGTATCCTGGCACTTGACCTGGATACCCGTCGGGACATGAAGCAGCATGACGCACGTGGCGACTTTGTTGACATTTTGCCCACCATGTCCGCCGGACCGGACAAAGGTTTCGACCACGTCACCGTGCCGGACACCGAGGGCAAGCAGTTGGCTTGCCTGCTGGGCGTCCCGGTCGAGCCTCGTAACCGTCAGTGCGTTCACCCGGGAAGAATAGGCGGGGAACCTTCAATAGGGAAGCGATCCATCACGCAGACCGTTGCCGACTATTTCCGCCCCAATTCCCGGATATGAACATTCTTGAACCAGAGGTTGTTTCCATGGTTTTGAAGCTCGATCTGACCCGTCGGCATGAGGGGTTGATTGCGATCCCAATAGTTCTCAAGCACCACATTGTGGGTCACCAATTCGCCATTCAGGAATAGAGTGACTTTCTCGCCCTGCATCAGGATATGAAACCGGTTCCATTCCCCGATGGGACGATCCGCCATTCGAGTGGGCTTGGACGGATTCTTCTGATTATTGTACAAGCCACCAGAACCCACCTCGCTGCCGTGTTGCTGCGGTGCGGTAAAAGGATCCCAGATCTGCACCTGCGGCGTTCCACGAAGATAAATTCCACTGTCACCGCGCTCGGTGATCTTAAAATCCACAAACATCTCGAAATCACCATAATCCTGCACCGTGCAAAGGCTGTCGCCCTTGCCGTCGAATTGGAGAGCGCCATGGACGGATTTCCAATGGTCGCGCATGCGCTGGTCGGCTTCCGCTTGAAAGCGGGCGTGATCCGCCGGGGACAACGCCGCCCGTTTGATGGGGTTATCGTTCGGCGACTTCATCAATCCTTTCCAATTGCTGAGGTCGTGCCCATTGTACACGGCCTTAAAACCGGGAAAGGGAGCAATATTTTCCCTAAAACTGGATGCCAACTCCTTGATCCGGATATTGCGAAATTCGACATGATCGTTGTGACCCAGGAAACCAATGTGGCCTCGTTCCCGCAAGATCCCGGGATGCTTGGCGAGCTTCTCAGGATCCGTCACCGAATTGAGATCCGCTTCGCAGATCACCTGCCCATTTAGAGTGACCTTGATCGAGCGACCATTGGCCACAATCTCCTGGGTGTTCCAAAGGCCCGGTTTCTTCATCGCACCGGTCCGTGCCCCAAACAGGTCATAGATCGAGCCATGATACTGTTCGGGCCGGAGTTTGCCCCACTTCCCGCCCAAGGCACCCGTCTCCTCCAACACCTGGACCTCCATGCCGACGTATGCGGAATCTCCCTCCAAGGGGGCGCGGATCCCGATGCCATTGTTCGACCCGGCATCGACGAGGAAATCGAATCGCAGGATAAAATTCTCGAATTCCTTTTCGGTGAAAAGATTCCCCTTAACGCCCTGCTCGCAAACAATGGCACCGTTTCGAACCTTGTACCCCTCTCCAGGTTTGCCAACGAACTTCCAATGATTGAGGGACTGGCCATCAAACAGCGGGGTGAACCCCGCTTCGGACACCGATGGCACAGTGGAGCAACTCGCGAGGGCAAGAGAGAGCAGAGCCGCGGACAGTAAATGATATTTCATGGGTGGGAGAGGTTTCTATTGATCGGACATGATTCGGGACCATGTACCTGGTTGGGGCGTGTTGCCGCACCCCTGAGCCAACCCGAGGTTGACCCTACCCGATTCATGGAGAAAGTACTTCGGCACAATAGGGAAAGCCGGGGCGACGTGGCGAGCAATAGTTGCTATCCTCTGCCTTCGGAAATTCTGTTGACGCCCCACGACCCGCGCAGTAGTCACGCTGGCTGGCAACTCCACAGACCGTCCCATGACCCCGACCGATCCGTTCGTTACCCAGCGCCGTGCGTCCGCGCTCAATGGCAGGGTTGAATCGTTCCACGTGCGAGCATCGGACTTGCCGGTATGTCGCACTGCCTTGTAGGCCGGCTAACGCCGCGCGGCCTTCTCCCCTGGCTGATCCTCGCCATCGGCCTCGGCCTCGGCCTAACCGGAATCCGGTGGGGACTTCCCAACCGGGCGAGGGTTGACCTCCTCGGAGAGGATCCGGGCGCCATCCGGCAGCAGGTATTGACCGAAAGCCGCAAATCTGGATCCGTGGTAATCGCCGAACCCGAGAGCGGTCAAACCAATCTTGCTCGGACCTATCGCCGCTATTTTCTATACAGCCATCATCCGGACGAGATGCTGACATTGATGAGCCTGGCCCAGATGCGACCCGCGAAATTCGATCTGAATCCTCACCTGTTTCAGTACGGCGGCCTCTTTGTCTACCCGATCGGCGGCATCCTTTTCGTTGCGAACAAATTGGGAGCCGTCCGCCTATCTCCCCGAATGGAGTCCTACTTAGAGGAGCCAGAATTGTTTGCCCGGCTGTATATCGTTGGACGCCTTTACGGGATGGCATTGTGCCTCCTGACCGCCCAGCTTGTTTTCCAGTTTGCCCGGCGGTTGACCGATGACGTGTCGGCAACGGCAGGTGCGCTGTTGTTTCTGTCGGCGCCCGGTGTCCTTGTTCTCGGCCATGAAATGAAGCCGCACGCCGGTGCGGCTCTGTTTGTTCTGCTAACGATGGTGAGCCTCTTCCAGGTGCTGGCGGGGAAGAACCGAGGCTGGCTATGGGTTGCCGCGGCCGCCGCAGGCAGTGCGATGGCGATGGTACCGACCAACGCTGTTTTCTTACTCAGCCTGGTTGCCGGGTGCGGATGTCTGCGGAACCTGCCTCCCCTCGGTCGCCTCGCCCTCGCCGCTCAGTGTCTCCTCGTCGCGGTCGGTGTATATCTTGTGTTCAATCCGTATGTGCTCATCGACTTCAAGACCTTCCTCCAGGAAGCCCGGCATGGCAGCCAATGGCATACACACGGATTTCGAATGACGCACTGGGTAGGCCTCGCATGGGAAGTACTCGTTCCGGCAGCGGGTTTTCCCATGGTGGGATTAAGCCTAGCCGGCGCATTCGTGGCGGGCCGGGCGCACCGACAATGGACCACCCTTGTCCTGGCTACGTTGGGCGTGGCCAGTTTGTTGCTTGCGTATCAGCTCGGTGGTGCGACGACGGAGCCCCAATCCGCTCGCTTTTTTGTGGGATTCGCCCCGGTGCTGGCCGTCTTGGCTAGCATTGGACTTCACTCGATTCCACGCCCGGGATGGCGTGTGGCGACCAGCGTCGGTGCCCTTTTTTGGATCGGACTCGTCGCCACACCCATCCTCACCGCATTCCTTCAGGACACGGGCAGAGACAGTTCGCTTCTGGCCGCCGGCCGTTGGATCAATGCGAACATCCCTGCGGGCAGCCGCATCGAAGCGCCGCCATCCCCCGCCCCGTTTAAATTGCCGCCGTTCGCCTTTGCTCGATTCCAGTTGGTCGAAACCAATCAACCCCAATCCGACTACCGGATTCGGGTCGGTCAACCGTCCCTCGACCCGGGCGATCGCCTACTCTTCGGATCGCCGCTCGCACCCGTTACACGTGGGATGTCTTTTGCCAATCCGCCCGTCTTCATCTATCGGCGATCTCTCCCCTAAGGCGGGTGCGTTGACGGATGAAGTTCACGGCCAAATGGGAGCACGCAAATCGACAACCGGACTCGTAACGGCAGTCTAAAACGGAAAGTTATCCTGGGAATAGGAACCCGGTGCGGGTCGCGGTGGGCTCGGTTTGGATTTCGCCGGCTTCCGTGGAACCCGTACCGTGGGAATCTTCAATGCCTCAATCTCACGGTCTAAGGAGAATAGATGTGCTTTTGCCGGGAGGAGGTCCTGCAGCAGCTCCGCTTCGACTTCACGTTCAATCCGGGCATCGGGAGGGGCCTTGGCACAACCCCAGGCACGGTCCCGCTGGTTTTTACGAAGTTCTCGCTTCATTCCTCGCAGGGTGGCTTTCAGTTTGGTGGTCATCTGATAAAGCGAGGAGACACTCGTCATTTGCTGGGGTGTGCCTTGCTTTTCCTCCACCAAATGTAACAGCAATTCCAACTGCGACGCGTCACTCGCTTGGTAGGCTTCCTGCGCTTGTAACCACCAGGAGCGCATTTCGTCAGACACCTTGCCCTGGGCGTCGGGATGGAGCCTGCGGGCGAGCTTTCGATACAGCTCCTTCACTTGGCGTTTGTGGTCAGCTGATTTCCCGGGATCTGCCCCACCTAATTGCCCAAACATGCTCTCGAAAAGGTTGCGAATGTCTTCGAATGGATCGTCTGATTCCGCGTTCGGTCCGAAGGAATCGGGGCCGTCGTCATTCGGTTCTCCGGGAGGCGGCGCATTTCCCGAAGACTCTCCGGACTCGGCTGGATCGATGGACTCTCTCTCCTCCCGTGTTTGCTCAGCGGCAAGATAGCGTTGATAGGCTGCCCGTAATGAGATGCTCTCCATCGCTGCGATTCTGTGCACCTGGTGAAGAATCCGTTCGCTCTGGGCGATTTTTCCCGACAACTCACGAATCTCCCCGAGGAGGGGGCCAAATCGGAGATGCAACCAGCGGTTGAACGCCGGCAGATCCAGGGATTGAAACTCATCGATCTGGAGTTTAACCGTATCCAGTTGCTGGCGAACTGCATCGTACTTCTTCCGTGCCTCCCGACGAATCTTTGCGGAATTGGTCATCACCAAGCCAAGAGAACGGGCCGGCGCGACCCGAACCATCGCAGGGTGCGCTTTGGCCGGTGGCTTTTGGTGACGATTAAACTGAGGAGACCGCTTCTTGATTTCCAAAGGCTTCATCGCAGCCTCCGGGCTGTCAAGCTATGGACGTAGTAACCGATCCACGGAGAACACAGCGAATTTGCCGACTGCCGCGTCCGCAGCCGTTTGGAACAAAAACGAAAAGTTTTTACGTCCAGCATTTACATAGGCCTCAGCACCCCGCATGATGAAACCCACCCGCGGAGAAACTTCCATACCGCAGGCAGAACAATTAGTAGACACAACAATACCATACTTATGGGCGACAAATCCCCGAAATCCAACCAGAAGAAAACCACGCAAAAGCAGGCCAAAGTCAGCAGTGCCGATCAAAAGAAGAAGCAGGCCGTAGCTGCGAAATCGGCCGCGACCAAGAAACGATAATCGACAGTCATCCGCTGTCTCCTCTGCCAATAATTCCAGAGGAGACAGGTTTGTCCTTGGCCGCAACGACCCCGCTGTTTCTCGGGCCAAGACAGCCTCCCGTCATGGCGATCGGAGCCATCGAAGCAAATCGGCCATGTCTTGGATTTTTAGAGCCGACTCAAATCCGGTTGGCATCATGGACAAATCGAGCGGATTGATCGCGGCAATGTCGCTCCGCAGAACGGCGCGTTCAGTACCCCCCGTAAGTCGCAACACGAAGTTATTGGAGGTCTCTGCGGCCAACAGCCCAACGAGTTCAGACCCATCCTTTAGCCGCAAAGTCCAGGCCCGGTACCGCGGTTCCACCGCCTGACTTGGATCCAGGATCGCGGTTAGCAACCAGTCGACCGGCTTGAGACCGACCATACCAAGGTCCGGGCCCACTTCCTGCCCCTCCCCCCGCAGACGGTGACAGGTGACGCACAGGGTCTGGTATAGCCGGTGGCCCCGCGTCGAATCTCCGACCAACGTCTCCACGGCTGCGTAGCCAGCAATCACTTGGGCGCGGTCGGCTGAAGACGGTCTCAGGCCTACCCCGGAGTGGACGGACTTAGCGATAGCTTCGTTCTTTTTCAGTTGGGCGAACAGAGCACTCTCCGGGCGCAACGACGAGAGGATCGCGACCCGCGTGAGTTCATCGGTGTCATCCCGTGCCGCAAGTTCACGAAGGACCGGCTCGCAGAGCACGGATGGCCAAGCGCCTAATGTGAACGCCGCCTGCATCCTAACGCTTGGATCGCTATCGGCCGCAGCGATCACGACCCCTCGGAAGGTGGCATCGTCCTTCCCGGCAAAGGGTTCGCTTTGCCGCAACGCCTCACACCGAACGGCCGGGTGCGGATCGCTCAGAGCGGCCGCAACTCTTTCCGGTCGGAGCGACCCAAGCAGTCCCAGCGTGGCGAGCGCCTGAAGACGAACCTGCGGTGAATGGGGCACATCGAGCAATTCGACGAGAGGTCCAGTCAGGCCGCGTTCGCCGCGTTCGAACAGCAGCCGTTGCGCTGTGTCCCTTTGCCAGCCGCTCGGACTATTCAGGGCGGCAACCAGCGCGTCCGTCCCCATTGCCGCCAGATTGGGTATCGGACGCCGGGCACGATCCGTTGGAACCACGCGATACAACCGGCCCTTGTCAGTCCCCGCCCGCAAGTCCGTGCGAGCCTGAGTTTCGGGCGAAATCCACTCCGGATGCTCGAGGACAAAACGGTACATGTCGGCAATATAGAGAGCACCGTCGGGTCCATTTTTGAGGGTGGTGGGGCGGAACCAGTTATCGGTGCTGGCCAGGAATTCGCTTCGTTCTTCTCCCACCGCCCGACGGCTGGAGAATCCCGCACCCTCCCGCACCAGAACCTCGCGATGCACCACATTGTGCACCGGTTCACTGATGAACACGCTGGTCTCGAATTCGGGTCCAAAAAGATCGTCCCGATTCGGACAAGGACTGCACCCGCTGGTGACGTGATTGAGAGACCACGGCTGGTTCGGGCGGATCAAGGGTGCACTGGCAGGAAAGACACGGGTTGAATCGGCGTAATTGGCCAGAACCCGCAAAACGCTTCGGACAGCCAATTGTGGATTTCGGCGGAGATAATGCTCCGGCACGGTGACATGCCAAAGCCACGTCGGATTATTGTTCCCGAACCAGTTTCCCCAGTCGTCGCGGCGTCTTCCAAATTGGGTCTGTGCCGACACCGTTTCCATTTCACCGGTATCCGGTCGGAATCGGAAGTCCCGACCGCTAATCGACAATTCTTTCCCCGTCGCGAATGATTTCACGGTGCCGCCGCTGTCACCATTGGCCGCGTAGATCCAGCCATCGAGTCCCCATGCAAATCCGTTGAAGCGATGTTGTTGATTGCCGGGTTTGAATCCCGTGAACAGCACCTTTCGTGAATCGGCGCGGCCATCTCCGTCGATGTCCTCGGCGTAAATCAAATCCGGCGCAGCGGCAATCAGGGCTCCCTTTCTCCACGGCATCACGCTACTGGGAAACGGCAGCCCCTCGAGAAACGAAATCGCCGTGTCGTAAACCCCGTCTCCATCCGTGTCATGGAGCACCTTCACAACCCCCCCAGGTTGACCTTTCCCATCCAATCCCAGCGGATAATCGCGCATCTCAACAACCCATAACCGGCCGTCGGCACCCCATTCAAACGCGATGGGATCCACGACCACCGGTTCTGCCGCCACGAGTTCAACCCGAAACCCGGATCGTACCCGGAAGGATGCCAACGCTTCCTCGGGTGATTTCGGAGGTGGCATTTCGAAAGCGATCAAACTCTTCAGCGAGTACCGCGTTGGAGCGGAATCCCCTGCCACCTTGCCTGCTTGGCGGATGACGAGTTGACCGTTCTCCGCGGTTACCTTGGCACCGACGATCGACGGAGGTTCTGTGGCCGTGCCCGTTCGTTTCCCAGACTTCACCAACTGCGACCATCCACGCGTCCACCCCAACTGCGGCATCACGTTCTTGGTCCAAAGATGGATGGCAAACCGGTCCGGGTTGGAAAAAAAGATGTCGTCAAAGCCGTCCCCGTTCAGGTCAATAAATCGCAGCCCAGCATCGTTTCCCTGGAGATCCAACATCTCGACCCCCTCTGGCAATCGGTACCCGGCGTCCGTCCACGCCTGGGCGGCTTCGTCCCAACGGTCGATCCGGTTCGTGCCGGATTGGGTCATCAGTCTTTCCTCAATTCCATCGTGGTCAAAATCTCGGAGGAATGTCCCCTGCGACGGGGACTGGGCTGCCATTGCCATCGCCGATGCCCACAGCAGCCGCACCGCAACTCCGGCCAAGAGGGTCCACCGTGGGCTGAAGGTGGCGGCCATTTTCATTCCAACCATAGCAACAATAAAAAAGGAATGTCGTCCCTCACGCAGGGCAGTTTCAAGAAAAGTGGATTGGCCGGATTGGTTGAAGGATGGACCCGCGGAAGAACAATAGGCAGGCGGGATATTGAGAACTCGGCTGATTTTTCACAATGGCCACGCTTGAAAGTAAGCGCATGGCTTCTTGAAGCCAT
>CAMAUY010000171.1 GCA_945861565.1 Akkermansia muciniphila
CGATGCATGCATAACTTGTGGAAGGGAATTAAAAGACAATACGTTCCATTAGGCGAGGCATATCGACGAGCCGTGCTTCGCGACGAACCGTGCTTATTTGGTTAATTGACAATTGAGGTAGGGTAGGGCCGTGCTGCCGCGCCGCCGTGCTACACGCGCTGAGGGGTGACGGTTGGGGTTGACTTCGCACGGGTTCAGGCCGATAGGTGACGGGTGCACCGAATATGCGCACTCTAAAGATTCAGTTTAAATCCCGTCCGCCCTTGCGAACCGGTTTCACGCTCATCGAGCTGTTGGTGGTGATTGCCATCATTGCCATCCTTGCCGGGATGTTGTTGCCAGCCCTGACCCGGGCGAAGTTGAAGGCAACCGGGGCCGCCTGCATCAGCAATCAGAAGCAGATGATCATGGCCTGGGTCATGTATTCGGGAGATTTTAACGATAAATTCGTCAACGTTTTACAGACTAAGAATGCGAAGGGCGAAATTCCCTGGCGCTACGAGTCACCGCCGAAGGCTGCGGTAATTCCCGCCGGAACGAGCGCGGAGAAACGGATCCAGCTCATTATCGAGGAAGGTTGGAGACAAGGCGGCCTCGCCCCGTACGCACCCAGCCCCGGTATCATTCATTGTCCTGGAGACGTTCGGATAAAGCTGAAGTCTGGAAAGGGGTTTACCTACGTCAGCTTGTCCGGCGTGGGTTCGTTGAATGGAGAGGTGCCCTTCCTCTACAACCAATCGGCCCTGACCAAACCCAGTGAACGCTTTGTCTGGGTGGAGGAAAATGATCCACGGGGAGAGAACTTCGGCTCTTGGATTATGTCGCAGGGACCTCCCGAGTCGGATTTCAAGGGATCGCAACTCGTTGACTCCACCGCCATTTTTCACGGTGACGCCAGTACCTTCAACTATGCGGACGGGCACGCGGATTCGAAGAAATGGGTCGATCCAGTCATGAAGAAGTATTCGGCCAGCAACGATCCGAATAAATTTGGCAGTGCCCCCAACGATACGGCGTCCCCCAACGATGTTCGTTGGCTTGCCCGGCGTTATCCGTCCGCTGCTAATCCCTGACAGTTTCGCTTCTTTTAATATGCGCACTACAAAGATTCAGTCCAATTCCCGTCCGCCCTTGCGAGCTGGTTTTACGCTCATCGAGCTGTTGGTGGTCATTGCCATCATTGCCATTCTTGCCGGCATGTTGTTGCCTGCCCTGACTCGAGCGAAGTTGAAGGCAACCGGGGCCGCCTGCATCAGCAATCAGAAGCAGATGATCATGGCCTGGATCATGTATTCGGGAGATTTTAACGATAAATTCGTCAACTTCACTCAGAACAAGAATGCGAAGGGTGAAATTCCCTGGCGTTACGAGTCACCGCCGAAGGCGGCGGTAATTCCCGCCGGAACAAGCCCGGAGAAAAGGATCCAGCTCATTATCGAGGAAGGCTGGAGACAGGGCGGCCTCGCCCCGTACGCACCCAGCCCCGGTATCATTCATTGTCCTGGAGACGTGCGGATAAAGCTGAAGGCGGGAAAGGGGTTTACCTACGTCAGCTTGTCCGGCGTGGGTTCGTTAAATGGCGAGGTGCCCTTCCTCTACAACCAATCGGCCCTGACCAAACCTAGTGAACGCTTTATCTGGGTGGAGGAAAACGACCCGCGGGGTGAGAATGTCGGTTCTTGGATCATGTCGCAGGGACCAGCAGCGACGGATTTCAAGGGATCGCAACTCGTTGATTCCACTGCCATTTTTCACGGTGACGCCAGTACCTTCAACTATGCGGACGGGCACGCGGATTCGAAGAAATGGGTCGATCCAGTCATGAAGAAGTATTCGGCCAGCAACGATCCGAATAAATTTGGCAGTGCCCCCAACGATACGGCTTCCCCCAACGATGTTCGTTGGCTTGCCCGGCGTTATCCATCCGCCATTAATCCCTGATAGTTTCGATTCGTTGAATGTCTGCGACCCTTTCCTTCAGTTCCGCCAGTTCCTCAACAAATCCACCGGAGAGAATCGGCCAGCGGCACCACGTTTTCGGGTCCAGGTTTTCGTCGTCCAGATGGAACGACGGGGCGTATCGCTCCCGTTTCCATTGATTGCGACTCCACAGTCGGAAGAATCGTTCCACCCAGATGCCGAGTTGCGCTGTTGGATATTGGGGAAAGATGGGATGCACAACCTCGAAAACTTCGGTGGGTGATTGTTTATCACGAATCGCCGCCCTTTCGATCGCATCCAGGAGTTCGTAAGGCATGAGATCGTCCTCGTCCGTCTGCTTGGCCCCGGGCGGCCTTAACTCCGCGGTGGGTGCCTGCACGTTGACTGCGGACAGCGCGGGAATCGGGTGTAGTCCCATCGGGCCGCTCAGCTGTAGCCACCGAAGCCACTGGCGGAGGAACGCTTTGTCAATTCCTGCGATTGGACTCAACCCACCGCTCGTGTCGCCGTCCATCGTCGCGTAGCCGACGGCGGCTTCGCTGCGATTGCTCGTTGAGAGCAACAGTGCGTTGCGTAGGTTTGTGAGTAGCCAAATGCTCGGGGACCGCACGCGGGCCTGGATGTTTTGCAGAGCCAAGTCGTCCCGCTTCCAATCGAGTTTTCGGCCCAAGGCGCCTTCGATTATCCGCAGGTAGCCCTGATGCAGTTCCTGAACGTCGAGTTCGAAGTGGTGGGCACCAATGGCTTCGGCAACCGAACGTGCAGCCTGGCGGGTGATCGGCCCGCTGTTTTCCGTGGATTGATACGCGGTTGCAAGCAGGCAGTGGGTGAGCGAACGCGGTGTGAGGGGCGTTGGCAGATCGGGAATATGCCGCAGCGTTTCGCGGACACTTTCCGCGCCGCACTCCTGCAGTGCGAGTTCCGCGGCCAGTGAAACCAGACACGAAACTGCGGCGGAGTCCGCCCCCCCGCTGATGGACACGACGAAGCCGTGTGCGCGGCTCTTTCGAAGATAATCGAACAAGGCAAGGGCTTCGGCTCGCGCAAACTCTTCCTCCTTCAACTGAGTGCTTGCCTCCCAGTCGCGCGCTGGATCGGAAGGGGCGGGGGAGGCCGGGGGCCGCGCGGACGGCTTTGTCGCCCAGACAAACGGGGCGGAAATTCTCAATGGATTATCGCCGGCGAGATCGGGCTTGAAGCTGGCGGTTCGCGCCTGATTCATGCGGGTCGCGTCCAGATCCACGGCGGCGGTGGTCAGTTGGTGATCCCGAAAGCTGAAGCGGGGTCCGGCGGCCAGCAGCCGGCCTCCGGAGGCGATCAGAGCCCCTCCGTCATAGATCGCCCGGCCCGCCTCATTTCCCAGCAGATTGGCATATAAATAACTGACTCCAAACGCCCGCGAACCTTCGATGACGAATCGTTTTCGCACCTCGATTTTGCCGAAGGCGAAATGGCTCGCGCTGGGGTTAAGGATCAGGTCGACCCCGTATTGTGAGAGCATCGCCCCCGGCCGCGCGGCCACCCAGGCGTCCTCACAGATCTCAAACCCGATTCGAACACCCCCTATTTCAAAATGCAGATCACCCATTGGGTACCGTTGGTCATCGGGTGCCAACAGATCATCCTTGAGACCCGCAGGCCAGGGTTTGAACCATCGCGGCTCGTAGTGGATGCCGTCTCCCGCCAGGAATCGCTTGGCCACCAACCCCAGGAGTTGTCCGTCCGACACGACGGCAGCGCAACTGAAGAGACCGTTTTGATGAAACACGGGCAGGCCGACGCAGACCACGATGCCGCGGGTGTCCGGAAGCAACTCCTGCAGGCTGCGCCAGGCGCGCCGATGCGTGTTAGGCGCATGAAACGCATCCTCGCAGCCATAGCCCGTTAGACACAGTTCCGGCAGGCAGAGAACGCTGACACCAATCGCGCGTGCCTCGGCAATCACCGCTCGGACCCGGCCGAGGTTGCCCTGCCAGTCGAGCGGGGTCTGATTCAGCACACCGGCACCCACGAGAAGCGATTTCATACGACAATCCGGGCCACACGATTCAGCCAACAGCCACAGAACGCAAGCCGGCACCGGGACGGACCGGGGGTGTAAGACAAAAATCTGAGAAGAGTCAGTTTTTGCGCCTTTTTTTGACGGAAAGTGTCTAGCGACTGGTCATTATTTCTCGATGAATGATTCATTCCTGTCCAAACGCACCGCGCTGCTTCAACAAATGGCCGCTCTGGAATCCATGGAATTGGGCAGTCTCAAGGCGGAGTACCGCTCAAGCCCTTCGGGTTCTAAGTCCGGTCCGTATTTCAAACACCAAGTCTGGATAGACGGTGCCAATCTCAGCCAACGTGTTAGCCTGGAGGATGCCCCCTGGCTTGAGGCAGCCATCGATAACCGGCTCCAATTTGAGTCCCTCGCACAGGCCTTCGTCCAACGGACCGTCGAGCATACCCGCCAGAAAAAATTCCCTGAGTCGCTAAAAAAAAGACAATGACGAATTCTGGAAACATCGCCTAAACCAACACGCCGCTCGCAACGACTCCCTCGCTCTGGCTGCTTAGGTGAAGATTTTTGTCCTGCACCCCGGCAGAGCTCCCAGCGGCGACGGCGCTTTCGATCCGCCGCCCGGGGTGAATACTCACGCAAAGCGGTGTCGCGCTTCGCTTGCCACCGCACTCCATAAGGGCGCGCATTTGGAGTGCGCCGGCAGAGCTCCCAGCGGCGACGGCGCTTTCGATCTGCCGCCCGGGGTGAATACTCACCCAAAGCGGTGTCACGCTGCGCTTGCCAACGCGCTCCATAAGGGAGCAGCTTCACTCTGACCGAGATCAGGCAGATGATTGCCAGGAACTGGAACGAACATAATCGCGGAGCGACGAGAACTAAATTCCTGCTATCAATAAAGCCGATTCCTGTCAGAGATCACCCCAGACTGATACCCTCAATCCCCTCACTGAATCATGATCAAAAAAAGCCTTGGGCAGTTGCCACAGCCCTCCGAGATGCCCCACGGGAGCACGCTTAATCGTCGCGAGATGATTCAAATGAGCGCCGCCGGTGGTCTGGGTGCGGTGATCGGTGCCGCGGAATTTTCGGGCTCAGTCATTGCCGCGGATCCTCGGGCGGCAGTGGCGGCCACCGGTAAATCGCCGATTCAGACGCGGATGTTTTGGACCTGGGATCACAGCACCGAATGGGCTTTGAATCGACCGGGCGCGCACACGCATGGATCGTGCAACGAGTATGGGCGCAGCACGGAAGCCTTTCTGCAGGATTACACGTCGCTGCTCCGCTGGTGTGGTCGTCATCACATCGACGCGGTCGTTGTGTGGGGGCTATTGCGCGACGGTCACGGCGGGTTGGAATCTGCCCAACGTCTTTGCGACGTGGCCGCGAAAGAGAAGGTGCGGCTGCTCTGCGGCGTCGGGTTAAATGCGTACGGGGGGGTGTATTATGAGGGGAATTCGCCGCATAATTTGGAGCGCCACCTGGAACGGTACCCCGAGCTTAACGCCGTCGATACCGACGGGAACCCGCTGAACTTCTCGATCGATGGCAACGGGGTGAAGACGCCCATTAAAACTAAAGGGATGCCCGGTCCGCGCGGATTCTACCAGGCCTGCCCCTCCCGGCGGGAGAACCAGGATTTCCTTGCGGAGTCGCTGGCATGGCTTTTCAAGAATCTGCCGCTGGGCGGTGTGCAGGTGGAAACGGGCGATACCGGAATTTGCCAGTGCAAGCTCTGCCGAGACCGAAGGCAGCACTCGCCACTCCCATTCTCCTGGCTTTCCTGGGAGGATATGGGGCTGATGTATCCCCTGGCGACGAAAGCGGTTCGTTCCGCGGCACCCGACGCCTGGGTCGTGTGTGAAACCTATTCGCACCCCCAACCGTATCCGGGGCCGGACAAACCACCGAAATTTGGCGACGCCATGCCCGCGTGGGCGGCGGCGGAATTGGCCAAGTTTCCCCGCGGCGTCTTCGTCCAGTGGGTGGCTGACTACTTCATGAAGAATGGCGAGGTGACACCGGCGTGGACTTCCGAAGGACGCGTGTCCAACGCCGATCATCGCCACATAATGCGGTCGCATCTGGCGACTTCCTGGTTTGGAAACCGTGGCGAATTGGCCGTCGATTGGATTGCGAATATGGTGCAACGAAGTATGGCTTCTGGCTTCGATGGCATTTCCCTATTCGGTGAAGTGTCACCGTTTCACGCCGGCGCAGAATTGAACTACCGCGCCCTGGCTGACTATGGCGGAGCAGGCAACCCCACAGCCGATCTCGAAGCTTTCCAACAACGAGTCGCCGGGTCACTGTTGGGTGGCGTGGAAAACGCTCGTGACTTTGTCCGCATCGCCCGCCTGGGTAGAGATCGACCCCAGATTCCTGCCGCGCTCGCGAGCATCTATGGTCGTCTGCCTTCGCTGCCCCCGGACGCCGCCCGGCGCTGGTGTTGGCTGGCAAATCAATTGGCCTCGTTTGTCCCCGTGGAACCGTAAGCGGGCCAACATGCGCCACGGTGCCGTTTGCCGTGCCGTCGCAGCGCCGAGTTCTGCGGTGTCGAGGTGATCAGGTGCTGCATGATGTCCAACAACTTCGAGTTGCGCCCCACGAGCAGCCTTACCCTGGGTAACCCTTTCGACACGGCCTAGAAGGGCTACGCTACGCTTCATGAATACGCTTCCATTTCTTGACTCATCCACGGCGCTCCACCGCCGTGATTTCCTTCGGGGTGCCGCGTCCGCAGCCATCGGCACACAGATTGCCGCAGCATCCCCGGATTCCAAGCCCAGCCACGGCACACTTCGGGCAGGCGATCTCACTGCCGTCATCGGTGACAACTCCGCGCAGGGCGAGCACCGGGCGGGCTACAACGGTGTTTGGAGCCTCCGACATGCCAAAGGCTCGCGCAGCCTCTTCGTGCCTGCGGTCGCTGGATTGAATCTGGAGCACATTGTCAGCGGCGAGTTTTTGGAAGACAGCAAAACCTTCTTCGAGCCCCGCAACGCGCCCATGCACCTCACGCGCATCGGCGACACCGAGGCGGAGCTGCATCAGCCACCCACGCCGACGTTTCATGTCGAAAGCTGGACGCGGTTCCGGCTCGTCGCGCCGCACTATCTCGACATGGACTTCCGCTGCCGCGCACATCGCGACGTATTCCCGCGCGGCTACCTCTCGCTATTCTGGGCCAGCTATATGAATGCTCCAGCGGATAAGAGCATGTATTTTCTCGGCGGACTCGACGCGCAGAAGGACATGTGGACGCAGTTCTGCACCCAGTGGCACAACGACCAGAGCACCGTGCGGCATCGCGATGACCACTTCGAGATGACCTTCCCCGAGGGCGGCCGGGACACGCTTTTTAAGAGCCTCTCCCGCTTCCGTTTTGACCAACCCTTCTTCTACGGCCACTTCGACGACCTCACCTGGATCGTCATGTTCGACCGCTCCAAAGGCATCCGCCTCACACACTCTCCGAGCGGCGGCGGAGCCAATGCAGCGCTGAAATCCACGAACCCGGCGTGGGACTTCCAGTTCCTCATCCGACAGCCAGAGCTGATGAAAGACTACGACTTCAAAGTGCGCACCGCATTGCGCCCGAGATGCTCGCGCGACGAAATCGTGACCGAGTTCACGAAATGGAAGGAGGCGAAATGAGGGCCTTTGAAAAGGCTCTTGTGGCCAAAGGATCAATAGTGCAGATTTGACCCCACACGTCACTCTTGGTCAGCACCGTGCCGCTCTAAAATGGAAGACTCCCCAGCGGTCTATCGGGGGAGAGCAACTGAAATCCGTGAGTGCCATCGTTGAACCAAACCCGCAACCGAACGCCGGGGTGATCCAGCATGGTTCGGTCCAAAGATAGCATCTGGGCGATATCGCCCAACCGCAACGAATAGAGGCCGTTGCTCACCACGATGCTAATTGCCGTGTCCGGTTCTCCGTCGGCCGGCATGGTGTCCACCGCACTTCTCCAGTAAGTCTGGCTGCCGTCCGTATTGACCAGCGCAAACTTGAATTGCCCAGCACCGGTGAAAGGGATGCCATCGACGGCAGCACGACCCTGGTAGTTAAGTAGGAAGGGCACTTGGCCCAGCAGTCCGATATTCCCCAACCGTCGGTCGGGCGAGAGCATCTTGAAGCCGTTACTGGCATCGTTGAACCACACCCGCAACCAAACGTCGGAGTGATCCAGCATCGTTGGGTCGAGCGCTAGCATCTGGGTGGTATCGCCCAACTGCAACGAATAGAGGCCATTGTTACCCGTGGCACTAACCGCCGTGTCGGGTTCTCCGTCGGTCGGGGTGGTGTCTACCGCACTTCTCCAGTAGGTCTGGCTACCGTCGGAATTGACCAACGCAAACTTGAATTGCCCAGCCCCGGTGAAGGAGATGCCTCCGACAGCAATTCGACTCTGATAGTTAAGCAGAAATGGAACTTGGCCCATGCGACCCAGACTCCCCAGCGGTCGGTCGGGGGAGAGCAACTGAAATCCGTGAGTGCCATCGTTGAACCATACCCGCAGCCGAACGTCAGGGTGAGCCAGCATCGTTGGGTCCGGAGCTGGCATCTGGGCGGTGTCGTCCAAGAGCAAGGAGTAGAGGCCGTTGCTCACCGCGATGCTGATTGCCGTGTCGGGTTCCCCGTCGGCCGGCGTGGTGTCCACCGCACTCCTCCAGTACGTCTGGCTGCCGTCAGCATTGACTAAAGCAAACTTGAATTGCCCAGCACCGGTGAAAGGGATGCCATCGACCGCAGCACGACCCTGGTAGTGGAGCGTTACAGGCGTTATGAGTGGTGGATTGTAGGTCACGATGATACTACTCGTGACAGGATTGTTCGCGCTATCGGTTGCCACAACGGTGAGGGTGTTGGCTCCCGAAGACAGCGAAACGGAACTGAACCAACTGGCCGTATCACTGCCTGACGCCGTGTCGCTACTGGCTCGGGTGGCATTAACTGTAACCGAAATAATCCCACTGTCACCCCGGCCGGAGTCGCTCGCCGTACCGCTAACGGTGATCGGTGAGCTGGTGAACGTCTGCCCATTGATCGGGCTAGAAATTACCAAAGTAGGAACCATTGTGTCCGGCTTGTTGACAAGAATGTTTACACCATCCGGGAAAGGACTTTCGTCTGAGTCGTTAGAATTCACCAGCAAGCGCACACTGCTTTGCCCTCCAGGAGCCTGGGAGAAGTCAACCGAAACATTCACCGCTCTGGACTCCCCTGCTGGCACGTTGAAGGGTGTCGGCGGCGTCCAACTGACCCACGGTGCACTGGCGTCAGGTGTCATGGCGGTGACAGCGAGGTTGGCGGTACCGTCGTTGAAAATTAAGAAGCCTTTGCTAGTCCCGCCGTCATTCGAGAAGCTGAACGTCATGGTGGAACCGGCGCCGCTGATGGCGAAAATTCGGTTGCCGGTATTGAGAAATGTTCCGTTCTGATAAGCATCCGTGTTGGGCAGGGTGCTGTGACTGATCTCTGACACACCTGCGCCGTGGTAAACATCGCCGCCATCGCCCCGATTGTTGCCGTGTTCTAAGTTGAACAGGCCGTCGGCTTGGAGAAGCGCCACCTTGTAGTGCTGGTTATTTCCCGGCCACCCGGCCTGGCCCGGATAGCCTTCATCGGTGTTCTCCGATTTGTTTTCATCGATATGCCAGATGACCAGCCCGCCTTGGGGCATGGTACTCTCAAATCCGAACGGCTGCCGGTTCTCGACTAGCAGATACTCGCCGCTGGGGTAACCCGTACTGATCTTGAAGGCCGTGGGACTGGTCTCGGCCCGGAGCAACGAGTAATTGCCCGGGGCGTTGAGCAGTGTGGGCGTCATCCAGCCGAGAAAGGTTTTCGACCACGCGGAGAAATGCGGCGGGTTCAATTGCGTGCCGGTGAAACCCCAACTATTGGCCATCATGCAATAGGAACCGATGCCTTGACCACCGCCATCGGTGTCGTAGAGGTCCGGCAGCACGGCGTTTCGTTGGGATTGGGAATGTGACTGCGGCGGCGTGAGTTAAAGATATTCCTAGACTCAGGGCGTCTAAAGCCCCACCTTCGAGTGGGATGAAAGCTCTCACGAACGCATCCGTTGGCCCTTCGGCGCCACGACTTACCA
>CAMAUY010000172.1 GCA_945861565.1 Akkermansia muciniphila
CCGCCCGATGGATCACCGAAAGGAAGCCCGTTGATGACATCCGGGCGATGATCTCTGGCTTGCTCTATGGCGACCGAAGCGCGCGGACGTTGACCCGGATCAACCTCGGCCAAGTCGACAAGCAAATGCGCCGCGACCTCGCCGCGGGCCGGGCCGATGCAGGCCAAGCCAACCTCGGTTTCCTTTGCCGCAAGCTGGCGGCCGACATGGAGCAGATTCAAGGATGGATGGAGTTCGAGTACCGGCGAGGTGGAGGAGCGGGCGCGGCGAGCATTCGAAACTACTCCGCCGGGTTGACTGCCAAGCGTGCGAGCCTCCGAAAGATCCGAGCGCGCATGAAGAGGCTTCGGCAGTGACCCAGGCTGAGCACGCTCCCGCCACCGGGGGATTCTGGGGAACGGCCCAGCTTCACGAAATTTCTGCGATGCGGGTGTAACATCAACGAGCGGACCCGCATTGTGGCGATCATTGTCGTTATTCGTTCGCCTGTGCATTGGTAGGCTCATCAGTTGGTGCTAATTCAGGCGCGGTTGATAGAGCCTCAACTTCCGCACTAACAGCCTTTGCCTCTTTTGCCGTAGTCGTGCGCAGAGAATTGTTCGCTGCACGGGAAATCTTCTTTCGGGCTTCGTCTGCCTTGTCCCCTTCCATTACTTCGCGTTTCAGGACCTCGTTCACAAGGACGGCGCGAATTTGGTCAATATCAATGCGAACATCCGGCGACACGCGGCGCAACTCACGTCGGACAACCTCCAGCACCGGATCAGAGAGGACCATGGCACTGAGAAAGAATCGGCTGAGAGCCTGCTTTTGGGTGTGGAATTCGCCAAGAGCGGAACGCTGCCACCCTTCCTTGCACCATAAGTAGATCGTTTCAAGGTCGCCGTCGGATCTGGGGTTGAGCGTCGAAAAGTCAATGTCCACGACAAGCTCCTGGGCGATAGGGCGGGCAAAGATCACGTGATACACACACCACCGAATGCCGTTGGTAAGAAGCACCCAGTCGACGCCCTGATTTGCGGCGTAGTCCACGGCTTGCTTAACGTGTGCCTCCTTGAGGTCAATTCCGATGGCCTTGACTTCAATTAACGTGGAGAGCTTGCCATCGAGTTTTATAGCGAGGTCGCAGTAGGTGCCGCGAATGGCAAACTCACTCGTAAGCTCCGCATATTTGTCGTATCCGAACACGTCCGCCAGCATGTCCTTAACGATGGTTACGGTGTCAGTCTCTCCCACGTCGCGGGCCTTGGCCGCGACGAGGATGGACTGAAAGCGTTTCACGCCTGCAATGAGTCGCTCGGTAAGTTTTTTGGGAACGGATGCCATTTTGTGTCTTTGTTTTGTTGGTTGCGCAATTTGCCTCAAGTACCGCAAACGCCGCCGACCAATACGACGAAGACAAGGAGCGCGCAGCGAAGTTCGGAAGGGGTCGGTCTTTGGAGCATCGCTACCGGATACTCGGGGGGGCGTGGAAAAGCAACATCCCTGACACAGTAAACACCCCTGCCATAGTCTTAGTGGGCAGTCTTAGTTTTCTGACTTTCGTTCGTAACCTGTTGCAATAGAGACTGGTGGGCGGTGAGGGACTCGAACTCCGCATTCGATGACCAGCCCGGTAAGCCGCATGACAGCCAGTTGTATCACATCGATTATTATTCCCTCCCGAACGTCTACGTGCTCGTTCTCCTGGAGGACACCACCCCTGAACACGGTCCCTGGACCTTCCTGCCGCGGAGCCTGTCGCAAACGGTGAAGGATAAACTCGGTTATTGGAAGCAGGGGCGCGGATATCGCGTCAGCGACGACGAGGTCTATTCGATCGCCGATCCGAAGGAGGTCATTGAATTCTGCGGCCCCCGGGGCACAGTGCTATTCATCGAGTCATCGGGGTGCATCCACTTCGGGAGCCGGAATTCCATCAAGCCGCGGTTTCAACTAATGCTGGGATACACCGGTGCCTGCCGGACCGATTTCTCCGAAACCTTTATGCAGCCTAAGGTTTATCCAATCCGTGCATCCGATTCTCGGCTTCGAAAGATGGTGCTCCAAAAGAACCTTCTGGAATTTTGACCGCAGGCGGGCTGCGGCTCGGGTCTGCATTCGAATGCGGGTCCGGCATCCGACGATCTGCAGCAGGCCGCCGGGCCGGACGGCGCGACATTGGCCCCGGATCTACCCCGCTCGACATCTCGGGAGTCCGGTGCCAGCTTACCTCCGTGCCTGTGGAAACCAAATACGACTGCCTGCGCCGGGAAATTGCCGGGTACGGCTCCTGCCTCGTCGCCTACTCCGGGGGCGTCGACTCGGTGTTCCTTGCCAAGGTCGCCCACGACGTGCTCGGCCCAAAAATGGTGGCCGTCATTGCCGATTCACCGAGTCTGCCCCGACGGGAATTGCAGGAAGCGCTCGATCTGGCAACGCGGTTCGGTTTTCCCGTGCGAGTGGTGAACACAGCCGAGTTTCACAACGCCGACTACCTGGCGAATCCGAACAACCGCTGCTATTTCTGCAAACACGAACTCTTCACCGAACTCGCGCCCCTCGCCCGGCTTGAAGGATTCAATGTCATCGCCTATGGCGAAAATGCCAGCGACATCGGCGACCACCGTCCCGGTGCCCGTGCCGCCGCCGAATTCTGCGTCCGGTCGCCGTTGAAAGATGCCGGCCTTACCAAGTCGGAGATCCGTGCTCTTTCAGCCCGACTCGGCCTTCCAACCGCCGATAAGCCACAACTCGCGTGCTTAAGCTCCCGTATTCCGTATGGCGAAGCCGTGACACCACAGAAATTGCACATGATCGAGGAGGCCGAGTATCTGCTCCGTGATGCGGGATTCCATGAGGTTCGGGTCCGCCATCACGAACTGAAAACCGGGCATCTGGCTCGGATCGAAGTCGGTCCGGAAGAATTCCACCGCTGGTGGGACCCGGAACGTCACCGTTCGCTGGAAGCCGGGATTCGCGCCCTCGGCTACCTGCACGTTACACTCGACCTGCAGGGATACCGGCGCGGCAGTTTAAACGAGCTCTCGAACATCCGCATCCAATCCCTCCCGGCTAGGCTGACCGCGACGCCATCCGTTCTCTAACGTGCTACTGCCAGACCATTTAGAAATCGGGTTTAGAAATCAGCTATTACCTACCGAGCGGAGTTACCGTTTTCGCCGCGACCCGCCGATGTAGTAGCCGCCCCCCATCTTGACGCCCTTCACCCGACGCTCGTGCAATGGGCCCAGCTTGTCTTCGTCAAACAGCGCCGTGTAGTTGTACGGAAATCCTTCGAGCTTCAATCGCTCAATTTTTTGCGTGATAAATCGCTCCACGGCAAAGACCGCCTGGGCGTCACCCGCCGTGTAGAGTGTGAATGCATCTCCCGTCGCCTGCGCCCGCCCCGTGCGGCCGATGCGATGCACGTAGTCCTCCGGATGCTGCGGCACATCATAATTGATCACGTGCGAAACGTCGGCGATGTCGAGCCCGCGCGACGCCACGTCCGTCGCAACCAGCACCTCAAAAGACCCTTTCTTGAACCCTTCGAGCGCCTGTTCCCGTTCCTTCTGCGATCGGTCCGAGTGAATGACCGCGGCCCGATGCTTCGCGCGCTTTAAACTCTGCTCCACCTCGTCCGCTCCTCGTTTGGTCCGGCAAAATACGATCACACTCTCCCAATGAATCGCTTCCAAAAGGGCCAGGAGGAGATCCATCTTTTGAGCCTCGGCCACGGGATAAAGAACGTGCTTGACGGTCTCCGCCGGCGAGCGCCGCGCCCCAATTGCAACGGTTTCCGGGTTGTTCATTGCCCAGGTGATCAATGTCTCGATTGCCGGCGGAATGGTCGCCGAAAATAATGCGGTCTGCCGTTCCCGGGGCGTCTGCTCCACAATTCGCTTCACATCCGGAAGAAACCCCATGTCCAACATCCGGTCCGCCTCGTCCAGGATCAGAAACTTAACCAAGTTTAGCTTCACCGCCTTTTCCCCCATGTGATCCAACAGCCGACCCGGGGTCGCCACTAACACATCCACGCCATTTGCGAGATCTTCCCGCTGTTTCCCATACCCCACACCCCCGTAAACCAGACCGCATCGCAACTGGGTGAACCGCGCAAATTTTAAGAAGCTCTCGTGCGTCTGAAATGCCAACTCCCGGGTCGGTTCCAAGACCAAACACCGCGGCCCCGGCCCATGCGGCCCGAGGCGGGTCAGGATGGGAAGGGCAAACGCCGCGGTCTTCCCGGTGCCGGTCTGTGCCGACCCAATGACGTCGCGCCCCTCCAACAAGAGCGGAATGGCCTGCTCCTGGATGGGAGTGGGCTCTTTGTAACCAAGTTCCGCCACCGCATCGAGCATGGCCGCGCGTAACCCAAGTTCGGAAAACTGCATCCCGGAAAACCTATCGGAGTTACGAGAAAGGTAAAAGCGCGAACATCGAGAGAGGTGTCGTACGAGATTGCGACAAAATCTCCACGCTTCTGTGGGTCAGGTCTGCGGCCTGACCGTTCGGGTTTTGGAGTGCGCCGGCAAAGCGAAGCGGCGACGGCGCTTTGGATTCACGCCCGTCGCATCGCCAACGCTAAGCCCGTAGGAGGCCCGTCCTGACCGATCCAAAGCGGCGTGGCTCCCGCGACGGGATTCCCGCCGCACTCCAAAACGCGGGCGCTTCCTCTTTTGCCCAGGAGTGTCGTCTATCCTACTGGCTTGGCCCTGCTTGAGTTTGGGCATCGTGCGGGGGTCTCGCCACCGCTTGATCTCCGCAGGGCAGGTCGGCGAAGGAGAATCCGCCGGCGGAGTGGGTTTCCTTCATTTGTGTCTTCACTATGGCCCGGCACGGCATAAGATCCCCGGCATGAAATTCCTCACCGCATTCGCCACTCTCAGTCTCTCGGCCGCGCTCGCCACTGCCGCCCCATGGGTGACTTACGAACCCAAGTCCGGCCCCGGCGCCGGCAAGCACATCGTCATGTTGAGTGGCGATGAGGAGTACCGGTCTGAAGAAGGCCTGCCGCAACTCGGACGAATCCTGAGCCAGAAACATGGTTTCAAGTGCACTGTCCTCTTCTCACAGGATCCGGACGGAACCATCAATCCGAACAACCAGACCAACGTTCCCGGGATGCATCTCCTGGCCGCCGCGGACCTGGTGATTCTTCAATTTCGCTTTCGTGAACTGCCCGATGGGGACATGCAGCATTTCGTAAACTACCTCAATTCGGGGAAACCCATGATGGTGATCCGCACCGCGACCCACTCCTTCAATTACGAACGTAAAAAGGACAGCGTCTTCGCTACTTACGACTGGCGCTTTAAAGGCGGCGTGTGGAATGGCGGCTTCGGTGGACGCGTCGTCGGCGAAACCTGGACGTACCACCACGGCGATCACGGCAAAGAGGCCACCCGGGGAGTCATTGACGGACGCAACCGATCCCATCCCATCCTCCGGAGCGTAACCGATGTATTTGGACCGACGGATGTTTATGGCGTTAATGCGGATTTCCCAGCGGATGCCACCATCTTACTCCATGGACAGGTGTTAAAGGGCATGAAGCCCGATGATGCTCCGAATCTTCAAAAGGCCGCCATGCCTATCGTTTGGATGCGAGACTACCGGGGCGATACGGGAAACAAGTCGAAGGTCCTCTGCTCGACTATCGGTGCCGCCACTGACCTGCGCAGCGAAGATCTCCGCCGACTTTTCGTGAACGCCTGCTACCACTTGTCCGGCATCGAGGTGCCGAAGAAGGCGGACGTCGATACTATCGGCACCTATGATCCTTCAATGTTCGGCTTCAACACCTACCGCAAAGGCGTGAAAGTGTCCGATCACGAAATGAAATAGCACATTACTATTGACTGACCCCATTGAAGCTTACGCCAAGGCTTTCGTCACAACGGATCGCTCCACAACTCCCGTCAATCGCTGGTTGAGCCCCGAATGAAAATAGGTCAGGCGGTGGTGGTCCAAGCCCATGAGGTGGAGGATCGTGGCGTGGAGGTCGGAGACGTGAACGGGTTCGTCCACCGCTCGGAAACCGAATTCGTCCGTCGCCCCGATGGCTTGGCCGCCTCGCACGCCAGCTCCCGCCAGCCACATCGAGAATCCATGCCAGTCATGATCGCGTCCGGGCTTGTCGACGCCCTCGCTGGTCGGCGTTCTGCCAAACTCGCCCCCCCAGATCAGCAAGGTTTCGTCCCACATTCCCAGACGCTTCAGATCGGTCATCAGGGCGGCAATGGGCCGGTCGGTCTCTCCGGCGTGGAGTTTGTGGTTCTGGATGCAGTCGTTGTGTCCGTCCCAGGTATCTTCAATATGGCCGCCGCCGGAATAGAGTTGAATGGTCCGTACACCGCGTTCAAGCAGGCGTCGGGTGATCAGGCATTTTCGTCCGAAATCGGCCGTGAGTTTGTCGTTTAACCCGTACATCTCCCGAGTCGCGGCGGTTTCCCGGCTTAGATCCACGACGTCCATCGCATCGGTTTGCATGCGGAACGCGAGTTCGTACGATTCGATTCGCGCGGCCAGTTCGGACTCGTGAGCTCGGGATGCCAGGTGTTCCTCGTTCAACTTCCTGAGGAGATCGAGACTGTGGCGTTGCGATTGATCGGTCGTTCCCGGCGGGGTCGCCAGTTCGAGCAAGGGAACACCGGCACTCCGGAATAACGTGCCCTGGTAGGCCGCCGGCATGTAGCCGGCGGACCAATTAGACGCGCTGCCGATCGGCCCACCCCGGGGATCCGTCATCACCACAAAGCTAGGGAGGTTCTGATTCGAGGTTCCCAATCCATAGCTCAGCCAGGCGCCCAGTGATGGCTTTCCAATGAATACGCTGCCGCTATTCATCTGCAAACATCCGCTGGCGTGGGCCGCCGTGTCCGTATGCATGGAGCGAATGACGCAGAGGTCATCGGCAAACCGGGCGGTATGGGGAAACAAGCTGCTGATCTCCAGCCCGCTTTGTCCATGCCGGCGAAACTCAAATGGCGATCGCATCAGGTGCCCGATCGCCCGTCCGTTGGAACCGACCTTCGCCTCGCCCCGATACGGCTTGCCATGCCATTGGGTTAGAGCTGGCTTGGGATCGAACGTGTCCACCTGGCTAGGGCCGCCGTTCATGAAAAGAAAGACCGCTCGCTTGGCTTTCGCCCGGAAATGCGGTGGTTTCGCAGCTGTCGGACTCTGGGGTGACGCTTCGGCAGCGAGCGCTCGGCCTGCGAATGCACCCGATTGCGTCAATAGATCAATCAACGCGAGACCCGCAAAACCGCCGCCGGCCTGCCACAAGAACTCGCGTCGTGTCCGGCCACACGGAGTGGGGTTAGGAATGAATCGGTATGTTTTCATGGCAAGGGTTGGTTACTCGGGGTAGACGAACTCATTCAAATTGAATAGCACGCGGCTTAATTGCACGAGGGCGGCGAAATCAGGATCGCCCTCGCGTTGACCCTTCGCGGCAGATTCCTGTTCGAGGAACGTGCGCATCGCCGCGATCTCCGAGGGATGGGCGGGCCGCCCCAGCGCGAGCCGATACCCGAGGTGAATCTGCCGGACGGGATCCGGCCCTGCTTCCCGACGCAACCGATGGGCAAGATAGGCCGCCTGTTGATTCACGAACTCGCCGTTAAAGAGAGTCAATGCCTGGGGCGCGACGGTGGTGTTCAGGCGCCGAGCGCAGCTTTGCACGGTATCCGAGAGATCCATCACTTCCAACATCGGCACGACGAGACCCCGCTTGATGAAGGCGTAAAGCGTGCGCCGGGAAGAGGCCGACTCGCTGGACGCTTTCCAGATGGTGTCTTTGTCGGTATTCGCCTCGAGCGCCGCGGCCGGAATCGTCGGAAACATCGATGGCCCGCTCATCTCCTGATTCAACTGGCCGCTGACCGACAGGATGGAGTCCCGGATGGCCTCCACTTCGAGCCGGCGATAAGGCGTGAAGGACAACAACCGGTTCTCGGGATCTGCTGCGAGGTACTCCGGGTTGGCCTGGCGACTCATCTCCCAACTGCGGCTGCTTAGAATCAGGCGATGCAATTTCTTTAAGGACCAACCGCCTTCATGAATGAACCAGTCCGCCAGCCAGTCCAGCAATTCCGGATGTGTGGGCGGTTCTCCCATGAGTCCAAAATCACTCGGTGTCCGGACCAATCCGATACCGAAATGCTGTTGCCATACGCGATTCACCAATACCCGTGCCGTGAGTGGGTTGTCCGCCTGGACAATCCATTGCGCGAGACCGAGGCGACGACGGGAGGTGCCGGAGGCCGGTTCGGGAAAATCCGGTTGTCTTCGGACGGCAATTGCCGGCACCGCAGGGACTACTTTGTCGCCAGGACGGAGCGGATTTCCCCGCAGTAGCACGTGTGTTTCGGGCGGTTTTGAGGACGGCTCCTGCAGAAAATAGCCCATCGGCAGATCGGGCGTCGCCCGTCGCAATTCCACGACCTGAGGGTCATTCTTGGCCGATTTCAGTCGTTCGATTTCCCGGTCACGAAGCTGAACGGCTTCCAGTTCAGCGATAGAACCTGCTGGAAGCACCAACTCCGTGCGGCCATTTTGCGGACGCTTCAACGGATTGAACACGGCGACCATCGAGTAGTAGTCCCGCGTCGAGAGCGGCTCGAATTTGTGATCGTGGCATCGGGCGCACCCCAAGGTCAGCCCCAGAAATACTTGAGCCGTGGTGCTCACGACATCATCCAATTGGTCATACCGATCCGCAGCCGGGTCGGCCGGCTCATCGTCCCATTGCCCCAGCCGGAGAACGCCCGTGGCAATCACCGTCTCCGTACTCCGATCCATCAGTTCGTCGCCGGCAATCTGTTCAATGACAAACCGGTCAAATCCCTTGTCGCGATTCAACGCATTCACGACGTAATCGCGGTAGCGCCAAACAAAGGGCTTGGCGGCGTCCCGTTCGTAACCATTGCTGTCCGCATAGCGCACCAAATCGAGCCAGTGCCGGGCCCAACGCTCCCCATAGCGGGGGTCCGCCAAGAGCTGATCGAGGATTTCATCACGTCCCCGGTTGCCGCCAGCAAATGCGTCGACCGCTTCCGGCGCGGGCGGCAACCCGATCAGATCGAGATAGGCTCGTCGTATCCAGGCGGCCGGCGAGGCGTCGGGAGCCGGCTTCCAACCGCGCGCTTCAAGTCGGGCCAGGACAAATCGGTCCACGCCGTTTCGGCACCATTCCTCGTCGTGCACCCGTGGAACGGAGGGGCGCCGCAGCGGTTGAAAGGCCCAATGCTCCCCGGGCGACGACGGGGGAATCTCATCCGCCGGATACTTGGCACCGCCGTCGATCCAATCTCGAATGAGCGTGATCTGCTCCGAGCTCAGTGGTTTGCCCTCCGTCGGCATTCGCTCGCTTTCGTCCACAGCGGTGATTCGTTGGACTAATTTGCTCGCCCGGCTGTCTCCCGGAATGGCCGCGGGGCCGTCTTTACCCCCTTTGAGCACGAGAGAACCTGCATCCAACCGCAGATCGGCCTTTTGCTTTAAGCGGCCGTGGCAGGAGTAACAGCGTTGCTCCAGGATGGGTTTGATGTCGCGCCGGTAGTCGGGAAGCGCAGAATGCAAAACGCCGGAATCCACCAGGCAGAGCCACATCGTCGCCAGGAGGCATCCCCTCCAGCCGCACGCCACGATCATGACAAACTTCGGAGCAGGTCGGAAACTACGCGGACAATCGTCGGGATGCACTGGCCGGGACATGGCGTCAGCCTACTCGTAGTCATGCCAAAACTGCTACACGGAAAGGCGAGGATGTCGGCTTGCCGGTGCATCCCGATGTTGTCGGAGACGGTAGCGGACGCCGCGCTGCGGCGTCCCCGCGCCGTTCAGGCGCATCACGAATCGCGCAGCGGCCCTGTCCGCCGGCTGGACG
>CAMAUY010000173.1 GCA_945861565.1 Akkermansia muciniphila
GGTAAGTCGTGGCGCCGAAGGGCCAACGGATGCGTTCGTGAGAGCTTTCATCCCACTCGAAGGTGGGGCTTTAGACGCCCTGAGTCTAGGAATATCTTTAACTCACGCCGCCGCAGTCACATTCCCAATCCCAACGAAACGCCGTGGCACGTCCCCAGATTACTCGCATTCAAGCGCAATCCGACGGCACCATCCGCCTCACTCTCGGAGGCCAGGCCGGGAGTCGGTATGCCGTCGAAGTCTCGACCGATCTCTACAGTTGGAATGAGATTGCGACTTTGGAAAACCAGACCGGCACGGTTGATTTTACGGAGAACCCAGCGGACGGTGTGAAGTCTCCGGTCCTATGATCAAATCATCCATAAGTTCTGTTACAAATCCAAAGTATCCTCGACGGCACCGTCCGTCTTGATCCGCCCTATTAACAAGTCACCGCTTCGCCAGCGCTTCGGATCGAGGATTAATCGAGCTTGTCTGCGTGCTGAAAGCGGCGTGGCGCTCCGCTTCCCGCCGCACTCCATAAGGCTGGCATGCCGCTTTCGCACCGGAACGGAGGCAAACGCTCGTCTTGGACTGCGGTGGCAGAGCGCAGCGGCGACACCGCTTTTCTTACACCAGTGGCTCCAACCCGCTGGCAATGTCGTGCTTAACGAAACCGCTGATGAGCGAATGCCTATGCCCCGCTGCGGGCGCGGTGTTGCCTGTGATCATCGACACCTCCTCAAACAGGGGCAGACGAGGCGAAATAACCGTCCGAAAACGAGCTTCCGTTGGCAATCATTGTGCGCTCGTTGCGAATGGAGCGTTCACTGCAGCAACCTGGTTCGGCGTCCGGACCTCGAAGAAAGAACACCAGCGTCAATCGGCTCAGGCATTCGTGTGATTGGTGTGATTCGTGGGCAAAAGAAAATGCGGCTGTGCCCACGAATGACACGAATGAAAACCTGGCGCTCTTGTTGAACTTGGAGATTGGCCCGGCCGAACGACCCAAGCTCAGCGACCCGGCCCGCGGGAGGCATGGATTGCAACCGGAGCGCGATGGCCGGTTTCGCTGCAGCGCATGGGTGTTAGGTGAACACCCCATTTCGCGAAGTCGCAGCCCGGCCTATTGTCCAACCATATGTCAACTGAAACACTTCTTATCATCGTGGTACTGGTGCTCTTGTTTGGTGGCGGCGGCTTTTTCTGGAGCAGACGGGGGCGCTGATGACCGGACGGTTGCGGAACCAGCCCCGGCCGGAGGCCGGCCGCGAATCCCGAATGGCCAGCCGTCGGCCCACGCGACACTTTCCCCTCCTTAATTCCATTAAGCCTTTGCCTCGACCGATCTCTCCCACAGGCTTTCCAACACCCCCTGGCGAACGGGCCCTTCAAAGGCGTGGACTTCCAGCTGCTCGTATCCCCCCCGGTTATCGCCCGAGGGCCAACCGCTTGGCGAGCCGCTCGGGAAGTCCTGCGGCAATAATTTTCTTTTGCGCGGTAGCAATATCGTAATCCAGTCGCCGGATTTCGATCGTCTGCTCCTCCAGATCGTATATCACGTAAGCCGACTTGGGGTTGCCATCGCGTGGTTGTCCGATGCTCCCAACATTAACGAAATATTTCTTGCCCGGCTCAACCCGGAACTTCGAGTAGGTTCCGCCTCGGACCGTCGTGTCCCGCACGAATGCCACCGGCACGTGCGTGTGGCCAAAAAAACAGACGGGCGTATTCTGATAAGTAAAACTGGCAGCAGCTTCGAGCTTCTCAAAGACATACCCCCACCGTTGCGGAGCATCCAAGGTCGCATGGACGATGGAAAAATTGGCGACCAACCGAAAATACTTCAGTTCCCTTAACCACTTGCGGTCGTCCGGCGTCAATTGTTGTCGTGTCCACGTCACGGCTTCGGCCGCGGCATCATTGAATCCGTCAGGGTTTTCATCGATACCCACATACTCGTCGTGGTTTCCCTTCACGACCGGGATGTTCATCCCACGGATGATGTCGAGGCACTGTTTTGGATTGGCACCATACCCGACGATATCGCCGAGACAAGCGTGGTGGGTACACTTCTGCTGTTTGAAATCTTCCAAGACCACCTGAAGGGCTTCCAGGTTGCCGTGAATATCTGCCAAAATTGCGTATCTCATCCGGAGTCCAATCCATCACCTAGTCCATCACCTAGTCCATCACCCAACCCATCATCCCGTCCATCGTCAGCGCACAATCTCAAAACCACGAAACTCACCCGTAGCAGCGAGCCACTCGGCATCCTCGCGTCGAATGAGTGGCCCAAGTCCACTCTCGCGGATGGCCAGCCGGAACGTTTCCAACTCTTCCTGGCTGCCTTCCGCCGTTAATTCGACCCGCCCATCGGGCAGATTTTTTACTACACCCGTCACTTCAAACCCCGCAGCGGTCTGCCGAGTTTGATAGCGAAACCCCACTCCCTGCACTCGTCCGGAGTAATAAATCGTTATTCGCCTGCGGCTCATCCGCTCTCGCTTCCAATTCTTTTCCCGTCTCTCTCAACCTCCGTCTGGTCAGCTGGTTCCAATTGCGGACTGAAATCAATCTCCCAACGGACGGTTGCAACTGTTTGGCCTCTTGCAAACGGGACAAAGACTTAGCCATATCCATGCCAATGCCTGCAATGAATTAATCCTTGATGCCGAGACTCCCCCCTTGAAATTGAGGGTGCGCTTCGAGTCGTTGACGGTTTTCATCGGACAATGGGCCCTGCTGATACGTTGCGTGCAGTAACGGCTCGGCACTGGTGGACCGTCTCACCCGCGTCAACCATTCGGCTCCAAGAAGTCTCGGTATCAACCGCGGATCGGTCGCGGCCAGGGTCGTCTCTTCCTTCACCCCCGTCGCCTCGCCCGCCCCCACCCAGAAGCCGGCGAGGAGGAGCGTGACCCGGAGCATCGTGCTGCGTGAATAGGTTGCCAGATTGCAGGGTACCGACCCGTCGAGCCGGCGGAAGAGGTTGCAAAACAGCGGCAGCGTCCACATTGCCGCGTTGCGAGCGGGCGAATACGCATCAAAAAGAATGGCCGCAGGCGGTTCAATTACACGGTCGAACTCGGCCATCCGGGTCGGGAAATCCCCCCCTAGCACCTCCCATTGCACGGGCTGCTGGTGATTCATGAAATCGACCTTTCCCTGATCCAGGAGCTGTTGAACGGCCGTCTCATAACCCTCAAAGTAGGGCAACCGGGCCGAATGGTTCAGGCCGAACCGCAGCGGGCCCAAAGTATGATCGAAACTGATCACCCGCAGGGAACCCGTCACCGCGCGACTGGCGCGTAATACCGTGAGAACGTTGGCCGCCGATCCGAGACCGACATCCCAGAGAACAAATCCTGCGGTGGCTGCCGCCATCCGCTCGGGCAATCGAAGCTGTTCCACATAGAGAGAACGGGCCTCCGCTTCAGGTCCCACGACGGGGTGAAAAGTCTCCCGGACCTCGCGGGACCGGACGCTCCAGGATCCGTTGGCAAGTTCCACGAGTTCGTAGGCGGAATCGGTCATGGCGCGGGGTCTACCCGATGGTGTCCCATGTGCCGTCGCACCAAGGCAACGGTCTCGGCGGGGTCACGGTGCCAAATCACCCGCCATCCGCGCGACGCTCCGCCATCAACGTTCTCACGGCGGTCGTCGATGTACAGGATCTCACCCAGACGATGCCCGGTCCGGCGCTCGACTGATTCATAACTGGCCGGCAATGGCTTCATGGCCCGCTCTTCATAGGAATACACGTAGTGGTCGAATTCGGCGAAGAACGGGAATTCTGCCCGGATATGCCGCACCGCCAGTTCGCTGGTGTTGGAAAATATCACGGTCCGAACCCCCGAGCGGCGGAGGTCTTGCTGCAGCTGGATCATCGGCGCGATCGGTGTGAATATATTTCCGAAAGAACGAGCGAATACATCACTCGTCTCGCGGAATCCAATGCGACGCCCCACCTCGTCGATGAAGGTCCCCGTCTCCATCAAACCGGTTTCATATCGGTGGAGCAAGGGGCTTTGATCCAACAACTCACGGATCTCCGCTTCTCCAGCGCGGCTGCACTCCGCCAGGCTCCGGGCCATCAATCCAAAATCAAAATCGAGCAGCACCTTGCCCAAATCGAAGACCACGACGCAAGGGGGTGGCACGACGTCCTCGATGGGCGTCGATGGACGCTGGGCAGCGACGGCCGAATTACAGCGTGGATCCGTCATAGCTCCCTCCGTCCTTCCAGCGCACGACTGAGAGTCAGCTCGTCCGCAAACTCCAGCCCGCTGCCGGCCGGAAGCCCATGGGCAATACGCGTCACTCGGACGTCACATGCGGCCAGCCGGCTCGCCAAATAGTGGCCCGTCGCGTCGCCTTCCACGTCGGTGCCGAGCGCCAAGATCACTTCCTGGACTTCACTGGCGGCCGCCCGCCGCTCGAGTTCGCCAATCCGCAGATCCTCGGGACCGACGCCATTCAGGGGGCTGAGTTTGCCGCCGAGCACGTGATATCGTCCTTTGAACGTGCCGGACTTCTCGAGACTGATAACGTCAAGCGCCCGTTCAACCACACACAGTAAGGTCGCATCGCGTGACGTCGAAGCGCAGAGGTCACAGGGCTCCGTCTCGGTAAGGGCACCGCAGATTGAACAAGTTTTGATGCGTTCACGGGCCGAGACCAGGAGGGAGGCCAGATCCCGAACCCCTCCCAGATCAGCCTGCACGAGATGCAGCGCGAGGCGTTCGGCCGAGCGCGGCCCGATCCCGGGCAACCGCCCGAGGGCAGCGACCAGCCGCATCACCGGATCTGGAAGACTGGCCATGAAGAATTGATTAGCGACTCCAGCAAGCAAAGCGAAACCAGCACCCCGAGACAACCGGCGTCCGCGCGGCTCGCTGCGACGGAATTCGCGGAAACAACCAATCGGCGATGAAATTCCCGCTCAAAACATTCCCGGTATGGAGAAGCCACTCGTCACGGAACTCATCTGTTGATTTGAAATCTCCTTCGCCTGAGCGAGGGCCTGATTGACCGCGATGATGACGAGATCCTCCAGCATCCCGACGTCCGCCGGATTCACCGCCGCCGGATCGATCTTGATCGTGGCGATGGTTTGATCGCATCGGGCCACGACCTTTACGGCACCGCCGCCGCTGGTTGATTCCACCATTTTCGCGGCCAGTTCTTGTTGGACCCGTTCCATCTGCTGCTGGATGCGGGTCGCCTGTTTCATCAGTTTTCCGATACTCGACATGGATGGGAGCATGGCGGAGAAGAACGCCCGACGGAAAACAAAAGTTCACCCGATTAGAGGCGTCGGAAAGGTGCCGGGGCCCCTTCCTTCCGACGATGTTGTCGACACAAGTCATCGCAATCGCCTCTAGAAATTGCCGGACCTCGTATTGGGCCCGCGGAGTCGATTCAACCGGCATCGTTTGCGGCGTGCACCTCCACAATCTGGGCCTTAAATATCTCCAGAGCTTGCTGGATTAGGGGATCATTCAAAAACTCCGCCTTATCCAATTTAACAGGAGCGGCCTTTGGACTCTTGGACTCGGCGATCGGGGAACCGGGCGTCCTGGCACCCGCCGCGGAGTTCGAAGGCGCAACAGCTGACGTCGGCGTAGCCCCTTCTTTGGCGACCGGCACGGAAGCGGGGCTGGAAGTCAGTGAGGCGGCGGATGAAAACCCCTCGGAACGTATGAATTGGACGCGAACCCTACCGGCGCCCAACTGTTCAAATTTCGTCGCAAGTAAGCGAGCGTTCTCGTGAGAATTGCAAAAGTCAAAGGACTCGGACGCCAGCGGGAATCCAAGCGTCAGCAAGCCCTTTTCAAACGAAAGCGGCCGGGCGTCCGCCAGACCAGCCCGTTGCACGGGGCCCATGGCCGCAAGTACACTCGGCCACAAGGAGACTGGATCCCTGGCGGCCGCCGGCGTCGCGGGGGCCTCCGCCGGGGCGGGCGGGGGCGGCGGGGGTGCGACGGAAACCGAGGGCGAGGCCGGGATGCATGTTGGCATCTTTGCCGGGACAACCGCAGCAGACGGCTGGGGGGACGGAACGTCGGTGGGAGGAGATCCGACCGGGTCGAGCCCGGTCGGTACCGCTGAACTTCCAGCGGTTTTAAGCAGGTACAGCTCGCGAAGGACCGTTTCGAGGCTGACCGATTTTCTTGCCTGGATCGCCTTGACGAGTGTCATCTCCAGGAATATTCGCTTAGATCCGGCGTCTCGTTGGCGGCCTTCGGCGTTGCTCAGCACTTCGAGTATGCGAGTCAGGTCTTCCGTCTGGATCGCGCCCGCCTGTTCTCCCAGGGAAGCCCATTCCGATTCAGTCACTTCGACCAGACTGCTGTCACCTTGGCCGATCTGAAAGAGCAGGAGGTTACGAAAATGGTGCAGGACGTCTCCCAAGACGCGTCCCAAATCCTTCCCACCCCGGGCCAGTTCGTCGAGAGTGCGGAGTGCTATATCGGCGTTTCCGGCGAGAATGGATCCCGCCAGTTGAAAAATTTGACTGCGGGAAGCCAGTCCAAACATGGACAAAACGTCCCCTTCCACGATTCGGTTACCGCAAAAGCTGATCAATTGATCGAGAGTAGACTCGGCATCGCGCATTCCGCCATCGGCACCGCGGGCGATCGCGTGAAGGGCGAGTTCGTCGATGGTAACCCCTTCCCGACCGGCAATCCATCCGAGGTGCTTGACGATGAGGGCGGCGGGGATCCTCCGCAGGTCAAATCTCTGACATCGGCTCAGGATGGTGGGCAAGACCTTCTCGGGATCGGTGGTGGCAAAAAAGAATTTCACATGCGCGGGCGGCTCTTCGAGTGTCTTCAAGAGGGCGTTGAACGCCGCGGTCGACAGCATGTGAACTTCGTCGATGATGTAGATCTTGAACTTGGCGGCGGCGGGAGCAAATCGGGCCGTCTCGCGGAGCTCGCGCACCTGTTCGACGCCATTATTGCTGGCGCCATCGATCTCCAGGACATCCAACGCCCGCCCTTCCGTGATCTCCTGAACGCGCGGATCCGCTTCGTCGAAGTCCGCTTTCGGCCCCCCCGTGCAGTTCAGGGCCTTGGCAAAAATCCGGGCGAGCGTTGTCTTCCCGGTGCCGCGCGGACCACAGAACAAGTAGGCGTGAGCGATCCGACCGGAGGTGATGGCGTTGGCGAGCGTCTGGGTGACATGCTCCTGCCCCACCACGTCGGAGAACTTCTGCGGCCGATATTTACGGGCGATGACCTGATACGTGGACATGGAGGGGACGGAGAGAAGGTTGGCAACGCGGGGCGAGAGGAACGATCTGGGCAGGCGGCACGGAAGCCAGAGATACCCGTCGCGTGAGCGAACGAGGCGAGGTGTGGCTCCGCGTCATGTCAGGAAAAGAAAAACCAGGGTGACCACGGCAGACGGGAGCAGGCTACCGTTGCTGCCTTCCGGCCCTGGCGGGGTTCGCTCGTCCACGTTCCATGGGCCCTGGCGACCTGATTAATGGCTCGGTTGGGAGGCAGTCGCAAGCGAGGAATTCATTCGAGTCACTTTTTCCTTCGCCTTCTGGCCTCACAGCCGGTTCCATTACGGCTCAGGGCGGACAGTGACGGTCTCCGCCGCAAACGTATTTATCGGTGTCACGATTTTCTCCTCCGACTCATGCCAAAGCGTACCGACATCCACTCAGTCCTCATCATTGGGGCCGGCCCGATCATCATCGGCCAGGCCTGTGAATTTGACTATTCGGGCACCCAAGCCTGCAAAGCCCTTCGCGAGGAGGGATATCGTGTCGTGCTGGTAAACTCCAATCCGGCCACCATCATGACGGATCCGGAGTTTGCCGACCGCACGTACATTGAGCCGATAACGCCAGAGTGCGTGGAGAAGATCATCCTTCGCGAACTCGGTGAACTGAAGCGGATCGATGCCCAGGGGAAACTGGTTCTGCTTCCGACACTCGGCGGCCAAACCGCCCTGAATACCGCCATGTCGCTGCACAAGTCCGGCGTTCTCGAAAAATATGGCGTGGAGATGATCGGTGCAAAAGCGGAGGCGATCCATCGGGGAGAGGACCGGGAAGCCTTCAAACAGTTGATGCTTCAGATCGGACTGGACGTCCCGATCTCAGGCACCGCGCACACGCTTGAGGAAGCCCGCGCAGTAGCCGACCGGATCGGTCGTTTCCCACTCATCATTCGTCCGGCATTCACGCTCGGTGGCACCGGCGGCGGGATCGGGTACAATCGCGAGGAATTTGAGGAGATCGCACGGCGCGGCATCGACCTCTCGCCGGTTTCCGAAATCCTCGTCGAGGAATCGCTGCTCGGCTGGAAGGAGTTTGAAATGGAGGTGATGCGGGATCGAGCGGACAACTGTGTGATCATTTGCTCGATCGAAAACTTCGACCCGATGGGAGTTCATACGGGCGATTCCATTACGGTGGCACCGATTCAGACTCTGACGGATAAGGAGTATCAGATCATGCGGGACGCCAGCTTTGCAGTGATCCGTGCGGTCGGAGTCGAGACCGGTGGTTCCAATATCCAGTTTGGGATGGATCCGGAAACGGGCCGCATGGTGATCATTGAAATGAATCCACGTGTGAGCCGTAGCTCCGCATTGGCGTCGAAGGCCACCGGATTTCCCATTGCCAAGATCGCCGCAAAGCTGGCGGTCGGCTTTCTGCTCGATGAAATTTGCAACGACATCACCCGGGTAACACCTGCCAGTTTTGAGCCAACCATTGACTACGTGGTCACCAAGATACCACGCTTTGCGTTTGAAAAATTTCCCCAGGCGGACTCGACGCTCACCACGATGATGAAATCCGTCGGCGAAGCGATGGCGATTGGCCGCACGTTCAAGGAATCGCTCCAGAAATGTCTGCGCTCCCTCGAGATCGGCCGGAGCGGCCTGGGTGGGGATGGCAAGCCGTGGCGAATCGGGACCGAGGTTTACGGAGACCGGGCAATCCTCCCCAAAGATCTCATTGCCCGCCGACTCAGCGTCCCGAATGCCGAGCGCATCTTTTTCATCCGCCACGCGCTCCGAGCCGGGTTTACACTTGAAGAGATCTATCAACTGACAAAGATCGACCGCTGGTTCCTGACCCAAATCGCCGAAATCGTGACGTTCGAGGAAGAACTTGCGGTCGTAGGTAATTAAAAAAGACTCTCATGAAAGAAGCTTGGCGCGACACGTTTAAAGCGGTCTGGAAACGCGGTAGTGCGGCGTGGACCGCCGGTCGTCGGACTCCCGCCACGCTGTTCGAACCCGAGGATGTGGCCTTTCTCAAGACGGTGGGGTGCAGTGCCCAGGAATTGTTTGATTTCATTGACGATTTTCATCAGTACGGCGAGCCGGACCTGACGACCAGTCTCGAGGTAACCGCCTTGCGCCGGGACTATTTCCTGACTGCCCTCGCGGGAAAGGCCACTGGCAGAGCGGCGCGGATGGAAGACCTCCCGGGCAAGCGGGCTGAAGTCGATGGAATTGCCTGGCTTCCACGTTTGATCGCAAAGGCCCGCCTCAAACTGCGTGGAGAAATGCCGGCCGACCTCATGTACGGCTGTGCCGGCGATCGTCATTTCCTCGGAGAAATGAACATGGAGCTACCGGTATTCCTGAAGCTGGTGGCCGAGAGCGGTGCGGACGATCGCCCAATTGTGGATGCGGTCAAACGGCACGCCACCGGGGTCCGATAGGGACACGACCGACCCCAGACTTTCCCAACGGAAGCGACGATACCGAACCATTCAGTCTCAGCCCGGGGCCGGCACATCGTCGACGGGGCCGGCGTC
>CAMAUY010000174.1 GCA_945861565.1 Akkermansia muciniphila
ATCCGCCGGCCGTTCTCCACCTTCGACCACTCGTTTCACCGCTAAGATGCGGATATGTTGAAGCGTTTTGTGATCCAATGTGCGCCCATCAATTTTCGACATGCAGTTGCTTAGCAGGATACATGCCAAGTGTAGTCTATGCTAAAGACTGATCAGTACTAGTGTCAATTAGCGATTCTGAATCATGGGATGAATCCCTCTTTTTGAGTGCCGGTTTTCGATTGTTTTCGGCACCGGAAAACCGAAGAAAGGCGCAGGGCTGAATGCCAATTAGTAACAGTTGACAGCCCCCCTTGTATTGCCGTGCCCTCGATTGGCAGGCATTCTCTTCGGATGGATAAACTGGTACAGCAGCTCGACACGTTTCTGCGACGGCAACCCGTACTCGGCCGGGATGTCTACCTGGCGAAGGGCGCGATGGTTCTCGGGGATGTCACCCTTGGGGATCATTGCAGCGTCTGGTTTAACGCCGTGTTGCGGGGAGACATCAACCGGATCGTGGTCGGCCATCACTCCAACATTCAGGACAACGCCGTGCTGCATCTGGCCGATGACCTGCCGTGCATTGTCGGCGACTGGGTGACCATCGGACATTCAGCCAACGTCCACGCCTGCCGCGTGGGCAACGAATGCCTGATCGGCATGGGTGCCACGGTGCTGGACGGCGCGGAAATTGGGGATCAGTGCCTGATCGGCGCGAATGCATTGGTTACTCCCGGCACGAAAATCCCGTCGGGTTCCATGGCCGTGGGCTCGCCAGCGCGGGTAATACGCGCGCTTTCTGCGGAGGACCGGTCTGGATTGAGGCTTTGGGCCGAAAAATACGTCGTCAATGGTGCCTACTGCCTTCGACATCAGCTCAATGTCGGAGCCCCGCTGCTGACCTGATCGACAACTGCCGAGATTGATAAAGGTCGATTTGCAAATCTTTTAGAGGACGGGCAGGCTGCTCGAACATGTCCGTCATTGAGCGAACCATTCGGGTGGAGTGGAGGCATCAAGTGCACTTCACTCACGACGTCTTTGCCCGAACGAACCCGACGCTGGCGGACGTTATCAGCGACGGCCGGCCGGGCCCGTTCCAGCGCTCGACGAAGGTTTTGTGCGTCGTGGATGAATCCCTGGCGGAGGCAAACCCCACACTGCTGCAACAGATTTCAGCCTACTTCGAGCAGCAGCCAACCATGGCGCTCGCTGGAGTGCCCGCGCTCATGGTCGGCGGCGAAGCGGTGAAGAATGCCTACTTCCGAGTCTCCGAAATCCATGCCCTGATCGACCGCTACCATATCGACCGTCACAGCTATCTGGTGGTCGTCGGAGGCGGTGCCCTGCTGGATATGGTGGGCCTGGCCGCGGCCACCGCGCATCGTGGCGTACGCTTGATCCGCATTCCCACGACGACCCTCGCGCAAGACGACTCCGGCGTCGGCGTCAAGAACGGGATCAATGCGTTCAGCAAGAAGAATTTCGTCGGAACATTCGCCCCACCGTTCGCGGTGATCAACGACTTCACCCTGCTCGCCACGCTGTCGTCCCGAGACAAGAGGGCCGGCTTTGTGGAGGCCGTAAAGGTTGCCTGCATTCGGGACGCGGCTTTCTTTGCGCGTCTGGAACATGACGCCGGTGCGCTCGCCCGGTTTGATCCAGCGGCCATGCAGCACCTGATCCATCGGAGCGCTGAACTGCACCTCGACCACATTGCTGGCAGCGGCGATCCCTTTGAAATGGGAAGTGCCCGTCCGCTGGACTTCGGCCATTGGGCTGCCCACAAGCTCGAACAACTCTCCGAGTATCGCCTGCGTCATGGCGAGGCGGTTGCGATCGGAATTGCCCTGGATGTGATCTATTCCCGGCGGATGGGCCACCTCCCGGCACCCGCCGCCGAGCGTGTCTTAACACTGCTGGAAAAACTCGGGTTCGAACTTTTCGCCGTCGAATTGTTGCACGAAGACTCGACAGGCCGATTGCTGGTGACCGGCGGACTCGAGGAGTTCCGCGAGCATCTCGGGGGAGATCTGACCATCACCTTGCTGCGGGAGATCGGCGAGGGATTTGAAGTTCATGACATGAACCTGCCTTTGGTGGGCCTATGTATTCGGGAACTTCAGACCCGGCACAATGCTTCCGTCGGCCGCCTTATTCCCGCCCGGGCCTGATCCCCTCGTCGCTCGTCCATCCCGACGTTGTTGGAGAGCAAAGTTTTCCAAAAAATGGACATGAATTGGGACCAAGAACCTGGGAGCGCCGGCATCCCTGCCGGCGGGTGTTGGTCCTTTCTGCAGGCTCGCCGGCAGGATGCCAGCGCTCCCAGGGAGTCGGTTCATGGGTAGGAAAGTTTTCCAAAGAATCGACATGAATTAAGACCATGAACCGCGCTCCGTGCGTCCCGGCACATAGGTCGGTGTGCTGTTCGTCGCCATCGACGGACGAAGGACGAGGACGAGGGCGAAAGCGCCGCAATGGCGTCCTTCAAATCGTCCTCGTCCGTCGCGCTCGTTCTTCGTCCTCGAATTGGGAAATGGAGTCGGTTCATGGGTAGCGGCACGGCCTCGCCATGCTTTTCCAGGCTGGTCAGATAACCGGCAATGGCGTCCTTGATGTTGACCACCGCCTCCTGCCGCGTGGGACCTTGCGAAATGCAGCCGGGCAACGTAGGACATTCTGCCACGAACACGCCATCCTCATCGGTCTCGATATGCACACGAAATTTCATGGGAACAATTAGACCTGGCCTGCGCGGAATGACAACCGGCAACTTTAATTCAAGCCTCTGGTCTCCGGAAGGTTTGACTTGCGAACGAAGGCGGGCCCCTCAGGACGCAAATATCTGGTCCATCTCGGAAGCCAGCTTGGCAAGGCCCTCCGGACTGCCGGCCCCGCCCTGCTCCGCAATGCCCCAACCCGAATACCCAATGGCGTCGAGGGCTTTCATCACCGCCGGCCAGTTGTTGTCGCCCTTCAGGAATTCAACATTGAAACCCGCCCACTTCCCTTCCTTGTCCGCTTTCTTACGGCTGTATTCCTTGATGTGAAGCCGCTGGATGCGCTTGCCCAAGACCTTGATCCATTGCTCCGGCCAGCCGTAGTGGATGATGTTCCCAATGTCGAAATGCCATCCGACGTTATCGCTGTTGAGGTCGTCCACATAACGGGCGGCCTCCATCGGGCTCAGGAGGAAATTGTTCCAGACATTTTCGATCGAGATAAAAACATCCAGTTCCTCCGCCAAGTCCGTAGCCTTCGCGATCTCCGCCTGCGAACGGCGCCACGCGTCGTCGTACGAGACGGTGTCATTCACCACGGCGGGAACGAGCAGCACGGATTTCGCCCCGTAACGGTGAGCGTCGCGAAGTGATTGTCGCAATCCTTCCAGTCCCACTTTGCGAACTTCCGGATTGGGATCCGACAGAGGCTTGGCCCAATGCGTGTGACAACAGACGCTCGCCGCCTTGAGTCCCGTCGTCTCCAGGGCTTTCAAGACCTCGTCGGGATCCATGCCACCCATGGCCTCGACGCCTTCAAAACCCGCGTCGCGGGCGGCCTTCATCTTGTCGAGCACCGAGCCCTTCACCCCGATGGTTCCGTACATGATGGCCTTCTTAATGGAGCGCTTCTTTGGGGTGGCATCTGCATCGGCGGCGAGTGTGGACGAAATCCGCGCCGAAGAAACGGCGGCGGTGGCCGCGGCGGCGGCGGAAGCACTCAGTTGGAGGAAGGAGCGGCGGGTAGTCATCGGGGGCAGAGGGTCAAGGATTTGGATATCGGTCGCAACCGCCGGAACGGCATCGCAACCTTCGAAAGAGACGTCAGCTCAACTTGTATTTTCCGGGTACCGCCATCGCCGCGATCGGGAGTTGCATGTCCCAACTGAACGAGTCGGGCGACAATTTTTCCGTCGAGTTCATGGCCTGTTCCCAGGTGATCTCTTGGCCGGTGTAGGCGGCCATCCGGCCCATCAGTCCGAGTAACGTGCTGGTGGACATCCAGTCCCCATCGTTGCGCGTCACGCCGGAGCGGATGGCGCGGAAGAGATCCTCATGTTCTACCACGTACATGTCCGGCTTGGGACCGTCGTAGCGCCAGGTCTTTTCACCCCGAATGGCGGGGTTACTCCAGGTGTTGTTGGCAATGCCCTTCGTGCCCAGGATATAGTCGCTGTTGTCGTTGGCGCAGCCAGGGATCTGCCGTTGAGCGATGACGCCGCGGGTACCGTGCGCGTATTCGTACACCACGGTCATGTGATCATAGATGTTGCCCTCGTTGTTCGGGAGCATTCGACCGCCGGTGGCAGTGCACTTGATCGGAGGGTGGTCGCGCATCGTCCACGCCAATTTATCCACGCTATGGATGCATTGTTCCACGTAGCCGTCGCCGGACAGCCAGACGAAATTGTACCAGTTCCGCATCTGCCATTCGAGGTCGCCCATGCCGGACGGGCGCTTGCTGGCGGAGGGCATGGATTTTACCGGGCCGGTCAGGTACGTCGCATACACCGACCGCACGTCCCCCAGGGTGCCATCATGGATTTGCTGATAAAGCGCCCGGCGTGGCAAATCGTTGCGCCAGCAAAATCCAGAGACAAGGTTGAGGTTCTTCTCCTTCGACCTCCGGACCGATTCCATGACGTGACGGATACCGGTGGCGTCGGTGGCCATAGGCTTTTCGCAGAAAATCTGTTTCCCGGCCTCGACCGCATACCGCAAGTGGTCCGGACGGAAACCGGGAGGTGTGGCGAGCAGGACGACGTCGACGCCAGAGTCGATCACCTTCTTGTAGGCGTCGAGTCCGACGAACTGCTTCTCGGGCGTTACGTCCGCCCGACCGGGGAACTGCTTCTTGAGCGAGCTCAAGGAAAGAGGGATGGCTTCCGGAAAGGCGTCGCCCACGGCGGTAACAATGCAGTTGCCATCGGCGGTGAGGGCATTGCCGGCGGCACCCGTGCCGCGTCCGCCGCATCCCACCAGGCCGATCTTCAGCGTATCGCTGTTCGCAGCGAAGGTCGATTGCGGCACCAGGATGGCGGGTCCGACAGCGGCGGCGGTGGCGGCGGTGAACAGAAATTCACGGCGCGAAGCGATGAGACTCTTTGAAGTATGCATAACGCTGGGATTCGACGTTGTGGATCGTCCGTGATTCGAACTACGGCGTCAAGCCCGGCGGGTCGTCCCAAATCCGTGGATAAGGAAGCCGCGAAGAAGAACCGCGGATGAACTCGGATTGACGCGGATAGAATAGGCCTGGAATCTGGGTCGATCGGCGTTTATCCGCTGTTCCCACTCCCCTTTCGTCGGGGGCGACGAATTCAAGACTCATGGCAAGCACTGTCTTCTGGGAAATAGGGCTGCGTGGCCGTGTTCAATACAGTATATATAAAAACTGCACGCGGAGAAAAGGCACCGTCGAGAGCTTTTTTTCTCATTTTCAGATTCCTATCCGCGGATCAGGGGTCGTGGAAGACCGTCGATCGGGCTGAATTCTCGCGTGCAAACTGCGAGGCACTCCGGTACACCCTTGATCTCGTCCCGGCACCGGGTGCCCGGAGTTTCGTCTACTAAACACAACTGTCGTCTCAAATCTCAGAACGTATCATGAGCCAGAAAATCGGATTTGTCGGAGTCGGCCGCATGGGAGCCAACATGGCCCGCCGCCTCAAGGAAGTGGGTTACTCAATCAGCGCGGTGTATGACGTCCGCCCCGCGGCGGCGGCCGACCTCGCGAAGGAGCTTGGCTGTCCGCAGGCCGCGAGTCTCGCTGCCGTCACGGTGGCATCCGACGTTGTGATCACGGTCGTTACGGACGACAAGGCGATGGAGGGCATTTTTGCTCGAAAAGGAGACAGCCTGCTCACGGGTGCCGTGGGGCGCACGTTCATCAATTGCGCGACCGTTTCCCCGGGCACCCATCAGGAGGTCGAACGGCGCTGCGAAGCAGTGGGCGCACGCAGCCTCGAGGGATGCATGGCGTCGAGTATTACCCAAGCGCGTCAGGGCACGTTGTACTTGATGGTGGGTGGGCGCGAAGCCGTCTATGAACGTGCGAAGCCGCTGCTCGAAAAACTGGCCCAATCGATGCGTTACGTGGGACCGACGGGTAAGGCGGCGCAGGTGAAAGCGCTCGTGAACATGGTGATGAATATCAACACGGCGGGCTTGGCGGAGGGCTTGGGCCTGGGTCAGGCTCTCGGATTGGATCTCAAGATGCTGATGGAGATCTTCTCGCAGACCGGGGCCAATTCACGCGTCTTGGCGACCGATGGCGAGGACATGATGAACCGGGATCACAGCTGTTTCTTCAGCGCCGCCCATGCGGCCAAGGATTCCGGCATCGCGCTGAAAATTGCCGCGGCTCAAAAAATGAATCTACCCCTCGCGAAAGCGACGCTGGGACAATACTCGAAGATGGTAGCGCTGGGGTTGGGCGAACTCGACAAATCGGGGGTTGCCGAACTAACGTTCAAGGGGCGCGGGCAAAAACAAAAGCCGGCCCCTAAGACTAAGGCCAAACCAGTCGCGAACGCAAAACCGGCCCCGGCGAAGAAGGCCGCCAAGAAGCCTGCGAAAGGTCGAAAGTAGACCACCCCGTCGGTCAGTCGTTCCCTTCGAAATGAAGTCCGCTCCGGAGACATTGTATTAGTTCCGATACAACGTGAAAGCAGCGTCCTCACGGGCAGCGTAGGCGGTAGAACCGGATGGAATGGGAGCTCGCGCTATTTGGAAGGCGCGGAGCGCCGCCAGACCTTAGCCCATGGCGCGAGCCATGGGTTTCGACGTGCGCAGATTTTAAACCCCAGCGGGGCGGCGGGTAGCACGCAATCGTGGCCCTGCCCGTGCGTCCGCAGGCCCTCGCGGGGAGGGATTCCTTCGTGCCATGTACCCACGGGCTGGTGCCCGTGGGTACGCATCCAGCATGCCTTCCCAGCGATTTGCCTATTTCTTCTTCACATCCAGATTGCTGCCGAGATCCGCGGCGGAAATCGACGACGGGACGCCGCCGGCGGGAACTTCCACCTTCGCGATCCAGTAAAACGCGTTGAGTACCAGCTTGCGGAAGTTTTCGTCGCCCCAGTTCTTGTGGTAGTGGCCGCCGGTAAAACCAAAGCCACGGCCCCCGTCGGGACGTTCCAAGACCCACATCAAATGCTGGGATTCCCCGCGGGCGGCGGCGGCGCGGACGAACGGATTCCCACTGTGCGGGCCGTTCGGTCGATTGAGAGTTTCTTTCGGTGGCAGCACGCTGAGGATCGGGGTGACTCCCTGCAGGTTGGGAGCAAAGCGCATGTGATAATACCATTCGTCGTAAATTTCGAAGGGCTTCACGCCCCGGGCGACGGGATGGTCGGGCAGTGAGTTGAACCGTGCGGTCCAGGTGGGATTAATGCTCCAGAACGCTTCAAAATAACCGCCCGTCCAGCGGAGCATGGCGAAGCCAGGCTCCCCAGCCGGCACCTCGACGCCATAGTGCATGGCACCAATCCCGACGCCGCTGGCTACCAATTGATCCAATAGTTTGATTCGCTCGGGCCGAATGACCGGGTGACCCGAGCCGCCGTCGGCATAGGTGACAACGGCCGCAGCACCCGAAAAGACGGAGGTGTCGGCAGGCCAACCGTTACTGACGACGGTGACATGCACCTCCGGGTGATTCTCCAGCGCGTGGGCGAGCAAAAGACAGCCGGCGCGGAATTCATGTTCACCGGGGCCGTGGCTCCGGGAACCGGCGAGCAGAACGATCTTCTTCGGTTCCGCCTGGAGCGAGAGGGCGGTTAGGAACACAACGAGGAGAAACGTGAAGCGCATGGGAGGGGCGAAAGGTTTTTAAGTGGATTGGGTGAAATTCACAGGGATGACGCGCATCATTCTTCGAACTTCAGACCACAGTGCGAGCAGAAATTGGCGGCGCTACTCGCGGAGTATTCACAGGCCGGGCAGATCTGGAGTTCGCGCTGATGTCGCTTGTGGATCATCAGATTGCGGACGTAGGGGATCCAGTTGAAGGCGTTGGCGAGCACGAATACGGAATCCCTGCGGTAGAAGAGCGCGTAAAGGAGAAGCATCCACGAGCCGAGGATGCTGAGCCACCAGAACGCAACCGGCACAACAACCTGGCGCCGTTTTTCCGTAGCATACCACTGCACGACAAAGCGGCTGAAGAAAATGGCGTTGCCCGCCCATCCGAAAATTTTCCATAGATTCCAGCTGATCCCAAGAAAATCACCGTTCGGAAAAAGCCAGTCGATGGCGGCAAGCATGGGGCGATTCTGTCATGGTCAGGGAAGCGAGGGAACCGCGAATGAAGCGCACCGCTGGTGGCTTGCCAGGCTCCTCGCGCGGATCACAGGGCATCCATCCGCCGGACTGGAACAAACCTTCGCCGAAAGCACCCGATCGGGATTTCCCATGAACCCTCCGGTGGACAGAGATCCCCTTCGGGCATGAAACTGGAGGGCATGAAGCCACGATTCGCGCCAAGGGGACGTCGTCTCCCGCTTGACGGGCGGCCAATTCCTTCCGAGGTTCCGACGGCACGATGGCAAAAACCAAACTCAAGCGTCTGAGTCCGCGGCAGTCGCGAGATCTCGATATCCAGATTGGATTTCTGGAGGGTTTGATTCGGCGCGATCCTACGTATTCGGAAGCTCTTGAGCAGCTGGCAGATGCGTATGTAGATCGGGGCAGAGTTGTGGATGGATTGCAGATTGACCGCCGGCTGGCGAATCTCCGCCCGGCGGATCCTCAGGTCCGATACAATCTGGCGTGCAGTCTGACGTTGGCGGGGCAGATCGAGATTGCAGCGAGTGAATTGGAGACGGCGGTGGATCTTGGTTTCCGCGATTTCCAATGGATGTCTGAAGATCCCGATCTGGCCCTTCTTCGCGAGCAGCCCGTCTTTCGGCGCATTCAGGCCCGTATCCAGGACCTGACCGGTGAATCCACTTGAAAAAGGCTTGCCGGGTCGAAGCCAAAAAACTATCCGTTCTCGCCCGCTGCCAGCGTAGCTCAGCGGTAGAGCAGGGGACTCATAAGCCCTTGGTCGGAGGTTCGATTCCTCCCGCTGGCACCACCCTTCATTGCAACAGGTTACGAAATAAAATACGTTTAGTGCTAACGCCCAGTGCTAACACGTCCGCCCGGGTCAGGGGTGTTTACCTATGCCTGGGAAGTTACTTTTCGAGATTAAGCCCGCCGGCGGGTAACCTGTAAAGAATCGCAACGGGCCAGCCCCTTCCATCCTTCGCCTCGCAAGGAATTCGCGCGGTCTACGACTTCGAGATGCTGTCAGGAGAGTGTTCCCGTCGGCAACGGCAAGTCCGAGCATTTCAGCACGACGGGAAGGAATGCCGCGAAGCAACGAAAGCAGGCTTGGCGCTATCCTCTTGGCCTCATAGCCTCCGTTCGACCTCTCCCTTCCGAAAACGCCATGTTCGAACAAGCCTCAGACCTCAGTAAAACCGGCAAAATTGGTTGAGAAGATGTGGAAGTTCAATTCCCTGAAAAGGAGCGAAAAGCGGGGTCGGGTCGAGGACCGATTGGAGGAGTTTTTGGCGGGCTCATCCGCTGAAGGTTAGCCCACCCTGGAGTG
>CAMAUY010000175.1 GCA_945861565.1 Akkermansia muciniphila
TGAACTGCCGAAGCGCAAGAAACCGCGACCTGGCCAAATTCGAAAAATTCGCCACCACCCTCAGAAATTTCCGACGTTTACCGGCTCACGAGCGGCCGCTAATGCCCAACTTCTTTGACCAAATCTGAGTGGCATTGGGCAGGATGCCAGCGCTCCCAGCCGCAGCTCGTGGCCTCCAATTCATGAGCTTGATGCAGCCCTGTGAGTTTGGCAGGGCTGCCGTCCGATTCCGCGTTCTGCCACCCTTTCCGATGTCGGAGATTCCGGCGAGCCAGTGCCGTCAGCCCAGCGCGCCACGGCTCTCCAGCGACGTGACGTCGACCGCGACTTTAAGCGTGTGTCGGCCCGTGCCGAGGATAACACCCCGCATCGGGCTCACGTCGCTGTAGTCGCGGCCCCAGCCGACGGTAATGTGCTGCATGGAGGGGAACAAATTGTTGGTCGGATCCACGTCGATCCAGCCGATTCCCGGACAGAAGAAGGAGATCCATGCGTGAGAGGCATCCGAACCGACGAGTTTTTCTTTGCCCGGCGGCGGCCGGGTTTCGAGGTAGCCACTGACGTAGCGGGCGGGCAGACCGAGGGCGCGAAGGCAGGCGATTTGCAGGTGCGCGAAGTCCTGACAAACTCCGCGGCGATTCGAAAGCACCTCGTCGAGAGGCGTCGAAATGGTTGTCGCCGCGGGGTCGAACTTGAACTCGTGATGGATGCGCGCGGTGAGGTGGGCGACGGCTTCGAGAATGGGTCGGTCCCGGGCGAACGAGGGCGCAGCATATTCGGCAAAGGGCGCGGTAACGGGAATGGCGGGTGACGCAAAGGTGAACTCCGTGGCTTCGAGCACGGAAGCGGTTCGGTCGGTCCGACACAGTCCCCGCACGCTTTCCCAACTGGGCGTTTCGCTTGCGTCGGGAATAAACGCCGGGCTGACCGCAACGCGGCTCCGTGAAGTGGCGCGGAGCTGCCGGTGGGTACGGTCCACGGTGGCGAAGGTTGTATCGTTGCCGAAGTAATCGACGCGGCGATTCAGGGTGGCGGGTGCGGGATCCAATTCAATCGTATGGGTAAGTCGCCGCTGGCGCGAGAGGGCGCGAGGCGTCAGACGCATCAGGTGATACGAAACAGTCACCGGGGCGTGGTAGTCGTAGAGGGTGGTGTGCTCGATTTCAAAGAGTTGGGCTTTCATCTCAGTTCACCTTGGGCGTCACATGGCTGAAGAATACCTGCGTCAGCACTTCGGAAATACCGCCCACCTCGATGAGGACCCGTTCGAGGAAATCCGCGGTGTCGGACGTTGGCACGTTTTCAAAGCCGGGCCCCTCCAATTCCCGAAGTTCGCCGACGATTTGAGAAACCCGGCCCCGGAGCAGGGCGACGCCGTCGCGGTGCGCGCCTTCCGGCAGACTGAGCGTGTGCTCCTCAATGCGCGCGAGTTGGAACATCAGGGAACGGGGGTTGGTCGGCTCACTGAGCAGCAATTCCAGCATGCCGGAGGTATTGGCTTCGGAGAAATAACGACGGCGGTAGGTCATCATGCTGTCGGAGATTTCCAGCGCCGGTACCCTCAGGTATTCGGTCCGTTCACCGCCGTCCAAGACTGCGCGCACCAATTTCGCGAGATTGACCGCCCGCTCGATGCGGCGGCCGAGATCGAGAAACATCCAGCCGTGACCGCGCGTCATGTTTTCCATTTCCATGCCATTGAACGCGGCGAGATCGAGGATCAGCGTGTTCAGGGTTGTCGACGCATAGACCAGAGGCAGGCGGCCGATCTTCAGACGCGCGTCCGGTTCGAGCCGGTTCAGGACGCGCCACGTATCCGACGATAGGCGGTAGCGAACCGAGAATGCCGCGGAGTGAATTCTCCCGAGTAAATCGCGCACCCCATGCGCGCGATCTTCCTGATGGAGGACACGGAGGATCTCCTCTTGCAATGCGTCGCGCGGATGCGGGACGTCGCCGGGTAGGTTTACGAGGTCGAGTCGCGTGAGGAGTTCGGCCAAGGCCTGGGTTCGTACCTGGTTTCCGGCACCGGTATCGTCGGACAATCGCCCGACCGTGAAGCGTGTCGTGCGGACGACGTTTTCCAAGCGTTCGGCGTAACGGCCCAGCCAGAAGAAATGGTCGGCAGTTCGGCTCGGGAGCTCGGATGCTGTGCGCTCGAGCGTCGGTGCGGGGGGAGGGATCGTCTGGAGGAAGGTGGTGCCGTCATCAACGACCGGCATCACCCAGACGTCCTTGCAAGGTCCGCTCAACGGCACCAGGGTCGAACTCAGTTTCTCGTTGCGCATGATGCGGGCAATGCCGCCCGGCATCACCTGGTAATTCTCGCCATCAAAGAGCACGAAAACCCGCAGCACAACCGGTCGCGATTCCGCGTGATGCTCGGCCCAGGTGGGTGCACGGGAAAGTTGCAATTCTTCCTGGCCGACGTATTCGTGGGAATGAGCGGAGAGTTGTCCGAGGAGGGCCGTACGTTCGGCCGGGGGCAATTCACCCGGCCGGACGACGGTGCCGCCGAGTGTGAAAGACGGTCGAATTGTCAGCGCGTCGAAGTGCTCGCGGACGTAGGCTAGTTCGCGGGCCTGGCCGCACCACCAGGTGGCGATCGATGGCAGCTTAATCTCTTCGCCCAGGAGATGCCGGCAGAGACTCGGTAGGAACGGCAGGAAGACCGGGCCTTCGACCAGACTGCTGCCGAGCGCGTTGATCACGGCAACCCCGCCCGCTCGGGTGGCTTCAACCAATCCGGGAACGCCCAGCAACGAGTCGCTTCGCAATTCCAGCGGATCGCAGAAAGCGTCGGCCACCCGCCGCAGAATGACGTCGACGCGATGCAATCCTTCCAGGGTCTTGACGAACACCTTGCGGTCACGGACCGCGAGGTCATCGCCTTCGACGAGTGTGAACCCCAGTAGCCGCGCAAGGTACGCGTGCTCGAAGTAGGCTTCGTTTCGTGGGCCGGATGTGAGCAGAACGATCGAGGGATTGTCGGTGCCACTCGGTGCGAGACGGCGTAGGGATTCGCGACGGAGTCGGACGGATTCGGAGAAGGAACGGGGGCGGACAGCTTCGATCGCCTCCGGCAGCACGCGCGAAATCACCGTGCGATTCTCGAGCATGAAACCGATGCCCGGTGGGATCTGGGTGCGGTCGGCCAGAACCCACCAGCGTCCATCCGGCGAGTGGCAAAGATCGACAGCGTAGGTGTGGAGATAGCCGCCGGCCGGAGCTCCAATCGCCTGGCAGGCGCGATGGTAGCCGGGATTCGCATAGATCAGCGGCGCGGGAATGAAGCCGTCGCGAACGAGCCGTTGCAGGCCGTGTAGATCGTGGAGGATGAGGTTAAGCAGCTGGGCACGCTGAATGAGCCCGGACTCGAGTTTGGACCACTCCTCCGCCGAAATGATCAGTGGCAGCAGGTCGAGGCGCCACGGTTCATCGACGTTGCGGCCGTGTTGGCTGACAAAACAGGAAACACCATGTTCGCGGAGAATCCGACGGCAATTCTCGGCACGCGCCGCCAGTTCGTGAGGACCGAGACGTTCCAGCGATTCCGCGAGCGTTCGCCAGTGCGGGCGGGGTTGCCCGTTCTCGGATGCAAATTCGTCGAAGCGGTCGGCCGTGCTTCGTCCGCTCCCGAAAACGTGCGAATGAGCGGAGGGTGTGTCCTTCGTTGAATTCATACAGACCGGGCGAGACGCCTGCGGCGCGGCCTAGTTTGTTCAAAGATTCCTCAAATCCAACGTGAAGGGAAAGTCTCGATTCAAGGGCTCGGGCGATGGGATGTACTTGCCCTGAGACGCCCCCTGGATAAAGAAACGCGCCAAGCGGCGGCTTTCCGCTTCGTAGGCGTTGACAGGAAACGTAGAAGGGCTGAGTCCACCGGGATGGGCAACGTGGTAGGTGCAGCCACCGAGGCTGCGTTTGTTCCAGGTATCGTACAGATCGAAGGTCAATGGCGTGTTCACGCCGATCGTTGGATGCAAGCATTCGGGTGGCTGCCAGGCGCGGTAGCGGACACCCGCAACGCTTTCGCCGTGGGTACCGGTTGAATGCAACGGGACGCGACGCCCATTTGCCGTGAGCGCGAACCGGTCCCCGATGAGCCCGCTGGCTTTGACCTGGAGACGCTCGATCGAGCTGTCCACGTAGCGCACGGTTCCGGCGGAGGCACCTTCCTCGCCCAGGACATGCCAGGGTTCAAGGGCGGTGCGGAGTTCGATTTGGACGTCGCGCTGCGCAAAATCACCGATGCGCGGGAAACGGAATTCGAAGTGCGGCGCGAACCAGTCGAATTCAAACGGATAGCCCGCATCGCACAGGTCGTGAATCACATCCCGGAAATCGGTTGCGCAGAAATGCGGCAACATCCAGCGGTCATGGATGTCAGAGCCCCAGCGGACCAGGTCGTTCCGGTAGGGTTCTCTCCAGAACTTGCTCACGAGGCCGCGCAGGAGCAGGTGCTGCGCGAGGCTCATCCGTGCGTGAGGCGGCATCTCGAAGGCACGCATTTCGACCAGACCCAGCCGGCCGGCACTTCCCTCCGGTGCATAAAGTTTGTCGATGCTGAATTCGGCCCGGTGCGTGTTCCCGCTGGCATCGATGAGCAGGTTACGGAAGAGCCGGTCGGCAAGCCACGGCGGCGTATAGCCGACGAGGTTGATGTTGCGGTCGAGCTCCTTGAAGGCAACTTCGAGTTCGTAGAGCGAATCGTTGCGGGCTTCATCGACGCGCGGGGCCTGGCTCGTCGGCCCAATGAACAGGCCACTAAAGAGCCAACTCAGCGACGGATGATTCTGCCAGTAGCCGATGAGCGAGCGCAGCAAATCGGGGCGCCGCAATACGGGCGAGTCGCTCGGGGCATCGCCCCCGATCAGGATGTGATTACCGCCGCCGGTGCCGGTATGGCGGCCGTCCAGCATGAACTTTTCGGTGCCGAGCCGGCTCTGGCGTGCTTCCTCGTAAAGCACCGTCGTGCGATCCACGAGCTCGTCCCACGACTTGCTGGGGTGGAGATTGACCTCAATGACGCCGGGGTCGGGTGTGACCTTGAGCACGTTCAGACGCGGATCCCGCGGCGGCGTGTAGCCTTCGATGGCGACGGGCGTTTCGAGCCGCGCGGCGGTATCCTCGACGGCCGCGATGAGTTCGAGGTAATCCTCGATCGTTGCGACGGGCGGCATGAAGACGCGGAGCGTGCCCTGGCGGGGCTCGACGCAGAGCGCCGTACGAATAATCCACGCGGCTGATTCGCCGGGTTGAGGGACGCGCGTCGGGTCTTCGCGCAGCGCTTCCTTTTTCGCATCCGCCTCGCTTTGACGGCTGCCCCGGAGCATGGCCGCGTTGCGGCGCTCGGGAGTCTCGGTGCGTAGGTATCGCTGGCGAAATTCCTCGGGCGATGGCAGTGGCTGACGAGCCACCGAGGGATCGAGTTCATGGATGTACGGATACTCCGACTCCTTCACCCAAGGCAATGAATCGAGCGGAAGGCGCAGGCCCATCGGTGAATCACCGGGGGTGAGGAAAAGCTTTCCATCGCGCAAAAACCACGGGCCGCTGGCCCAAATCGGACTGTGCCCTTTCCAGGCACGCTGAATCGGAATCGCGTGACCGACAACGCTAGCGAGTCCCTCCCTCAAAATCTTCGCGAGCCGCACGCGCTCCTCGTCGTCCTTCAAGTTGGCCTTGTGCGGGTCGACGTTCAAGGGGAGTCGGCGTTCCTTCCACACATGATAAAACGGGTCTTCAAACCCGGAGAGAATCCATTGCGGGTCGGCGCCGAGTCGGAGGCACAGGGCCTGGAGAAATTTCGCCGAGTGATCCGTCGTGTGTTGGTAGTTCTTCGCCTCGTCGGCAATCAGGTCGTCTCGCCGCCAAATTGGCTGCCCGTCCTTGCGCCAGTAGCAACCGAAAGCCCAACGCGGAAGCGATTCGCCCGGATACCACTTGCCCTGCCCGTAGTGGACGAGCGAGCCGGTTGCGAATTTTGCGCGCAGACGCTTGAGCAACTTGTCAGAAAGAATGCGTTTCTTGGGCGATGTGGCGGTAAAGTTCCACTCGGGGCCGTCCGGGTCATCAATGGAAATGAACGTGGGCTCACCGCCCATCGTGAGACGCACATCGTGCCGGTTGAGGTCCGCATCGATGGCGTGTCCGAGCGTCTCAATTTCCTTCCATTGATCCTCGGTGTACGGCTTGGTAACGCGCGGTGATTCGTAAATCCGCGTCACCTTCATCGCGTGTTGCAGCTTTGACTCGCACTTGTCGATCGCACCGCTGACGGGCGCGGCGGTGCTCGGCTCGGGGGTGCAACTGAGGGGGAGGTGGCCTTCCCCCGCGAGCAGGCCGGACGTCGGGTCGAAGCCAATCCAGCCGGCACCCGGCAGATACACTTCGCACCAGGCGTGCAGGTCGGTGAAATCAATCTCGGTGCCGCTCGGGCCGTCGAGCGACTTCAGGTCGGGTGCGAGTTGGATGAGATAACCACTGACGAAACGGGCGGCCAGACCAAACTGGCGCAGCAATTGCACCAGTAGCCAGGCGGAATCGCGGCAGGAGCCGCTGCGCTGGGTCAGCGTCTCCTCGGGCGCCTGCACTCCCGGTTCAAGCCGGATGAGATACCGAATGTCACGCTGCAGCCGCTGGTTCAGTGCGACCAGGAAGTCGATGGTGCGAAGCGGCGGGGGAATTATGGCCTTGGCGTTGTGATTTGCCGGGCCGGCCACGGGTTCCGCCGCGGTGGCAGGCAGATGGCCGCCGTCATGATGGATGTCCGCGCGGTGCAGGGACGCGGCGGTTGGCGCGTGCGGTTGAACCTCGGGGTGCCTGAGGATGTCCTGCCGGACGCCTTCGATATAGGCGGCCAGCTTTGGCGTGACCGCGCACGGCTTCAGGAACGGCGTGAGGTCGATCTTCAGCGTTGCGTCGTAGGTGAACGGGAAATTCGTCGCCGCATCCTCAACGAAAAAGTCGAATGAGTTGTATACCGCCATCTCGGCCACGAGTTCTACCTCGACGCAGAATTCCTTCATCGGGGCGAGGAAGACGAGGCGGGCATTCCAGTTCGAGAACGGATCTTGCTGCCAGTTGATGAAATGTTCGCCGCCGGTAATCTTCTGCGAGTAGGTGAGAATCTTCGTCCGGCAATGGGGCGCGGGACGCAGTCGCACCACGTGCGGGCCATGCCCGACCGGCTGATCGTAAGTGTAGTGGGTCTTGTGGTAGAGAGCGACGTGAATGGCCATAGAGCGGGGCGAGGAACCGGGGAAGGCGAGGGTGAAGGGGGCAGGGGACAGTAGTCGGTGATCAGTGATCAGTAGTCAGGGGTCGGTGGTCAGTAGTCAATCGGTGACAAGTTGCTAAGCCACTCGGTTGCGGATGCGTTTGTAAACGTCGGTAAAAATGGGCGCGAGCTAATCAATGCCCATGCGCGAGGGTTACATGATTTTCATTGAATCCGGTCATTCGCGATTTGTTTGCCAGGAGTCGGAATCCGCTTGGCGAAGAAGGTCTCGGAAATTCCTGACGAAATGGCGTTGATCTTGGACTGGAGGTCATCGAGGTATTCATGCAAGCCTCCATTGACGATATCGTCCACCGTCGCATAGGCCAAATCGGAACAGAGTTGGCCGATCATTTTTTCCGCACTGTTCCGGAAGCTGGCGATGGGTGTGCCCGAAATTGCATGCAGCGATTCGCGCCCGGCGTTCAGACAGAACCGGATCGATCGAGGAAACTCCTGATCGAGCAGCAGAAATTGCACAATGGCCTTCGGCGAGATGCGTCCGTGGCGTTTGCGATACATCTCAAACGCACTCGCCGAACGGAGGACGGCGGCCCACTGAATGTCATCGAATGGAGTGCCGACGTCCGCGACCGAACGGAGCAGGATAAAGTACTTAACATCCAGGATGCGGGAGGTCTTGTCCGCACGTTCCAGCATCCGGCCGAGGATGGGGCCGAAGTGCCAGGCCTCGCCGTGGGTCATGGTGGCCGCCGTAACGCCATTGAAGAGGTGACAGGCATTTTTTACGTCGCCGAAAAATTCCGCCGGCGATTCCATGCCTTTGCCGGAGGAATCGGCGTCGTTCACCATGAGGTAAAACGTGTTCAGTTGCAGCCACATTTCGGACGAAATGATCTCACGGACCGAACGCGCGTTCTCGCGCGCGGTTCGGAGGCAGGAAATGACCGAATTCGGATTCTCACGATCGAAGGTGAGAAACTGAATGACGTTCTGCTCCGTGGCTTTGCCAAAGCGCTTTTCGAAGTCCGCGTGATCGCCGGTGGTGTTGACGACGGGCCACCATTGCTGATCGGCACCGCTGGGCGCATCGAGCATGAGGTTCAAATTGACGTCCACGAAGCGCGCCACATTTTCCGCGCGCTCAATGTAACGGCTCATCCAATAGATAGAATCCGCGACCCGGCTAAGCATTAGGAGAGCCCTCCTTGATTTTGAGTTTGGTTTTGGCCTGGAACCGGGTCCGGTGATGAACGATCCACTTCGGAGAGCAGGTTTTCCGCGAGCACCCAGGTGTCTTTGCTGCCACCCCCTTGGGAGGAGTTTACGACAAGCGAACCTTTCTTGAGCGCGACGCGGGTCAATCCACCCGGCATCACAAAGATTTCCTTGCCGTAGAGAATGTAAGGCCGCAAATCCACGTGACGCCCCTCGAGATGATCATCGACGACCGTGGGCACGCGCGAAAGCGCCAGGGTGGGTTGGGCAATATAGTTCCGCGGATTGGCTTTGATTCGTTGGGCGAAATCCGTGCATTGCTCGGTTGTCGAGTGCGGCCCGATGAGCATGCCGTAGCCGCCGGATTCATTGGCCGCTTTAACCACGAGTTCCGGCAGATGATCAAGGACGTAATTTAAATCCTTCTCCTCGTCACAAATATACGTCGGGACATTCGGCAGGATCGGATCCTGGTCGAGGTAGTACTTGATGACTCGCGGCACATACGCGTAGACCACCTTGTCATCGGCGACTCCCGTGCCCGGCGCATTTGCGAGCGCGACATTGCCTCGTTTATAAACCTCCATCAAGCCCGGCACCCCCAGCATTGAATCCGAACGAAACGCTTCCGGATCCATAAAATCGTCGTCGATGCGACGGTAAATGACGTCCACGCGCTCGAATCCATGGGTCGTCCGCATCCAGACGTAACCTTCCGAGACCACCAGATCGCCACCCACGACCAGTTCCACCCCCATCTGCTGGGCAAGGTACGAGTGTTCGAAATAAGCGGAGTTGTACATTCCCGGGGTGAGCAGGACGACGCGCGGTGCCGCGCCGCCGTCCGGCGCGAGGAATTCGAGCATGTCGCGCAGTCGAATCGGATAATTGGACACGGGCCGGATGCGCGAGGCAGTGAACACCTCTGGAAAAAGACTCTTCATCAGATGCCGGTTCTCCAGCACGTACTGATCAGTCTTTAGCATAGACTACACTTTCTGCCATAAAAAATGAACGCACCAACTCTGGATTATTGTTGAGGTTCATAAGATCTTCCTCCACACGGGTCCGTAACGCTTCGTTCTTCTTTAGTGGCCTCTTGGATACTCCGTTT
>CAMAUY010000176.1 GCA_945861565.1 Akkermansia muciniphila
GCCTCCAACAGCGTGGCCCAGCCGTACTGGCAGAATGCGACGGCCGAATGGGTGCTGACGGATGCGGCGAACACCAACACGTTTGTGGACCCGATGCTGACTGGCATTAGTCGCACGAATGTTCCGGCCTTCCAGCTGGATCCGCGTCCGCAGGTGGGCAGTCCCGCCCTGTCCAGCGCTCGCATCGCCCCCAACGACGGCTTCTACTCGCCGGTCAGCTATGCGGGTGCTTTTGGGAATCTCAATTGGCTTTCCGATTGGGGCTTTGCGGCCGAAAGCGGCCTCATTACGGGTGCCGGCGCCGGGACGCCGCCTCCTTTGCCAACGCCAAGCCAGGGCGAACCGCCGAAAATTGATGCCAATCCTGTCGGAGGGACATTCGCTTCCGGCGAATCCGTCACCTTGACCGTCACAGCCAGCGGGCCAAGCTTGAGCTATCAATGGTATTTGAACGATCAGATGATTCCAGATGCAATCGGTTCATCCTACACAATTGCGGCAATCTCGCCCGCAACCGCGGGGGCCTACTATGTGGCGGTTCATAACGCGGACAGTACTGTCAACAGCACGGCAGTAGCTGTCTCCTCCACGAGTATCGCAGCCTACGCGGGGCTCACGATCGCGGGCCCCATCAATCAGCGGTATCGTATCGAATACACGACCGATCTGACTGAGCCCGTTACTTGGACAACGCTGGGCACCGTCACGTTGACGAGCAGTCCAATGCTCTTCAAAGATTCGTCTGCTCCGGTTGAGGTGCCGCCGAAGCGAATGTATCGGGCGGTGGCGATTCCGTAAGCGAACGGGCCGGCGCAGCGACGAGCCACCGATCGAATATCGAACTCACCGAAGGTGCCGAACCGAAACTGAAAGCACAGGAGTCAATATTTCCAAGCGATCACAAAAGGGGAACCGGAAACGGTTCCCCTTTTTTCGCCTCGAAATCTGACATCCAGCGATGATCAGGGCTGGGTGGAGGAATTGAAGTCAGAGAATCGTCACACACTATCCACGTGCCTGCCATTTCGGTATGGAAGGATAGGCGTTGTGCGAAGTCATGGACATCTGCGGAAGGTTCTTGGGAAATCCTTCAAGGAGAGTCGAACCGCCTTCAGACCGGTACCCATGGCAGCCAACGATTCACCTGTACCGTCTCATAGCTCAAAGTACTTATGAACAATTTTCCAGCCAGCGCCGACACTCTTCTCGATTTTCAATCTGCACCGATCGGTTTCAAACGAATCGCCACGAAAGACCTCAGGATCCTCGAAAATGTCCACCCTCCGGAATCGTCCAATGTGTTCGTTCTCTACGAAGATTTTGCGTTTGCAGTTGCGGCTACTCGTGCCTGCCAGTTGCTGGAAACGGAAGGGGAGTTGATCGATCGTCGCGACATTCTATGGAAGATCAATCTCCTCCGGCTTGAGACTCTCAGAGAAGTCGCCGCTTCGGACGCATCTCGGGCACAGCTTGTCATACTGGCGATATCCTTGACGGAGAAATTGTCACCCCTCCTGCGCAATTTCGTCCAGTTATGGGAAATGCATGCGCGAGGTCGACGACAGGACGTCGTCATCGTAGAATGTGCCCCCGACGACGCCTCCGATGCACCGGAGCTAGTCCATCACACCGGGTTTAGCGAGATCTTGGAACTTGCCCAGCGCCTTTCCTGGAGGGTTCGCCGGTTTGCCATGCCTTTGTGAAGTCTGCACCCCAAAAAAGGATCATTGAAAAATCGGAAACCTGCTCGGAAAACAAAATACGACATTACTATTGACCGACCCCTTTGCTGCGGTTGCGGCGGAAAAAAGCCGCGAATTTCGATCGCCAGCCGGCGGAGGAATGCCCGGGCACCGTGGTGCCATCGGCCCCACCGCCCTGCGGTTGAGGGAGTGAGGTCAACCGCGCTACAAGGTTGGCCGGAGGCGTTTCGATGGCATGGGCTGTGAGGAGTTTTGTGAGCAACCCCGCGGTGCAGATAATTCCCTTCGCGGAAAAGGTAACCCGCAAACGTTCCAAGGCTCGGCTGGTGTGTATTTTCGATGTGTCTTCGCTAATTCCCCCGGCCAATTTGGACCCGATGTTGTGGTGGGAGTTATCTTGGAAATATTTCATCAACACCGCTTGCCGCTCGGTCGGTGAAAGATTTTCGATTGCTTCGTCGAGCTGTGGTGCGAGTTCCGTCCACCGGGGGTCCCGTTCGGCAATGCCCGTGTCCAGAGATGCCGCAGTCCGGTCGGCATTTATTCGGCAAGATTCTGGCTGGGACAAATCCAGTGCGACGTGGAGGGACGTATGGTGGAGCCATCCGAGAAGTTCCGATTCCGTTGTCACCACGGGGGGGGCGCCCGCGAGACGCGCGAAAACCATCTGGGTTGCATTTTCGGCGAGTGCCGAATCATTCAGTCGGCGCAAGGCGACCGAGAAGACTAGGTTGATATAACGGTGTGTGAGTGTCGCGAAGGCCTCATCGGACTGATTTCGTCGGAAGTCATTCAGCAACGCGATCGTATTCACATTTACATCCGAATCAACCGTCCGAGGCGGTGTGTGACTTGCGATTAGCCTAACAGTTCCCGCATCGGCTGATGTCCGTTGTCCACGAGGAAATGCGGCCGGCCGGTGAGATCGGGGAGGAGAACCTTGTTCACGTCCAACCCCAAAGCGCTGTAGAGTGTGGCATGAACCTCGGCAAATTGGACCGGACGCTCAGACGCTTCGCCTCCCAGGCGGTCGGTTGCGCCAATGACCTGACCGTGTTTCATTCCGCCGCCCGCCAAGAGGGCGCAACTGACCCGCGGCCAGTGGTCACGTCCGCCATCCTTGTTGATCGTTGGCGTGCGCCCGAATTCGCCCCAGACGACCACGCTGACATCTTGTTCGAGGCCACGTTGGTGCAGATCACGAATCAAGGCGCTGAGGCCCTGGTCCAGAAGCGGCAGGTCTTGGCGGAGCGCGCCGAAGTTGTCGCCATGGTGATCCCATCGGCTAAAAGCTAACGTGACACAGCGGGCACCGGCTTCGACCAGCCGGCGGGCAATGAGGAAATGCTCCATCAACTTTGGCCCGCCATCATCGCGATTCTTTGGATCTCCCTTCCCGTAGGCAGAGACAATTTTTGGATCCTCATTTTTCAGATCCAAGGCGGCCACGAGTTTGCTGGAAGTCAGGATCCCAAATGCCTGCTGGTTATAGGCATCCAAGCCGGAGATCATGCCCGAGCTATCGACATCCCGTCGAAATCGATCCATTGAGGTCAGGAGAGCTCGACGGTCGGCGAGCCGATCGAGAGTGATGCCGTTCAGGATCATGTCGTCCTTACCTCCGCCTTTGTTGATTTCGAAGGGTGCGCAGGCGGTTCCCAGGAACCCGGCCACGCCATTGTCGGACCAGGGGACGTGACCCATTTTTGGTGCGAGGCCGACCGAGGCGGGGATGGCCGGATCGGCAGAGCCCTGCAGTTTAGTGAGGACGGCTCCCATCGAGGGCCAGCCGCCGGGGGGCTGGTTGCGACTCATGTGCCCGGAATAGCACTGGAACGACTCATGGCGGTCTTCCATTCCTACCATCGAGCGGATGACGGTGTATTTGTCCGCGAGTTGCGCCAGGCGCGGGAGGTGCTCGCAAATCTGGATACCGGGAACGTTGGTATTGATCGGTTTAAATTCCCCACGCACTTCGGCAGGGGCATCCTGTTTCAGGTCAAACATGTCCTGATGCGAGGGTCCCCCCGGCAGGAAGATCATGATAACCGCTTTATGTTGTCTACTGGCCGAGCGAACGCCGGCTTCCGCTTCGGCCTGGAGGACCTGCGGCAACGCGAGCCCCCCAAGACCCAGGGCACCGATGCGCAGGAAATTACGTCGCGAGACCCCATCGCAGAAGCCAGAGTTGGTCGATCTCGGTCCAAGAATTGTAAGCATGGGCTTTTCCAGGTTAGGCGTGGCTTGTCTTGACGTGGGGCATTATCGCCGTAAATGGCCACGAACGCAAGCCCGTGGATCAGCCCGTGGAACATGGCTGTGGGTGGCGGGGAGGGAGAGTGTGTGGGGTCGATCCTGCTTTGCGATTCAATCCTTGCGTCCGGCTCACCCCGCAGGATTCTTCAAATATGAAAAAAACCGCATTGTGTCTGGCACTCGTCCTTTTCTTGGCGGTGTTTCCTTTCGGCACTTGGGCCGCCGAAGAGCACCCCAAGGTCAAGTCTTGGTTGAAGTTCGAGCGGTGCAGGCTGGTTGTCACCGAGTATGGCGATGGTGACAGTTTTCGGGTCAAGTTGGCGGATGGCGATGAGCAGGTTTTTCGGCTTGCGTGGGTCGACTGCCCGGAATCGGACTCCCGCATTCCCACCCGCAACGAGGAACAGGCGGCGCATTTCGGCGTTTCCACCCACGACATCCCGGCGGCGGGAAAGGAGGCGAAGAAAGCCAGCGCCTCTCTGCTTGCGAAACCCTTCATTGTCCGAACACGATGGGCTTCGGCGATGGGGATGTCTCGCCAACCCCGCTACTACGCATTCATCGTGACCTCCGATGGGCTTGATCTCGGAGAAGAACTTCTCCGCCTGGGTTGGGCTCGGGTCAAGGGGGTGGCAATGAACCACCCGGATGGAACCAAGAGCGTCCCATACCGACAGCGTCTCGAGAAACTCGAATTGGACGCCAAGCTCCACCGGCGCGGCTTGTGGGCCAAGTCTCGGCGGTCCAAGTCGTGATTTTTAGGGTCCGTTGTCGCCGATGGCTTCGACGGGGCAGCCTTCTTTTGCTTCCTTGCAGGCAGCCTCCTCTTCGGGGGACGACGGTTGCTTGTAAACGTAGCTGAAACCGGCGTCGTCGAAGCGAGTGAAGTTGTTGGGAGCGGTCTCGCGGCACAAGTCGCAGTCAATGCACTGATTGTCGACGAAATATTTTCCAGGAACGTTTTGTTCGTAGCGGTTTGTGATATCGGCCATACAGATCTTCTTTCTTCGGGGCGGAATTTATGGTGGCCGTAAGGGCTGGTAGCAAGAGGCATTTTGCATTGAACGTTCAAACTCCCTTCCGCGCGAGGGTGGTCAGGGGGGATGAATCGGTCGCAGATCCACTACTTCACCCGGGAACAAGCGATCCTTGAGGACGTCGGGGATACTTATCACGACCGGCAGACCGAGTTCCACGGGTCGATTGCCTTGAAGATTGAGGGTGAGTAGCTGAGGAAGGATTGGCTCCAATTGGCTGCCAACGGCCACGATCCTTCCCTGACCCACCGGTCGGTCGGCGGACCGGGCGCGCACCTCAATCCTTTGATCAACCTTGGGTTGACCCGAGAGGGGCTGCTTCAAGAAGGCATTGATCCGTTCACTCCTATTCTGACTGATGGTCAGGATGGGATCTCCGGCCATGACATTTTCCCCCTGTCGCCGGTGGACAATGCTGATCACGCCATCGATGGGGGAGGTCAGCATGACCGGTGCGAGCTGCGTCTCGATCAACTCCAGGAGCCGTTCCTCGACAGCGATAGTGGCGCGGACGGAGTTTGGCATCCCCCCTTCAATCTTTGATTCGTCGGAATCAACCGTTCGCATCGCGGCGTCCATTTCGTTCACGAGGAATGTCAGTTCACTGATCTTTGCGCGAGTCACGTCCCGGTCCCGAATTGCGACATCGTATTGCGCCCGACTGGCGAGCTGGGAATCGGGTTTGGGAGCGATGGACGGATTCGCATCGACCCCAAACAGCCGCTCGAGGCGTGCAAATTCGCTCTCGAAGTAGATGAGTTGGGATTTCGCGATCGCGAGTTCAACTCGTTGACCCATCCAGTCCATCCGGAGCTTCTCTAAATTAATCTGATTGTTTTCCTTCCGAAGCCTCGGTTCGACCGTCATTCGGGCCAAGTCAATCCTCGCCTTGCTGAGGTTGAGTTGGGCTTCCAGAACCTTCGGATCGGCCACGACAATCTGCACCAGCGGTTCGCCTGCGGCAACCGCCTGGAAGTGACCCGCGTTGAGCAAGACGACATGTCCGGCGTGCGAGGAGGAAACCACGGCACGCACTGTCTCGACCTCGCCGACCATTGTGGCGAGGCCGACGTAATCCCGCCAGATCATGGCCGTCGCCCCAAGCACACAGGCAAATACGAGGCCAGGTAGATACCGGACACGGAATTCCCGCCAGGCAGTTCCGGGGGGCGTCGGGATGGGAGTTAACTTGGCCATCGGTCAAACTTCGGATTCGTCCTCCGCCTTCAGACTCGTAACCCGGGAAACACCGGGCAGGGCTTTGAGTTCGCTGACCAATTCCTCCACGCGAGCCGCGTCTCGCAGTAGTAATCGGTAGGAAAGGTCGGTACCATCAAAGCCAGCGTTGGCCCGTTGGCTGGCCAGGTGAGTCTTGCGGCTATGACGTTCCAGCAAATCAGCGAGATCCAATATTTCGGTCGCAGGCCTTCCCCAGTGAAGGTTTAGAATCAGGTCATAGCGGTGGCGGCTGCCAAAGGCCGACCAGTGGAGGTAGAGCATGACCACGGCAAACAGGCCGACACCGATCGCGGCGGTGGTGTATTTTCTCGTCCCGGCGGCCATGCCCGCGGTGATACTGGCCAGAATGTAGGCGGTATCGAGGGTATCTCGCAGGACGTTGCGGAAACGCACGATGGCGAATACCGCCATCATGCCGAAGGCGATCATCATGTTGTTCGCCATTACCAGCATGACGAGCGTGACGATCATGCAGAGCATGATCAGCGACGTGACGAAGGATCGGGAGTAGCTTAACCCCGAGTGACAGGCCATGTAGACCCAGGCGACAACATGGCCGCAGAGAAAGCCCAACATCAGGCTGAGCAGCATCGCTCGAATGTCGTCGGGTGCGGTTCCAAAGTCGCCGCGAAGTATCCAGTCAGTCATTTAAACGGGTACGCTACGGTGAATGATATTTTGGATCCGGTCGATCCTTTCCCGCTTACGTTCGGAAGCCGCGGGCGAGCTCAGGGGCTCGGGAGGGCGGGATCCCACCGTGTAAAATTCAGCCTCCCCACGGTTCGCGACTCCGTCAGCGTACTTTGAGGCCGAGCCTTGACGAAGGCCGAGCGCCCGCACCATCTCCGAAAACCAGCCTGGGAATCGACCGCTGAACTTTAGTTCGAGGATCGTCAGGTCGCCATAGACCCGCGTCGGAATGTTGAATGCGGCGCGAAAGCGTGTCGTGAAGTCCGGTTCAATGTCGACTTGGCGGTCCAGAGTTACGCGTACCGAATTATCCCTCGAGCTGATCCAGGCTTCCCGAAGATAGCTGACGTGGGCGCGGGGAGTGGCTCGGTCCGCGATCATCAATTGGACAAATTGTTGAATAGCAATTAGTTGCCGTGGATCCCCCGATACCAGTTCACCGGGGCTGGGGTGATGGCCGCGGAGAACCGATTCGACCGCGAACCGTTTCACCCCACCCCGCTGCTTCAGAATCGAATCGTTCATGCGCCGCTTAATCTCAAAAAAGATGGGCGCGTTCGGATTGTCCCCGTAAAATCGGAGCCGGAGCTTGTACCGGTTCTTGTCACCATTGATCGTTCCCCAGTAGATCTTTAGGTCATCCGAATCGAGGTACAGGTTGTGGACCGCATAAGAAAGATTGGGTTGCGCGGCACCGTACTCGTCTATTTCCAGATAGCAGCGGACAAATTCGCGAACCAGAAGGGCGGTCTCCTCCGGAATCACGTACTTCAGCTCCCATCGCTGGAGCTGCATTTTATCTTCAGGCATATCACAATGCGCAACGCAACAACCGACCCGGCACTGACTTCGATCAATTCCCACTCATCCCCAAACTCGGCGAACCACAGCTCCGGCCCTTCCGAGTCGCGGTATCCCCCGTCGGCGCCGTATCCCTCATTGGTGCTTCAAGGTGCCCTTGGGCAGGCAACCTACGCACGGGCAGAGGGGAAAGTCACCCCTAGTTGACCCATCTGTCAAGAGGGCCGGTTCCGTTCGCTTCTGAACTGGAAGCAATTGTCATACCGAGATCCACGGGAAATCCCCGCATTTCAAATTTGGTCGGATTTGCGAGGTGCCCGGACTGAAAATCGAGTCCGTCCGATTTTGTGGGTCAGACCTCCGGCCTGACCGTTCGGGGCTGCTTTGCAGCCACGTTTTCCCTTGCTACAGCCTCGCACTGCGTTTGGAGAGTCAGAGACTCCCGCAACCGGCAGAACGGAGTCCTGCCCCAGTGCGCCTGGCCGCAGGCTGCTTTCAGGGGAGCGCATCCGGATCATCAACCTCACTAGACACCTGGATTGCGGATCCTAGTTTCAGCCACTGATGAATTTGCCTCCGGATTGTCCTACCCCGCCAGGGTCCCCTCCGGTGGCCGTATCCGTTCCTGCCGGCAAGGGACCGATTTTCCTCCGCCGGCTCTGTAGCACGGTCGTGCTGTGGGGTATCGTCTTGACGGCAATTTTTTCGACGGACCGATTTGTTCGGGAGTACGTCTTCTTGGGTCTCATGCTGCTCCTGGCTTGGGTTGGCCTTCGTGAATTCTACGATCTTGTTGAGCGTCGTGGACTGGTTTGCTTCCGCCGCTGGGGGATTCTTCACGGGCTATTGCTAATGGTTGCGACATTTTATTACCTAACCCACGCGACGGGCCATCAGCGACTCCCTTCGAAGGCGAACGATTTTGAGACATCGGTCCTCGTGCTCTTTGTCCTGGGTTTGTGTGTCCGGCAGCTTGTGGCCCGGAATAACCCCGCGGGTCTGACGGCCGTCTCAACGACCTTGTTTGGTCTTCTCTATGTACCGTGGCTTCTGAACTTTATTCAAAAGATCACTTTTTTCCCCGGAATCGACGGTCGTTTTTACGTGCTGTACTTCATCGTCGTGACCAAGTTCAGCGACCTGGGTGCCTACGTGACCGGTTCGATCATCGGCCGTCACAAGATGATCCCGCGCATCAGCCCGGGAAAAACGTGGGAAGGCTTTGGTGGAGCCTTGGTGATCTCCACGACGGCGAGTCTAGTTTTCGCCAATTTTGCCGGAGCCAAACTGCCGGGCATGACGGCGATTCACGCGGTGGTGCTTGGGGGGGTGCTGGCCTGTTCGGCGGTCGTGGGCGACCTGATCGAGTCGGCATTCAAGCGGGAGGCCGGGGTGAAGGATTCGGGCAGTCTTTTTCCGGGAATTGGTGGTATTCTTGACCTGTTGGACAGCCTGCTCTTCAACGCCCCGCTGATGTACCTCTACTTGCGCCATGTGATCGCCCGGGGTTTGACCGATATTCCGATCCCGGGTTACTGACCCGCCTTTTGCGCCGCCGGCCGACGCCCTGATCCGCGGATAGGAATCTGAAAATGAGAGAAAAGGCTCTCTACTGTGCATTTTTTCGATTGCATATGTTCAGACCTCAGTAAAACCGGCAAAATCGGATAGTAAGACGCGGAAGTTCAATTCCGTGAAAGTGACGATAAACGGAGGCGCGCGGCGGCGCGCTTTTCAGACCGTTTTCCCCCCACTCAACCCGGGTGGGCTTTAGGTTTTCTGC
>CAMAUY010000177.1 GCA_945861565.1 Akkermansia muciniphila
CTCATGGCTTCAAGAAGCCATGCGCTTACTTTCAAGCGTGGCCATTGTGAAAAATCAGCCGAGTTCTCAATATCCCGCCTGCCTATTGTTCTTCCGCGGGTCCATCCTTCAACCAATCCGGCCAATCCACTTTTCTTGAAACTGCCCTGATTGTCCCGAGCTGACGATGTATTCGAATTGACTCTCGGTGCCAGTGGTAAGGGCTGAAAATCGCCCGTTCGTTACCGGATTGGAACCAAAATTCTCCGTCACCTCCACGGCTTGGGCATGAATCTTGAGAATGGGGTCCAATACGGCCCCGAGAACCAACCCCGCAATGGCGAGCCACCGAAGCCTGGCGAAGCGGTGGCCGCGGCAGGTCTGGGATGAATCCTCGAGTGAGATTAAATTCTTCATGCGGCCGGACGACGGGATCTTGGGTTTTACGGTACAATTCTCGGTAGGACAGCGGTCCCGTCCGTTTCAACGATAATTCAGGAGGTCAACATCGCTACAGCGTTGGCGTGATGGCAAGGTAAAATCCCCCACCGAAAAACCAACTCTCGGAATCCCGAACGGAGCCAAGAGATGTAGATCTGTTTATGACCGAGTTCGCGGAAGTCTCGGACGCCGAAGCGGCAGAGGAGCTCGAAGATTTCGTGTGCACCCGCGGTACGGAGCCACCCCACAATTGCGGCATCGGCCGCGGGCTCGTCCCAGTTTGCCGGTGCCTCGAGGAGTGATTGTCGTGCCCGATGGGCCGGAGGCACCGCCTTCTGGTCCTCGGCCGCCAAGGTCCAGTCGCCCTCGCGGACGTCGGCGGCCTGGGAGCTCTTGAACTGATCGCGCTCCCCCTCCGAAAATCGGGATTGATCCGTATCGGCTTTAACGCTCCTCAGCCAAACCGATATCGCCTTATTTGGTCCAGTAATAGGAGTGGTCAGAGCTGGCGCTCAGGTAAGATACCTTCAGGTCGAGGCTGTCGAACCGCCGCCATTCCACATGACCATCGAGGTAGCTAATGTTCACCCCGCGTGGAATGCCCACTCGGAGAAAGAAGCCTAATTCTGTGTCGACCCGAGCGATGGGTTTTCCCGGGGCAGCATGATTGGTGTGCAGCGGTTTGTCGGGCGCCCAAAAGCGGTTGACGTCGGCAAAAAACACGCTGGGTCGACCCGCTTCGTCCTGCACATCGCGCAAGCTTAACGGCCGCCGCACCCCCGTTCCTTCCAGGCCGCCTCCAAAATACGCATACCCCGAGCTCCCGCCGTAGCCGGCGTAGAGCAATTCCTGCCCCTTTACCGGCACCGCTCCTTCCGGACAAAAGCTGCTGGTCTTTCCCAAACCGAGGCCTTCCAGCGATGCGCGAAACGCGGAGCCGTGAATATTCGGGTAGCTGAACGCGGCCGCTTCGGGCCCGCGCACCGGCAGAAGGTCCCGGTTTTCATGGGCATACATCAGGCCGGCCTGACTCCAATTGCGGACATTATTCATGCATTGGACCTGTTTGGCAGACAGCTTCGCTCGCGCGAGCGCCGGCAACAGCATGGCGGCCAAGATGGCGATGATGGCGATCACGACCAGGAGTTCGATGAGGGTGAAACCGGACCGCCGAGGGCCGTAGATCCATTGTTTTCCGCAACCGGGGCGAGGGCGGTGGTTCAGCTTGGGTGTGGCTTGCTTCATGGCAGTTCCTTCCGTTGCTAATTCTTCTGGCTACGCGAGGACTTCCCGGATCACGTTGCCGAAGTCGATCTCGAGCCGTTTACGGCCGGGGATCTCCAGCCGGCGCGGGTCCAAACCGAGCAGATGAAAGAGCGTGGCGTGGAGGTCGGTGACGTAATGGCGGTTCTCGACTGCGTGGAAGCCCAACTCATCGGTGGCTCCGTGGATCAGTCCCCGCTTGAGACCCGCTCCTGCCATCCAGATCGTGAACCCGTAATTGTGATGGTCCCGGCCATCCGCACCTTGGGCGCACGGCGTCCGTCCAAACTCCGTGGTCCAGACGACCACCGTTTCGTCCAGCAACCCGCGCTGTTTGAGGTCCTGCAAAAGCCCGGCGGTGGGCCGGTCGACCTGGGCGCACATCGAACTGTGATTTTCCTTAAGCTTGGAATGCGCGTCCCAGGCACCCGCCGCGCCGCCGCCGTGGCAAATCTGGACAAACCGGACTCCACGTTCCACCAACCGCCGCGCCGCAAGCATTTGCTGGCCGAAGGGACGGGTAACGTCCTGGTCCAGTCCGTAGAGCTTGCGGGTGCCCTCGTTCTCCTCCTCGAACCGGAGCACCTCGGGGACGGCGGTTTGCATGCGGTAGGCCAGTTCGTAGGATTTGATCCGTGCGCGCAATTTATCGTCAGCGGGATACTCGAGGGCCGCGAGATGGTTCAACCGGCCCAACAGGCGGGCTTTCTCGGCCCGTTCTGCCGCACTTACCGCCAGCTCCGGCCGGGCGTAGGGGAGCGGTTCTTTGGGATCTACGTTGAGAACCACCCCTGCATGTTCGGGGCCGAGGTAGTCGGCGTCCACGCCTTCGGAACATTGCGATTCCAGTGGAGCGCCCATGGAAATAAATTGCGGCAGATCCTCGCTGAGGGCGCCAAGCCCGTATTGGATCCATGCGCCGATGGTCGGAAAACAACCGTCCAGCAGATGCCGGCCGGTCAGCATCTGGAGTTGCGCCCCATGATTGTTGTCCGTCGTCCACATGGAGCGGAGGAAGACGAGGTCATCCACGCAGGTGCGCAAGTGCGGCCACCAATCGCTGACTTCGATGCCGAGCTGCCCGGCTGGCTGGAAGCCGATCTGGGTCGGGTAGAGCTTCGCTTTTTGTTTATTGATGATGTTGTTGAGCACCTGCTCGCGGACGTTCTTGAGGTGGGGCGATTCCAGGACCCCGGGAAAGCCGCTTTCGCCAATCGTCTTTCCGGCGTGCCGGTCGAGAGCCGGTTTGCGGTCGAAACTTTCGAGGTGGCTGACCCCGCCGCGCATCATGAGCCAAATGACATTCTTCGCCTTAGCTGGGAAGTGGGGCCGGCCATCGGGCGGCGTCCAGAGTTCGGTGCTGTCGGCCCGTCCAACGCCGTCGTGGTGGAGGAGCGAGGCCAGCGCCAGACCTGTGAATCCCATGCCAAGGTCGGATAAAAAAGTCCGACGCGAAACCCCGGCACACCCGGAACATAAACGGTTCGTCATGATCGTTTTTTCATGGGTTCAAAAAGTTTTCATCGACGGCTGATGAAATCATTGTGATTGAGCAACACATGAACAAGGCTGGCACGGGCGCGGGTTTCCGGTGCCGGGTCCCGTTCCTCGGTGAAGATCTTGGTCAGCGTGGCGAGCGTTTCCTGGCACTCCGCCAGCTCTCCTGCGGCGGGCGGACGGCCCAGGACGCGATCAAAGGCCGACGTCACGAAGGCCGCGGGTGCCGGACGGGCTTCGGGACTGCCCTCTTCCCGGTTGATCACTGCGGCGATGTCCTGGGCGCGACTGAGAACCATCTTGCTGTTCGCCATCACCAACGCTTGCTGGGGCACGATCGTTTCGTGCCGGCGATAACATTCCTGGATGCTCGGCGCGTCGAACATCGTCAGGAAACGCAGTTGATCATCGCGGGTGTAACGATAGTAAATCGTCCGGCGATATCCTTCCTCGGCTGCGGCCACGGGAAGCTCAGGGCCACCCTGCCGGGTATCCAGCTTGCCGCTCAGGTAAAGCAAGCTGTCGCGGATCACCTCGCCTTCCATGCGGGCCGAGTTCATGCGCCAGAAATACCGGTTATCCGGGTCGATCTTTGCATTCGCCTCCGTGCCCGCCTCCCCCAACGAACGCATCCGGTAAGCCTGGGACAGGAGGATGAGCCGGTGGAGGCGCTTCATGTTCCAGCCGGACTCCATGAAATCCACCGCCAGCCAATCCAGCAACTCGCGGTGAACCGGCGCTTTGGTGCGGAATCCGAAGTCGAATACCGGTGTCACCAGGGGCTCGCCAAAATGCCGCGCCCAAATGTGATTGACCGCCACTCGCGCCGTCAGCGGGTTGTTCCGGTCGGCAATCCAGCGTGCCAACGCCAGTCGCCGTCCACTGCTGGTTTGCGGGTAAGGCTCGTTCGGCGGCGTCTCGTTGTAACGGGTGGCGGCCCTGGGATACGCGAACGGCCTCCGCGAATAATTGGTGGTGGCGGGTTTCAGTTCAGCCGCCTCGACCGACGCCAGCTGCACCTCGACTTTGGCCAGACGGCTCCGCGCTTCCACCAGGTCTAGGGCCGATTTTTGCGCTGCGGCCTGCAAGACTTGGTTGGTACTTTGGTTGCTGGAGGCAAGGGTCAGGCCTTCCAGATTGCGCTGAGCTTGGTCGGACGCCTGCCGGGCGCTGAGTTGATTTTCCCTCGCCTCCTGCACGGCGAACCGGCTCTGAGCGGCGGAAGTTTCCAGCGCGGCTTTTTGCCAAAGATGAGAGTTGTTTGACCCAGCCCCCTCGTTCTCGATTTTTTCCACGCGAATGACCGCCTCGAGCGCGGCCTGTTTCGCCTCGGTCCGCGCCACCCGTAGTTTGGCGAGCTGGAATTCCCCCGGCGCGGCGGTGGCGGCTTGTCTGGCTTTGGCCAGATCCCCGGCAACTTTGGCGGCGGCAGTCTGTGCTGGCTTCAGCTCATTGGGCTTGTCGCTCAGTCCCGCCAGTCTGCCCTCTGTCGGGCGGTCCAATTCGATCGCCGCCGACAGTGCTTCGGCGGTCTTCACTAGGTTTTGTTCTGCCGTGGTTAGGTTCGTCCGGGCTTGACGGGTCTCACTCGCTGCCATCGTCAAAATTTCCTGCACGACAAAATCGCGTTGGTCCGGACATTGGGCGGCGCGCGGCAAAGCGATGGGCTGGATCACCGGGCTGCTGCCGGGGAAAATCGCCGGGACGGCAGGCGCCAGCGACTTGTTCGTCCGTGGCTGTTCTTCGTCACCGCGCTCGAACAGGTAGGTGGGCGTGTCGAGAAACGCATCATAAGCCCGAGCCAGTCCGGCCTTGGTCCGGTCCGGTTCGCCGGGTACGCGGTCAATGCGGACATGCTGCGGTTCAAAAAAAGCCCGGAGTTGATAATACTCCGTTTGCGCGATCGGATCGAACTTGTGGTCGTGGCAGCGCGCGCATTGCAGCGTTAGGCCGAGAAAGCCGCGCGATGTGTGTTCGAGGGTCTGATCGAGAATAACGTTGCGGTTAAAAATATACCAGTTGCGGGCCAGAAACCCGGTGGCGCGGAGGGTGTCGGGATCGGTCGGAGCCAATTCATCACCCGCGAGCATTTCGATGATCATCTGATCATAGCCCTTGTCTGCGTTGAGCGACTCAACGATCCAATCCCGCCATCGCCAGAGATGAGGATGGCTGGAACGAAGTTCTGCGCCCAACCCGAACCAGTCCGAATAGCGCCAGATGTCCATCCAATGCCGGCCCCAGCGGATCCCATACTGCTGGCTCGCCAGCAACCGATCCACCACCTTCTCGCCAGCGCCCTTCGAATCGTCGGCACGGAAAATCCGCAACTCTTCGTGCGTGGGAGGAAGGCCAATCAGGTCAATGGAAACGCGCCGCAACCATTGGTCTTTACTTGCGGGCGGAGCCGCCTTCAAACCCTCCCGCTGGTAGGCCGCTGCCAGGAACGCGTCAATCGGATTGGCCTGCCAGTCTGGATCGCCGCGTGTCGGAATCGGGGACTTGACGGGGGGGCGAAACGCCCAATGGTTGCGCGGATTTTCCGGCATTAAGATCGGCTTGACGTCGCGCAGGTAGTCAACCCGCTCCGCCGCGAGCGAAACGTCGAAAGCCAGAAGCAAGCACCCGAGGGCAACCCGTCTGTGAACCATCACCCATCCTTACCCGTACTCGGTGTCACCGTCAACGAGATTGAAGTTGCGTCAAAACTCGGTCACGACTTCTTCGTAAAGGGGTCATAAAGGGGTCAGTTCTTGGTTTTGTTTACTTTGGCTGCCTTAAAGCATTTGGGCCAAGCCGACGAGTTGCCAATACCAAGAACTGACCCCGTTTCTGGGTAGTTCGCAATCCTCAAAAAGCGGTAGAGGGCTACCGCAGTCCAAGACGCTTCGCGAGTCAGAAGGCCGCTCCGATCTCCGCCCACAATGGCGCGCGCCTCGGGTGAGGCGCGCGCCGGTTATTCAGCGGGAGCAAGCGGATTTCCTCATTTGCGGGGCGTGATCGTCATTATGCCGCTGGAACAGGTGAGGTCGGCGTTGTCCTGCGCACGCACCTGTACTCGGGCACCCACATGATCGCCCTCGGTGACCACACCGTTCAGCACGATGTGACCGGTGCGGACATCCTCAATCCCGGCGCAAACGGTTTTGAAGGAGCAACCGGGAGTAGTGATCGTGTATTCGGCGGAAAAGCGCCAGATCGCCTTGCCTGGAATGAGCGTTACGAACTTGGCAACGACGGTGCCCACACCGCAATCACCGTCCACCGTGCCTACGAAGGGCCCTCCGAACGGATCATCGGCATCCGCGACAAAACATTTCTGGAAAGTGATGTGTTTTGGGCCTTGGTCGGAGGCCCGCGTGATTGAAGTTTGGAACAGGAGCGTGGCCGCCAGGGCCGCGAAGGTGAGGTTCTTGATTGTCTTCATAGGTTCTGTCTTTTGTTTTGTTTTTGTTGGCTACGGCGAAAGGCCGGGTTGAAGACGGAATTCCAATTCCGTCATGCCGACCTTCCGTTGTAGAGTGCTTCGACTACATTTTTTTAAGCCACCCCTGCGCGCAGCGGAGATTCACCGTTTCGGGATAAAGGGACAGGTCATTAGTAAAATAATGCTTGCGAGGACAGAGCGATTCCGGTTGGGTCGTGAAATGCGACAGGCGCGAATGAAGGTGCCGGAGAGTCATCCGGTCGGTTATTACCACTGCATTTCCAGAATCGTCGACCGTCAGTTCTTGTTCGGTGACCTCGAACGGGAACAGTTCGTGGAATTCATGCGTGAATATGAGGCGTTCTGCGGCGTGCGTATCCTCACGTACTGCATCATGTCTAATCACTTCCATATTCTGGTGGAGGTTCCCAAACGTCCGGAGGTGCTGCCGTCATCGGAAGAGCTTGTGAAGATGCTGGGCCGATTGTCCGGGACTGTGAGCGTCGGGACGGTGGTTCAACGGATCGAGATGTTTCAGAAAGCGAACGCTCAAAAAGAGTTGGAGGAATATCTGGAGAGCTTTTGGGCACGGATGTGGGACGTCAGCGCATTCATGAAGTTGCTTAAACAGCGGTACACCCAGTGGTATAACTCGCAGAAAGGTCGGAAGGGAACTCTCTGGGAGGAACGATTCAAGAGTGTCCTGGTGGATGGATGCGGGGAGGCCTTGGCGACGATGGCAGCGTACATTGATTTGAATCCGGTACGTGCTGGGATAGTGGAGGATCCGGGGGAGTATCGGTGGTGTGGGTACGCCGAGGCGACGGCTGGGAGGCGACGGGCGATGGAGGGATTGAGAATGGTTGTGGCGGCACTGGAACGGGTGCACCCGGAGGCTGGGCACGGCGCTAAACATCGGCCCGTGGCGGAGGTCCTGTCGAAGTACCGGCTATTCGTGTACGGGGAGGGAGAGGAACGGGAAGGGTTTACGGCGGAGGGTAAGCCCTTGAGGAAGGGATTTGATCGCGAAGCGGTGCTAAAGGTGGCGAGGGAGAAGGGACGGCTTGGGTTGGAGGATTTCCTTCGACTGCGAGTGAGGTATTTTGCAGATGGAGCGATCTTGGGGACGAGGGGATTTGTGAATTCTATTTTCGAAGGGCAGAAGGGACGGTTTGGGGCGAAGCGGAAAGAGGGTGCGAGGCGGGTACGAGGACTGACCGGAGAGCTTTATGTGCTGCGGGATCTGAAAAAAGCGGTCTTTGGATGATCATGATGAGGGGCCGGTGACGGCGTACCGAAAAGAGATAGCCGGAATCGGGCACACCTCGGTGGACCGGGAATTAAAATGCCGACGAGCGATGGAATGTTCCGAAGCGTGTCCGGCCGTTGAAGAGTCCTGCGGACTAAAGACCGCGCTCCGACCGCGGTTCGTGGCATTACGGCGCGCACTGTCAACTTCGGCGGATTCTCTCCCCCCGGAGTGGGAGAATCATCTACCTTCAGCATCGCTGGCAGCGGACACCCTCGCTGATGGCACAAGCGGGTGCGGTGCACTGTTTTGGGAAGTTTTCTGGCAAAATGAGAACCGTCGCCTGCCTTCGGGAATTACTGGTAAACCAATCCCCGTTGTGCATGAATCGCATCCATTGTTCGGTCGCTTCGATCAGATTCGGTCAATGCTACAACGTGTTATGAAATCTTTCGTACTCTCGGTTCGCACTTCCACGCAAAATGGTTGCCAGGCCTTGCTCGCGATGTTGGCGCTATCGGGATTTACCGCCTGGGCGGGGCCGGGGGACTTGTTGGTTGGGTTTCCCGCCAACGATGGCCCCGATAACATCGTGTACCAGGTGGTTGTCCAGCCGGATGAAAATGTCTTGGTCGGAGGCGATTTTATTAATTGGGGACCCAAGAAGCAGCCGAAGCTCGCGCGGGTTCTGACGGATGGCACACTCGATGGGAGTTTCAACCTGGCGGGCGACGGATTTAACGCGAGCGTTTATGCCGTCGCGCTTCAGGCCGACGGGAAGATACTGGCGGGCGGAAATTTCTCGATCGTTTCGAGTTTGAACCGACTGCGTCTGGCTCGGATGAAGACGGACGGTGCGGTGGATGACACCTTGCCATCGTTGGAATTCAACTCCGACGTTTATGCGATTGTCGCGATCCCCGGGGGCGACTTCCTGGTCGGCGGGGCGTTTACGACCGTCTTGGGACAATCCCGCCCCTACCTGGCCCGAATCAAGGCCAACGGCACTCTCGATCCGACCCTCAGTATCACCCCAAACGGTACGGTGCATGCCCTGGCCCGGCAGCCGGATGGGAAACTGCTGGTGGGCGGGGAGTTTTCCTTGGTCGGTTCGACTCCGCGAATTCGCATTGCTCGCTATAACGCCGACGGAACTCTCGATACGACATTCGATCCGGCTGCCGGTCCGAATAGCAGGGCAGTTTCAAGAAAAGTGGATTGGCCGGATTGGTTGAAGGATGGACCCGCGGAAGAACAATAGGCAGGCGGGATATTGAGAACTCGGCTGATTTTTCACAATGGCCACGCTTGAAAGTAAGCGCATGGCTTCTTGAAGCCATG
>CAMAUY010000178.1 GCA_945861565.1 Akkermansia muciniphila
CATCCGAACCGGACTGCAAGCGCTGCTCCGACGAACCGTCAAAGAACCGCTGCCAGTCATTTTTGAAAACGTCGCCGACCATTTGGAGCTGGGGCTTACTTGGCTCAAACAACGCAACTTCCGGTCGTGAAACAAAAAGCCGTGGCGAAAGGAATGACAAGGGCGGGTTCGACGGGCTCGGTGGAGAACGGAATGCAGTGGCGCTGGAATTCGGGCAATTCGAGAACATTCGCCACGACGTAGCGTTCCAGAGTTTCCCGCCAACGCAGGCTGCCCGCGGGGCCGGTCAGCACCCGGAACAATTCATTGCGCAGGGAGAAGCGGCCGGTCTCGATCTGGGGGTTGTTGAATCCGAGCTGGCTCTTGAGTACAAGACTCCAATTCACATTCATCCGCGCCAGAGGGTCGGTCAGCCCTGGATCGCCCGTGCCGCTTCCCGGCAGAGGGTTCCCGTTCGAGAAAAGGCCGAGCGAACGGGAGCGGATGATGGACGTGAGAAATGCACTGCCCGGGCCGCGGCTGTCGCCGGGAGCCAGGCACGTCTCGTAGTCATAGGCCTTGGCGGCGAGGTACACATAGCGTGCGGCCAGGTCGAATTGCGCCCGGTACTTCTGCAGGGCATCGCTCCGAAAAATGCGGAAGGCCATGTCCTTGTAGCGGTAGGTCTGGATCTGGGCCGCGGTTTGCTGCCGGAAACGGGTCCGCTGCTCGAGCAAACGAAGGCCGCGGCCGAGCCCTGCCTGGTAGCGCCCCAGGGCCTGGTTCAGACTCTGCTCCAACGCGGCCAGCTCGAGTCGGGAGGGGGACTCGCTCCGGACCAACTGCTCCAATTGTCGCAGGCGCTCCTGTTGGTTGAAGTTTGCCTGGCTGGTGAAGAGCTTCAGTTCGGTGAGCGCGGCGACCTCGTTCCTCTCGTCCTGCTTGTTCGCAATCTGCTCCTCCCGTATGTTAATGGCGATTTCCGCGGGAGCAATCAAGGCCGAGCGACCCGCGATTTGGATCATTGCCTTGGCACCGGCAAAGGCGTCCGTGGCAAATCCAACAATGTCGGGAATCGTCTCGGCGGCAAAATCCGTGGCGATGCGGGCGTCATTGAGCAGGATTCGCCAGAGGCCAATGCTCTGCCGCCACTCGGAAATGTGGTCATTCATGGCCTTGATCTGATCCAGATTGCCCTTGCGAACGCTGATCTGCGTCGCATTCAACCTGAGCTCGGCCTGAAACGATTGAGCCGCATCCTCAATCTTGTTGATCAGGTTTTCGTACTCCGCCACGCCCCGCTCAAACCGGCGCACCGATTCGATCAAGCCACTCCGAGTCATCTGGATCTCTCCCGGCGCGCTCCGCTGCCCAACCCAGTCCGACGGCTTTTCGAGTCCAAACCCATTCGGCGAGAAATGAAATAGGACGATCCGGTTGCTCTTCGTGAGCGCTCCGTTACCGAGCACATTCAGCTCCTTGAGTTGGAATTCGATCGTGGGCTGCTCGCTCGTTGCACCCGTCCGGACCTCGGGACTGTCGACGTAATCGTAGTGGTACATATCCGGGCCGTTGTAACCCGTCGGATACGTGCCGGTCGGCCCGATGTCGTCTGCGTAGGGTGTGCCGAAGAGTTCAATGAGCCGGTTGTTGAAGTCGGCCTCGCCTTCCAAAACGCGCTGGTGGAAGTCATTCGCGTCGTCGGCCTGCCGCCGTAGCAACTGGGTGCTGGCATTCGCGTGATCGAAGACGGCCACGGCATTCTTGAGGGCTTCGTTGGCGCGCTCGTTTACCTGCTCGAAGTGGGTCTTGCCCGTCGCGATGCCGCCGGGGTCGATGTCGAATGGAACCACGTTGTTTGCCAGTCCCAGGGGATTGCGTCCGCTGTCAGCCTGATCCACCTGATCCTGGATCTGGCGGTAGGCCTCGGAGATTTCAGGCAATTCACGGATGTTGGCCCGCTCGATCTTCTGAATGCCGGTATGATTCGGGTTCGAATCCACGTCCGGAAGAATGGCGTTGCCCACCACCCAATCGAACAGCGCCCCCTGCCCGGCACGGCTGGCCCAGTCGTCAAGTCCCCATGCGCGATTTGCATCCGCGTCCGGCTGCGTCTGCCATGGCTTTGCGGGAATCTCCAGGTAGCCGCTGCGGAAGGTCAGGTTCACGATCTCGGCGCCGGTCTGAGCCCGTGCCGCGGCGGCGGCGGCGAACTTGCGTTCATCGAGGTAATCGACGGAGACAGGCACGCCCCCCACGATGACGGCTTCAATGCGCGGCACCCACGTGAAGTTGGGACTCCGCAACAGCCGGTAATAGTTCTTGATGGCCATGAGGTAGTGACCCCACGCATCGCCATGGGCCTGGGGATAGAGCAGTCGCGCGTCCGCCTCGTTGATCGCGCCGGCCACATCCCCGTTCGCGTTGCGGATATTGTAATTGAGGGCATAAGCCACCTCTCCGCCGGTGATGTCCCGTGTGAAGTTCCAGATGAGCCGGTTATAGACCGGATGGGTTTGCACGCTCGGCAGCTTCGAGTTGTCGCGACCCCGCAGCAGATCGAGCTCCTCCTCGAGCAGCGATGCAGTCTGGTTCATGAAGCAGTGCAGTGAAGTCGCCTGCGAGCCGTACACTCCGTCATCGGTGCCAAACGCGATCGTTGGATCGGCCGCATCGGCGTAGGCCTCGTTGCCCAACAGCATATAAAGGTCGGCGAGGCGCCCGGCGGCCAGGAGCAGGGCGTCGTTGGCCGGCGGATAATCGACGGGGGGTGCGCCCTCGATGCTTAGTCCCATCCCGCGCCGGAGCACGGTTTCATAGACCTCAATCAGCCCCGCCTGGTTGACCGCGTCGAGGTTGAGCGCCACATCACCGACCGCGCGCGCGCCAGCCTGCGAAATCATGCTGATGAGGGTGTTCACCTGGGTGTCCTGATAATCCTTGATTCGCTGCTCGAATGGGCCGATGCCGGCCAGCACCCGCTTGATCCAACCTTCGGCCAGCATGGGAGCCGTCCATGCGCTGAACGCCGGACCGCACGGATTCGTCCCGGTGACGCGGCGGTAGCGGGCAATGAAATAGTTGTCGCTCAGCGTGTAGAGTCCGGGCCCGGAGAGCGTGACGTCGACGGCGCCGATGCCCGTGGCAGGACTGGGCTGAAACAGCACCCATTGTTCAGGCGGCAGGGGCGACGGCAAACCATCGACGGGCGGCAGCGTGCGCCACTCGAACTCGAAGTCATCGGGGCGGCCGGCGAAATCGCCGCTGTGGCGGAGGGAGAGCTGTTCGGCGAGCGGATTGGGAGATTCGATCACCTTGAGTTCGCCGCGGTAGAGCGGGCAGGTTACCCGGAGGATGCTCAGGCTGATCGGCTCGGCGGGGGCGCTCAGATTCGTGCTGTTGCCAAACGCGAGCGTAACGTAGCCCGTCCCAAGCGCGTCGCCCGCCGTCAGCGCCAGCGAGTCAAAGCCCGGGGAATCCGGTGGCACATCGAGAATGCTCACGGCCTGCTCGGCGAGGTTTTCCACGGCCTGCCGCCACGCCGGGTTGGCGGTCAACCCCGCGAGGACCGCCTGGTCCCTGGGCGTGAGAACATTCAGCAGAAGATACGATTCGCCCGCGGGCGGCTCGACAAACTCGCCTTGAAGCCGAAGCAGGTGTGCCACTGGATCGTAACTGACGCGCCCTTCGAGATGCGGTGGAAGGGTCGGGAAATAGAGGTTGCCACCGCGGCTCCGTGTCTGGACATCCGGCGGCAACTGAGCCAAGGGCACACTGCGGATTCGGACCGGATCGATGAGTCTCACGCTGGAAACCGATTTTTGGGCGACAGATTGCTGGTAGAGAATCTCGACACTCGTCTGCCCGGCGATCTGGGGCAGGCCGCTCTTCGGCTTGACCAGCGTCTCGCCGACGCGCAACTCCGGAACCTCGGCCGGCCACGTCGCGTCATAACGGATATTGATGGGTGTTCCCGGCGTGCCCGCGCGCAGATCGAGGAGTGGGACGTCCACACCGACCGTGGGCGGATTGGCGCCCGGGTAAAAGAACCCCGGTTGCATTGGGTAGAAGTAACGCATCACGATCTCCGCGACGCCTCCGTCGTCGCCCGCGGCGCGAGCCCAGAAGAACAGCTTCCGATCACGAAAGTAGGGGCCCGAGACCCCGACCGTCGGCGGTGCGATGGCCAGCGTGCTCAAGGGAAATGGCGCCTGGATCAGCAGGCCGGCGCGCGCGGGATACCGAAAGAAGAACGGTGCCTCCTCGGCCACGACCTGCCAGATCTTGAACCGCCACTGGCCGGGGTTGGCAGGATCCCGGTAGCGAACCAGAACAAACGGCTCTGACGTCGCCGGAGTTGCCAGATCATCCCGCAGGGCGAAGACGCCTTCGGCCGCGCCGGATGGCAGGCGAAGCGCGTGCTCGTCGTTTGGATTGAAACCGGGTTGGGCCGGGTCATTTTGGAAATAAAGCTGCCAGTCCAAGAACTGCAACGGATCGATGGTGCCCGTTCCCTGCTGGCTGGCCACGATCAGATGCGGCGCATTGGTCGGCCACTCGGGTTCGAACCGGACGGGTTTATAAGGCCAGCAGATGTTGTTCGCGACACCGGCGCCGGTGACTGGATCAAACAATCGGGTACCCCGCTGGGAAAAGGCCACCACGAGGTCATCCAGCTCAGTGTTGGGATTGTCCCGATTCACGGGGATGATCGTGCCGAGGCCGGTGACGATATTGTAGAACGGGGCGGAAGCATAGACACCGCCCGGGACGACGACCTGGGGCCCGCCACACGCCGCGTCGTGATAGCCGGCCGGATCGGCGATGGGTTGGCCCACGGTGGCTGGCGTATGGTCGTGCAGGTGGGCGGGGTCATTCCAGTCGATGGACCGGACGAACTGGAAGCGGATGGCATTGCTCGATGGATTACCCGACGACAGCATCAGCAGGCTGTCACCGGCCACCGAGGCCGAGAACAGCCGATTCGAAGGGGAAACACTCACGCTCGCCTCGGCGGTGGTGGCATTCAAGACTACGTTCGAATAGGTTCCACTGTCACTGAGATCGACACCCCGCGATCCGACGACATGGGTTTGAAAGGGGGTGTTGTTGGTCGGCCAGATAAACGACCCCTCCCAGTGGTATTGGCGGCTGTTTAAAAGCGGCCACGTAATCCTCACGCCACCTGGTTTGACTGCGAAGAGCTTCTTCGAGGGCACATGCCAGAAGGCAGCGCCGGAGGGTGCGACGGTCGGCCCCCGGGTCAGAAACACCCCCGAAACATCGAGATCGTTCGGCCTTGGCACTTCGGCGCCAAGCTCCAATTCGGGCACCGGCGCGTCGAAACCGTAAATGGTTCCTCCATTCGTTCGCACGGTGTCATCAAAGGGCGCCCCGACAACGAACCGCCGCTCATCCAACGACGTGAGGGATGCTCCGAAGAGATCGCCCACCACCGGGGTTGGGTTATCAATCGTCTCGAGGTGGACTGCCTCGAGGTTGAACAGATGCACTCGCCCGGATTCGATCACGCCCACTTTCTCATAAGGCGCCCCGATGAGCACACGACCGGGCCCGAGCAACGCGATCGAGGAGCCGAACGCCCGTGTGCGCGAGACCTCGGGAGCTATAAACGTCGTGAGCAACGTGCCCGCATCGTCGTAGAGATAAACTGCGCCGGCGTTCGAGTTGGTGACCAGCTGACCTCCGGCCAAATAGGTCGCATCGGCGTTGATCGCGCCGATGAGAAACCGATGTTCATCCACCACCGCCAGCGACCCGCCAAAATAATCCTTCCTGCCGGTGAAGTTATGAATCGTCCGCAGCTTGTTGCCGGACAGGTCGTAAATGAACACGCTGCCGGCAAAGTCTCCATTCTGGTTATCGGTGGGGTCGCCAATGAGGACGCGGTTGGTTCCGAGCGCCGCCAAGGCGTATCCGAAGCGGTCTGAAGCGACTGGAGTTGGATTGGTGACGGTAACGAGAGGCGCACCCACGGCGGCGGTGTCGAACACAAACACCTTTCCAAATCCGGTCAGAGAACCGGCGGCAAATCGGTTCTCCGCCACCGCGGCGACCGTGAAACCAAAGAACCCGTTCAGATTCGCGGGCCCGTCAGGATTGGGCCACGTGCCCAGGAGCTCACCGCCGGCACCTTGTAGATGGACCGTTCCGACAAACCCATTGGTCACCGTGCCGTTGACCGCCGAGTTGCCCGTCCCCACGAGGAACCGGCCGTCGGCAAACGCGGCGAGCGACGACCCATAATTGTGCCGCAGCGCGTTGATCGGTGCCGCCGCCCCGGCGACGCCTTGGCCCTTCTGGTCACGAATCTGGACCACGCCGCCGTCGATGACATACTGTACCTGGAGCAGGTTGAGCAGCGGATCGCCCCTGGGCGCTGCCACCGCAAACCGACCCCCGCCGAGGGCCACCATCGTCGAGCCGTAGTTCGAATCGGAGCCGTCGGGTTCTCCTCCCCGAATGATGACAGGAGACTGCGGGAGCTGGACGTAGCTGTTGGTGAAGATCGGCGTCACCTGCGCCTGGGCGGCGTGCAAGGCGGTCAACCCGCCTAACACGGCGCAACCGATCCGTTCGAGGTCTCGCAGAAGAATGAAGGTCGCTTTCATGCGCAAATCGGGCTGACAATTGAGCTCACTGATCGAGCGTCGCGGCGCTCAGGACGCGCACCACGCGGAAAACGCCACTCACGCGAATCGCGCTTCGGTGCAGGCCGCTGATCGTCTCGCGGTAAACTCCGCCCAGTTCAGAGTCGCCCCAGCCGGGAGGATTGAGTCCGAGGGGATCGGCGTTGGTGAATTCAAGGGAGATCGACCGGGTCACCGTGAAGGCCTCCTTGCCTTCGGGCAACTTCCGCTCGAACCGCTCATCGAGGTTATTGTGGTCCGGGTGATAGAGGTGCTTGAACGGGTTGAGCGGATCATTGTAATCAAGCGTGACTGTACCCGCGAGGGTGCCGGCCCCGAACTGGCCCCCGGCGAGCGCCAGCGGCTGCTTGAAGCTGAAGGCGGCAGTGCTCATCCGCCGGCCCAGAATCTCGCCCGTTCCTATAATTGCCGGAATCAGCGCCTCGTCGGTCACAAGGACGGACCGAGCAGGCTCATCGATGCGGTTGAAGCCGGGATTGGCCGGGTCTGGTGTGCTCGTGGGCGGCTTGCGAACAATGTAGACTTGTCGAAGCAACCGGGCGGTCCCTCCCGCGTCGACGTGAAGAATCAGGCGAAACGAAAAATCACCCCCGGCAGGCCGCGGCAGCGACGGGTTACTGGGATGGGATGGATTGGAAACCGCCTTGAAAACCGCCTCGCCAACCCACAATCCCGCGTGCGCGGCGACCGTCTGTGCCTGGCTAAGCCGCGCCCTGGCAGCGATCGGTGCCCCGAAAGCGGTATCCGCGGTGATAGGGATCACCCAGCGGGTACCGAGATCGTCTCTTACCTCGAGCAGGCTCTGGAATTGCGAGCCGGGCGTCGCGACCCCCGCGCTCAACAGCCGGGCGCCGAGCCGGATGTTCCATTCCTGCCCCGGCTGCGGCGCCTTGAATCTCAAAGGCTCCGGGAGCGGTTCCCAGCCAAAATGGGTCGCTGCAAAATCACTCCGCCAGTATTCGAGCGGAACCGGACCCGCCAGGGGCGGCTGACCCTGCGGGGGCTCTTCCGAGGGCAGCAGCAGAACGGTGATCGTGCGTGCACCGGTACTGGTGTTGCGAACGCGCAAACTTTGTTCAGCGCCGCCGCCACTAAAGCTCAATCCCAATCTCGATCCGGGATCGACCTCGATGGTTCCCGAACGCACGGACGGCGCGCGGCAGCGAATCCAATAGGACTCTCCCGCCTTGGGCTTTGCCGTAGCCAGATCCACAATCGGCCGCCAGACGCCCGTGGCGTCGAGCGAATAGACCGGCTGCCCTGCGAGGCCCGTTTCGCCTGCAAAAAGGCTTTGAAACGACGGGGCCTGAGTTCCGACGTGGAAGCCGGCGAAATTGACAACTCCCGCCTGCCATGTGGCGCGGCGTAACGACGGCTTGCCAGTCACCGTCCAGGTCACGGGCTGGGCATTGTCGGCAAGTTTGACGAGGTAGGGCCGTCCGTCCCGCAGGGTGAACAAGCTTCCCTGACCAGCAAGGGGACTTCCGGGCGGAAACCACGTAAGCCAGCCGGGCGCGCCAGGGATCAGGGTGACGGGGTCCTGGATGAATTGCGGCGAATCAGCGGAGCGATTGAAGTCCCAGACACTCTCGACCGACAACCCGGCGAAAAGCGTGTCGCAGTCCTCCGGTTGGGGATGCACTTCAAGGTACACCGCGTTCCAGCCGGGTCGTAGCGCGATAGACTGTTGCGACCATTGCGCCTGGGCGCACCACGGCAGCGCGAGCAGCAGCAAGCTCAGGATTCGTCCGCAAAGGGGTGGTTTCACGCGAGCAAGGGGATTCATTCCTCAATCTGGATGAGGTAGAAAAACTGGGGGCCGCCCGTCGTGGTCGTGTCCAGGAACTGATTCAACGGTGGCGTGGCCGACAGCTCCGATCCCACCGTCTGATACAAGGCGGTCGGGACCAGCAACGAGGACGATCGTCGGACTCGATACGTCCGATCCTGCTGGCTGGACCAGATCACCTGGATCCCCTGGGGCAACCGATTGATCTCGACCATTTCAAACAGGGACTTTGCATCCTTCGGGTTCGTTCCGGCGCGGTACTCGCGCCGGTTGCTCACACCGTCACCGTCGGAATCGGCGTTCGGATCGGCACCGAGGCCGCTGAAGTATTGCTGTTCCCAGGCGTCCGCGAGCCCGTCCCCGTCGCTGTCCGCGGGCACCGTTTCCAGCACGAGATCGATGCGCTGGCTGCGCCCCCGATCCGTCACCGAGACCGGGAATTGTGCCGGCGCACCACTCAACGTGAGCCGTTGTCCGTCCAACGTGACATTCTGGCGAAGGTAGTTTGCCGGAGACACGCCCAGCACCAGCGTTCCCGGCGTCGCCGCCACGCCTGGCTCCGCCGATTCGCACGGGACTCGCAGCAGGGCAGTTTCAAGATTTTGACTTTAAGGAGGCAGGTGAAACAAAAGACGATGTAAAACTGGACAAAACTCGCTGACTTTATTTAACTGCCGGCATGGCCGAGCCTTTTACGCTACCCGAGCACGAGCAACAAACGCTTT
>CAMAUY010000179.1 GCA_945861565.1 Akkermansia muciniphila
CCATGAACCGACTCCATTTCCCAATTCGAGGACGAAGAACGAGCGCGACGGACGAGGACGATTTGAAGGACCCCATTGCGGCGCTTTCGCCCTCGTCCTCGTCCTTCGTCCGTCGATGGCGACGAACAGCACACCGACCTATGTGCCGGGACGCACGGGGCGCGGTTCATGGTCACAATTCATGTCCATTCGTTGGAAAACCTTCCTACCCATGAACCGGAACCCTGGATAGAGCGCCCGCATCCGCCCGGCGAGCTTGGCCAGGGGACGAAGAGCTGCCGGCAAGATGCCGGCGGTCCCAGGTTCGTGGCATCACGGCGCGCACTTTAAGTTCAATAGAATCTCCTTCACAATTCGCCAATTCTCTCTTCTTGCCGATTCACTCCAGTCGATCCAATGGACTCCGAACGCCGATTCCCGGTTGGCTCAAGACATGCGTATAAATCTGTGTCGTTGCAACATCCCGATGCCCCAGCAATTCCTGCACTGTGCGAATATCGCTTCCGGCTTCCAAAAGATGCGTGGCAAACGAGTGCCGCAGGGTGTGCGGACCCGCCGGCTTATGGATCCCCGCTCGTTCCCGCGCCCGCTTCACAGCGCGCTGAATCGTTTCTTCCTTCAGATGATGCCGGCGCTCAACATTCGACTGCGGGTCGATTGCTGTCGCCGAGGCTGGAAAAATATACTGCCACCCCCATTCCCGCCCAGCGCTCGGGTACTTTCGCGCAAGTGCATGCGGTAGCCACACATCCCCCAGTCCGTTCGACAAATCCCGCGCGTGCGACTCCTGCACTCGATTCAACTGTTGTTTCAATGCATCAATCGACGAATCCGGCAGAATCGTCACGCGGTCCTTGAACCCCTTCCCATCCCGAACGACAACCAGTCGCCGTTCAATATCGCCTGATCCAGTGCCAGTACGCGGACTCCGTTCGACTCGAATAATGCTTGAACCGCATTACTTCCTTGATCTGGAGACGCAGCCGCAGCTTTGGATTTGGAATAAACCTGTCTCGCGGTCGTGCACCGGGAATCGGAGAGTCCGAGGAATTCGAGCGATGCACTGCCGCCGAGACCTCCGCCGCATTCAACGGCAGACTACCATGAACATCAAAGCGTGTCGCGGACCAACGATTTGGCTCTTCCGGACGAGCCATCCTTTCGGTACTGGCTCCGTCCCAGTCGTTCGGCCTCTTGGTTCGGACCGCTCCGCGGCTACCTTCATTCCCCGAACGACCCGGTCGCTGCGTCCCATCCAAACCGTAGCGTTGAAATTCATTCATTCCATTGCCACAGACCCATTCAGAACCGCAGATTTCTCCAAAAGCTCATCCATCCTAAAAAATTGGGGGGCCAATATCCAATATTGCCCCCTAAGTATCAGGCCTGAACATCTGGGGGGGAATATCACTTCTTGCGGCATCGCAGTTTCGTTCGTAAGACTGCCGGTAGCAGCAGACAGCGAATGAATCCAAACCTCGCAATATCCACTATTGCCTCCCAATCGGGAGGTTCAATCTAAGGTTCGGCCGGGCCACTCTCCACGTTCAACATGAGCGCCGGGTTTTCATTCGTGTTATTCGTGTCATTCGTGGGCACGCCCGCATTTTCTTTTGCCCACGAATCACACCAATCACACGAATGCCTGAGCTGATTGACGCTGGAGTTCTTCGAGGTCCGGAGGCCGAACCAGGCTGCTCCAGTGAACACGCCGGTTGCGTCGTGGTTCCATGCTGGATGCCCTCGGCGGCGCGTCACTGAGCAGCGGCGTTAGCCGCTTTCCCGCACCGTCTGACTTGCGACGATTTCGTTACATGGTAGCTTGAAGCATATGAAGCCACTCCTCCATTCAAAAGTGCCCGTAGCCGCCGGCGTTGGGGTTGTTGTGCTCATCGCCGTTGCTCTTGCTGTCCAGATCACACATGTGTCCAGCCATTATTCCGATGGACCTTCAGAAGTCGAATACATGAAGGTTCTGCGCGCCGCTGTTGCTTACCGTCAGGATCTCGAGGCGCAGGGTGCAGCGCTGCCCGTGTCAGTCAGTTTGAAGCAGTTACTGGATTTGCAGTTGCTGACGAAACAGGATCTGGTCGATTTCAAAGACACCCAGGTAAACATCGCAATGATGGCCCGTCCAAGACTCGCGGATGCTTTGATCAGTGTCAGTATGGCCGATGGGTTTCAGGTGAGTGTTTTGGGCGATGGAAGCGTGCAGCAATCTAAGAGGTGAGGACGGCTAACACGGCGCACCAGCGAACGGCCTCTTGCGGTCTGATTTCCATCGTTCCGAGTTATTTATCGCTTCATTGGTAGTCGCGACCGGTGTCGTGGCCGGCGGCTAGGAAGCATCCGTTGAGAGGTACAGGAGGCAGGCTGTGATGGGTCGATTGACGATTGAATCACGGGGAACTATTGACAAGCCCCCTACAGAAAACCGCGAGGGAGACCAGCCTCGGCTAAGGCCGCTCGGTTTCCTTCGTTTGCATCCTCTATAGCAACCAACAGCTGACGCAATCCCGGTAACGGAGCGGAACAAAATTTCAATAAACGCGAGAAAATCAGAAAAACATTCTTGATCACTTACATAGCAGGACATCGCTTTTGACGCTCCGCGATTAGTCGCATCACCAGCAGGTGGAGGCGGTAGCGATCCTTGTCGGGATTGCGATGCAGCGTCGGGAGATAACGCTCCGTGGTGTGGATGATTTGCCCGATGTGCCCCGGCAGCCGCACCGCCGGCCCGAGCGGAATGCCGGTGGATTTGATGGAAGCGAAATGCCACGCGGTGAGCGCCACGACCCAAAGCACCAGGACGATGGCGATAATGCCGAGGGGAATGGGATGTCTATAGATGGTGAATGAACCGGGTTGTAAAGCGGCGCGGAAGAATATGGAAACATTCGCCTTCGTCGTGAATCATCTTCAATCGCGACGCGTCTTGGATTGCGGTGGCAAGCGCAGCGCGACACCGCTTTCGCACGCACCGAGCGTAACTCTTCGTCGCAAACCTTTCATCCGTCCGAAAGCGCCGTCGCCGCTGCGCTCTGCCGGCGCAGTCCAAAACCTCGCGGTGGCAGCGGACGGCAATCCGCTCATGTTGGTGTTTTAGAATTATCACTTTCGCAGCAGCCGCAGGATGAGTTTCCATGCCTCAAACTCAGAAACCTTCTTCGGATAAATGTTCCTCGACGTTTCCCAATCGTAAAATTGTCGCAGCGCTGGCAGAAATTCGGCCTCGCTGGAAAACACCTTGTGGTCGGGGTAGTCACCGCAATCGGTGCGCGCGAAGCGTTCGCCGTTCCAGGTAATGTTCGTGTCGCCTTCCTTGTGCGACGTGGTGAAGCGAGCACCCCGTTTCATCGCCGCGACGATGGTTTGTTGCAACGCGGGAACGGTGTCGAGATGCGCTTCGGCGTTCAACGACGCGGCGCAAAGTTTTTGATAACGGGCGGACAAACCCGTAGCTGCCTTCGGCGGATTGGCAGGCATGAAATCGCGCGTCCGGTAACTGAACCAACTGTCCGCCGTCTTGCGGTAATAATCGTGATGTGTTGCAGGCGATTTGGCCCAGGACGTCTCGACACGCAGCGAATAACAATTCTTGAGCAGCATCGCCGCTTCGAAGCGCAGCTCGATCTCATACAGCGCGCCGACCAGATTGGATTTGGCCGTCATGGTCAGGCGTTCGTTGATCATGGCGACGGTAAACAGCGTCATGAGATCCCGCTCCAGCGCGAACTGGATTTCAGGTGGCGGACGGGGGTCTTGGAAATGCAAGAGGCGCTTTGCGCTGGTGGCGGTTTCCGTGGAAGTCAACGCGCGCTTCGGCACGCTGGCGGGTTCATCGGAAAGCTGCGCGATAAGCGCCGGTGCGAAACCGGTTGTCCGCGTTTGGGCGAACTGGGTCAGCGCGTCCGGCTTGCCTTCGGCGGCTTTGCGGATGGCATCCATGTCCGGATACGGCTCGGGTGGCAACGGCGGTTCGAGCACGAAGAAATGCCGCTGCTCGGTGCTGAACTCTCCCGCGTAGTCGGAGTTGTTGCGGGCGTAGAATACCACGCCGCCGACCGACTTCCGGCGTTTGTCATTCACCGCCTGGGCCAGTTTGATGGACGCGCCGCACGGTGCAGCTGGAAAGCCGTGCTCGATGGCGAGGATGGAGTTGCCCGCCTTCAGTTCCGCCTCAACCAGTTTCCGCAGCTCGGCGGGGAACGTTGCGAACTCCCCAGCAAATTCGGCGGGAAGGCTCATGGCTTTTTCTCCTCGGTTTTTTTGGTCAACGCCTCAATGAAGACGCGAGCGTTGACTTCAATCTCCTCCATCGCCCTGCCTCGCGCGCGCACGGTCGCGAGGTCGTAGATTGCCTGCACCGGCGGGCGTCCGTCCACGCCGAGCCGCTGATGGATCGTCCACCACGCCTGCTTCCAGAAATTGAAGCGCGTGGGCAGGTCGAGCACCGCGCCACCGGAGATTCCCAGCGCTTTGAGAAATCCTGGTTCCGGCATCCCCGGGGCTATGCGGCTCGACCCCAGTCCCAGCGCAAATCCGACCGCCCCGCCGATCAGCGCCACGAAAATCATCAGGTAGCCAGCCGCACCCTCGCGACTGGAGACTTCGAGCCATTGGCTTAGGGTGGCCGTCACGAGGCCTGCGACGACGAGACCAAGCACGCCGGAGAGAGCGGCGACGAAAAGGGAGGTGAGCCAGCTCATAAAGAGCGTTGTTTAAGTATTACTCTGTCAACCAACGGAGCCAAGTCGGGCCTTGCCAGACGGTGGGTCGCCAGTTCCAGCCGGCGCGGTTCACCGCCGTGATGAGCGGCGATTTCATTTCGTTCACATTGAATGTGTAGGCGTAGCTTAACTCGGGCTTGAACCGGCCTTGCTCGTCGAGCTGCAGGCCGAAGACGCGCTGATGTTCGTATTGAAAAAATACGATGCCCAGCCCCGTCTTCCATTCGACCTCCGCGCCACCGCGACCCGCCGACCAGTCGAAGCTGGCGACGTAATCCGTCGCACGCACCGTGCCGTGCTTTTCGTCGAGCATGAGCCGGATGCGGAAGGTGCGCTTCATCCCGCGCGCGCGGGCGAGGTCAACCCACTTCGCGTCGGCGTAACGCCACGTCGCAAAAAATTCGTTCGGCGACGCGCCGCGCTCGATGTGGAACGGAACGTCGAGGGTGTTGACCGCTTCGAGGCGTGCGGCAAGTTCGGTCGCGGCGAAGCGAGCAACGTCGGGCTTGGCCGGACTCATCCCGGCCCAGGCCGCGCCTTTGAAGAAGTAAAGCGCCACGACGAACGCGTAGAGCGCGATGCCCACACCGATGAGTCCGGGGGATAGAGGGTTTTTCGGCGCGCTCTTGGTGGCAGGTGCGTTCGCGGTGACGGCTGGAGTTGAGGCATTCAGGGGTGCGCGCCGCGGGATTTCAAAACCGCCGGCCACCATGCGTTCGCGAATGGCGGCATCGTCTTTGCCGGTCCACACACCGACCATGTTGCCGAAGTGCAAGACGTAGGCCCGGTCGCCTACGGGGCGGGTCACGACGTAGCCGCGCTGCGAATCACCCGTGCCCTTGAGCTGATTCAAGCCGGTCGTGCGAAGGTATTCGATCCAGGCTTTCTCGGCGGCGAGCGAACCTTTGAAACGCGCGAGGAGAACCGTGTCGCCATTCGGCAGCACGGCGAACCGCGCAAACCCCGCATTGGCGAACGCATCGCCAAACATCTGGCGCGCGTCGGTGGTGAGCGGGGCGTTGGCATCCGGGCCGAAGAGGATTTTTGCGGCTGCCTTGAGCGAGTCCGCATCTCCACTGCTGCCGAGTTGTTCCAGTGCGGCGGTGCGTGGTGCTTCGGCCTTGGTGGTTCGCAGTGCGACGTAAAAATGTCCGACCAGTTGCGGCACGACGACGAGCGCGAAGAAACCGGCGAACCAATAGATGGGTCGCAGCGATGCCCCGGAGCGCGCCATGATGAAACCGACGAGTGCGCTGACCAGCGCGCCGCCGCCGAGCAGCACGAAGCTGATGGCGAGACCGGGATTGGTGCGAAGCAGTTGAAGCATGGCAATTGCGCAATCGCGCTTTAGCGTTTGAACAGGGTGATGAAGAACACATGGATACCGACGATGAGTCCGCCGACGGCTGCCATCGCCGCGCCGATGGGTATTGCCGCGAGAGCCGTGAGCAGGCAGCCGATGAACCGGCGCGCGCGAAACCATTCGGCGAAGGCGGGTTTGTGTTCGGCCAGGATGAGCGCACCCGCGACCGCATTGGCCAGCACGGCAAAAATCAGCCCAAAGCAGAGAACAGCGAAGATTCCGTAGGCCCCCACACTAGGTCCCGAACCTGGAGCCTTAAACCCATCCACCACTTTGTTCGAGCAGACGAGCAACGCGACGAAATAGGCGACATTGACCCGACCCAGCCACCACCAAGACTTAGCACCCGGCACAAAAATCGTGGCGTAAGCCAATGGCACGGCGATGACGGGTAGAAGCCACATGAGGCGGTTCAGGATGTCCACATCGCGGCTGCTGTAGGAGTAGTGGCGCGCGCAGAAAAGGAAGACCAGCGCCGTGAACAGAGCCATGGCGGATTCCGGTCCGAGGAGATAGGTGAGTGGGCGGTTCATTACGGCGGCTTGGCTTAACGGTCCTCCTCTTCCGGGGCGGTGAATATCTTCTCAAAGGCGGCGAGCGTGGGCTGGAAATCCACAAGGGCCAACGCGTCATCCAGTTCACCGCTCGACGGCGTGGCCCTCGTCAGTTCGGCGACGAGGAGGATGGATTTCATGGCAGTTGGCAATAGGTTTCCGGCGGGCGACCATCATCGGTCGGATCATAGCCGAATTCACGGGCGAGTGCCGCACGGAACTGGTCGCGTTCGTACGAGAGCGCCGCGCCTTCGCCGCCGCTGGTCGCCCAGCTGGCGTAGGTTCCCATCCAATCAACGGCCAGCTTGAAGGCGGCGATGGCGCGGGGCTCATTGCCCGCGCGTTGAAACGCGCGCATTCGCTCCGCATACAGCTCGGCGATGGAACCGGCCACGCCGATATGATCGATCGCGCGGCGCATTTCTTTCTCGATGTCTTCGAGCTGGTCTGGGCCATCCGTGCTTTGGGCCGCGCGCCTCCAGGCCGCAGTGTTCATTGGCCCGAGTTTCTTTTCCGGCGGCGGCACGATCATCTGGCGTTTCGACTGATCGTGAAACGCGGGAATGACGCACGGTGTGGTGACGTCCTCGCCGATTTCAAAATATTCCCGCATGTGGCCGTTGCGCGGGCCGGAGGTTGCGCGCAGCGGAAACATCAAATCCACTTTCCCCGCCGCGCGTTCTATCTGAATGTAGATTTCCGTGCAGTGTGGATTCATGGACAGCCCACGCACCACACCGCTCTCGCCTGCGCGTAGCGTGACGCCGTTGGCGTCGGTGAACTCTTGAAGCACTGTGACCCGATGGTCCACGCGGAGGTTGTCTAGGGTCATGCTCATGGGTTTGGAGTTAAGCGAGAGCCTTTGGGAGTTTCGAGGGTGAAGGATTTCAGCATGGCAAACCACGCGTCGCGCACGGAGTCGGCGAGCAGTTCCGGCGCGGTGAGCATGAGGTTGACCAAGCGGTTGCCGTCTTCGAGAAATGCGAAACGCACGACCATCGGGCCGAGGTCCGACGGCTGCACCGCTTCACCGACGACGGCACGAACTCCGGCGATCATGTCACAACCAATCGCGCGGGGCTGAAGTTGATTGTGATTCAAAAGATACGTCGCCCAATCGTGAACCGTCCCATCGTCGTAGGCGGGACGCGCGGCGAACACGCCGGCCATGGAAACTTCACCGACGTCGGTGCGTCCGCCGTGCCGTCGAACTTTCGCAACTGGACGAACATCTCGATCTCGGACGGCTGGCCGTCCTTCACATGAACGCGGAATTGGATGATGCGCGCGTCGCTGGCGCTGGGATCAAAACTGTAGCCCCATTGAAACCACGGCTTGCCCTGCGCGCCGGTCGCCGTTGCTGTCGGTCTCCTTGTAGGCGACGAACGCGTAGTCGCAGTTCAGGACGGCGTCGTAAGCGGCCGCGTAGGCGAGGTGTTCATAAGTGGCGCCGCCGGGAAGGTTGGCGGGGTTTCGATGAGTTGGGTGGGGTTATTACTCATGGTGGTGGTGTTAGTTGTGTCAGGCGGATCAAGGCAATGCTTTCACAAGCGATTCAGCTTGGAAATTCATTTTGGGACGCCGGTGAGCTTTCGGCCTAGCCCTGCACGTAAACGCTGGTCGAAGGGTGCTCCCGGCAATGATGTCGTGGATGCGGATTTCAGTGCGACGCCGCAAAAGTGAAGCGCGGAGCATTGCTCCGCCCGCCGGCTGGTCATCGGCGGTCGCGACGTGGAAGCCGGCGCGGTGAGCGTCCGCCTCCATCACGGCGGCCCGTAAGGCGCGAAGCCAAAGGCGGAGGTCGTGGTGGATATTCTGGTGGGCATCCAAGAGCGAAGGGCTTGAACCAGCTTCAAAGCGAACGTTCATCCGGTCATTTGGACCCGGCCATCACCCCGTCTTTGAACTGGCCTTCCGCCCACCGCTCGCGAGTTTCTTCGCCACCGTGCCGCTGGCGAGGAGGGCGCGCGCCGTCTCAACCGCGCGGGCGACGAGTTCGCGTGTGCCTTCGCGGAGGTGCGCGTCGGTTTGCACGAATCGAACATTGTTCTCCATGTCTTCGGCAGACCAGCCGCGGCTGTGCGCCACGAACGGGAACTGCGGAAAGGTGAACCCCAGTTCGCTGAAGAACGCCAGCATCTGACCGGCGACGCCTTGCACGTTGTCCTGGCCGCCGGTGATGATGAACGACGCGACTTTGTTCTGGATGAGCACGCGGTCATTGAGCGTGACCTGATTTTGCACGCAGTTCAGACGCTCGGCCAGTTTGAAATAGAGCGAGCTGGCCGCACCCAGGGCAGTTTCAAGATTTTGACTTTAAGGAGGCAGGTGAAACAAAAGACGATGTAAAACTGGACAAAACTCGCTGACTTTATTTAACTGCCGGCATGGCCGAGCCTTTTACGCTACCCGAGCACGAGCAACAAACGCTTTTGGAT
>CAMAUY010000180.1 GCA_945861565.1 Akkermansia muciniphila
CCCAAATCTTCGACTATATCGAATGCTTCTATAACCCTCACCGTCTACATAGTTCCCTAAACTTCAAATCGCCCGTTGACTTCGAATTCAAAAACAACTAACTAAAAAGCTCCTCTTTCTCTCTCCACTTTTTCGAAGCAATCCCAGTCGCGCGCTGGGTGATTCCGAATACAGAAATCGTCCTGGTGCGCGCGCCGAGCGGGCCACACAGCGGTGAGTTTCTGTTCAGTGCGGAAACTGTGGCCAAGGCGGACACCTTCTACGAGCGAGTCCGCAGCCTGGCTTATACGCGCCCAATCCCCCTTGAGAACATGCTTGAAATTGTGATCCGCGGCGGGGGCTGGCTGGTGCCGTACACCTGGGTGGAAGCGATGCCGGCGTGGCTCCAGAGTCCGCTCGCCGGCCAGGCTGTTTGGAAGTGGATCGCGTTGGCCCTGATTCTGGCTTCGTTCGCGTTTCTTCTGGGGAGGGCGTACCGCCTGTCCCACCGGGGCAGTTCCGAACGCCCGTTCCGGCGAGCGCTGGCGCAGATGGCCTTGCCGGCGTTCATTCTTCTCGCAACGCCAGCGGTGGCCTACCTGGCGCTCCTTCATCTCAACTTGCGTGGTGGTGTCGCCAGTGTCTTTGAACTTTTGGCGACAGCGGTCATCTTCCTGGCCGGTGCATGGATTTGCTGGCGCTTCGCCCCGGTGGTCGCCGAGGCGGTCATTGCATCGCCCAACATTCCGACGGAGAGCATTGACGCCCATCTCATCCGCATCTGCACCCGCTTGCTGGGCATGGTGGCCGGGGCGGCGTTGCTGGCCGTGGGTGCCGACAGGCTGGGACTGCCGGTCTATGGAATCATCGCCGGTCTGGGCGTCGGCGGATTGGCCATCGCCCTGGCCGCGCAGCCGACCGTCGAGAATCTGATCGGCGGCTTCACTCTGTTCGCGGACAAGCCCATTCGGGTGGGCGATTCCTGCCGGTGCGGGAGTGATGAGGGAACGGTCGAGTCCATCGGCATCCGCTCGACGCGGATTCGGGGCGCGGACCGCACGCTGACCACCATTCCCAACGCGGCACTTTCGAAGATGTCGGTCGTGAACTTCGCCCAGCGCGACCGAATGCTGATCAAAACTGTCGTCGGCGTTCGCTACGAGACCAGTCCGGAGCAACTCCGCTACTTGCTCGTCAAGTTCCGGGAGATGCTCCGGGGCCATCCGAGCATTCACGCTGACTCGGCGCGTGCGCAGTTCGTCGGCTTCGGGGCATCCTCGCTGGACATTGAGGTGTCAGCGTTCGTGCTAACCCGGGGCGGGGCGGAATTCCTCAGTATCCGGGAGGACGTCTTGCTGCGGATCATGGACCTCGTGGAGCAGAGCGGGACTGGTTTCGCGTTTCCGTCGCAGACTCTTTATTTCGGCCGCGACGGCGGATTGGATCCAAACCGAACCCAAGCGGCCGAAGCCCAGGTGCGCCAGTGGCGGGACGAGGGCCGCCTGCCGCTCCCGAACTTCTCGCCGGAACAAAGGCAGCAGATGCGCGGTTCGGTGGCCTCTCCACCTCCCGGTTCCGCGGAAGCGCCAACGGCCAAATCCAGCCTGTCACCGACTAATAGCTAAATCGAGCACGCAGAATTCATCTCTAAAGGGAGGTGAGCGGCTCACTCACCGGCCACGCGATGCGGGATGGGCGGAGCGCCAGAGCCGGAGATGCCCCTGCTCGAACCGGCCTCCCAGTGCCTCAGCAGCCCCGTAAAGGTTGCCAAATCCGTTTTGTGCGAATGCAACGGCGATCGCCGCGTCGTCATCGACGGTAAAGATCTTCGATAGATCGACTGCTTCACCCGCTTCCAGGGCGGTGGACAGGTGACCCAGGATTGTGCCCAGGACGAACCCCCGTTCGTGGGCAATGCGTTCGGGAGTTTCTCCGCGTCGAAATCGCCCGAGCGTTTCACGGACACTTTCGTTGAGGCTATGCGTGGATCCCGAGCCGCGGCGCGATGGTTGGATCGGGGCGCTGAAGGAGTCCTCGGCAAACACCTGGCGTGGATTCGCCTGCAGGTGGGCCGCAATCTCCTCGAGAAATGCCCCGCCGTAGGTCTGAAGCTTGGTTTCGCCCACACCGGAGATGCGTCGAAACTCCGCGCTGGCGGTCGGGTATTGCCGAGCCATTTGGCGCAGGGAAACATCGGAAAAAACGACATAAGGGGGCACGCCTTGTTCATCGGCGACACGTTTTCTCAGGAGTCGCAGTTTATCGAAGAGCAATTCGTCGCAGGCGATGTTGCCAACCCGAGTGACGTTGGGTTGCAGAATTTCGCGGGGCTTGGTGAGGGTAACCCGACGACGGTCCTTCAGCGCCGCTATCCCCTCGGCGGTAAGTTCCAGCACACTGAACTTTTCAGTGGTCTGGCGCAGAAACCCGAGTCGAACCAATTCCCGGCCGACGGCGCCCCACTCGTTGCGCGCGATGTCCCGCCCGATCCCGTAGGTCGACAAATCCTGGTGGCCCCATTGGCGGACTTTTTCGGTGTCGGCACCGGTTAGAACAGCAACGACATGATTCAATCCGACGTGAAAGCCGCTTTTCTGCCGGATGCGGAACACGCACGACAATAGTTTCTGAGCCGCCACCGTCCCATCCCACGTTTGCCGCGGGGCGAGGCAATTGTCGCATCCGCCACATTCCGTGCCGGGAAACTCCTCACCAAAGTAGTCGAGGAGGGCCGCGCGCCGACACTCACCGATCTCGGCATAATGGACCATCTGCTGGAGTTGTTCGCGGGCGACTCGCTGTTCGGTGGCGTCAGGCTTTTCTTCGATGAATCGCTGCTGTTTGACGGCATCACCCGGGCTAAAAAGCAGGAGACATTCCCCCGGCAGGCCGTCGCGCCCTGCTCGACCCGTTTCCTGATAATACCCTTCAATATTTTTCGGCAGATCCTGGTGAATCACGAAGCGGACGTTCGGTTTATTGATGCCCATGCCGAAGGCGATCGTGGCGCACATCACCCGAACTTCATCCCGCAGGAACGCCTCCTGATTTTGTGATCGTTCGGTGGCAGCCAGCCCGGCGTGGTACGCAGCGGCTTTGATGCCTTCCGCGCGCAGTTTCTGCGCCGTGGATTCCGTCCCGGCGCGGCTCGAGCAGTACACGATGCCACTTTCCTTGGATCGGCTCCGCACGAACGCCACCACCTGTTCCGCTCCCGAAGCCTTGGGCAACACTCGGTAAGTCAGGTTGGGCCGATTGAAACTTGCCACGTAGATGCCGGGGTCGCGCAGGTGCAACTGTTGCACGATATCCTGGCGCACCCGTTCCGTCGCGGTTGCCGTCAATGCGAGAAACGGCACTCCCGGGAAATGCTGACGGAGTTCGCGAATCTGCCGGTATTCCGGCCGGAAATCGTGTCCCCATTCGCTGATGCAATGGGCTTCATCGACTGCGACCCGTTCCACCTGCCATTGGCGCAGATCGTCGAGCATGCCGGAAAGCATGAGGCGTTCGGGCGCGACATAGAGCAGCTTGTATCGGCCCTGATGCAAGCCGCGCAGGCGGCTCCGCGATTCGCTGGCGACGACAGCCGAATTCAGACACGTGGCGGCGACGCCGCTCGCCTGCAGTTGGTCCACCTGGTCCTTCATCAGAGCGATCAACGGGGACACCACCACCGTAAGACCCGGCCGAACCAATGCCGGCAGCTGGTAGCACAGTGACTTGCCGCCGCCGGTGGGAAGCAAGGCGAACACATCCCGGCCATTCAGTGAATCGCGGATGATTTCCTCCTGCAGCGGCCGAAAGGCGTCGAAACCAAACACCTCCCGTAACGGGGTATGAAGATCCTGGGATGCAGCGACAGCGGACACGACCGATGGTTTTAGGGCCTGGATCCATTCCTGTGAATGAAAAGGTGCAGGCGTCTGGCACAAAAATGGGCGGGCGGCCTCGCGAATTCGGCCGCCCGCCCGAAGAGGGTACCCGATCAAGCCCGTCCTGACGATTCGGGTCCCTGTCCGTCCTTCCACTTGCAGTCGCCGAATCCGCAGACAACCCTTCGTTCGAAATGAAGGCTGTCATTCTCGCCGCTGGAAAAGGCACCCGCATGAAGGACCTCACTCAGGAGGTGCCCAAGCCGATGCTTTTGGTGCAGGGGAAACCCATCTTGGAACATATTCTCGAGGGAATTCTCCATGCGGGCATTCGCGACTTTTGCATTGTCACGGGATGGCGGGCGGAGGTCATCGAGCAACAATTGGGAAACGGATCGCGCTGGGGAGCGCGCATTCAATATGTGCATCAGGAGGTGCAGGACGGCACCGGGAAGGCCCCGGAACTTGCCCGGGACTTTGTGGGGGATGATGAATTCCTTCTGACTTACGGCGATATCCTCGTGAAGCCTGACACCTACCAGCGGATGATCGATCGGTGGCGGGGCGGATGCGTCAGTCCCGACCTGCGGCGGCTCCCGGAGTCGACCCCGGGTTCGAATCGTTTCTCCGGGTTGTTAACCGTTGCCGAAGGCCAGGATGTGGCACTTGGCGGGCTGCTTTTCTTCGATGCCGATTTCAATCTTCGCCGGCTGGTGGAGAAGCCATCCCTGTCTCAGTTGGACGAGCTTCGGAATTCTGGATGGATACTTCCAGGCCAGCCGATCTGGTATAATGCCGGCATTTATCTTTTCTCGCCGATTCTCTTCGAATTCACAGCCCGGTTGCAGAAATCACCCCGAGGTGAATACGAATTAACGGACGCCATCGCGGCGATGGTGGCTGCCCGCCTTACGGTCGCTGGATTGAAAATTGAGGGCCGCTGGGTCGACGTGCGGGATCCGGAGGTGCTGGCGTCGCTGCAAAGCGCAAATGGTTGATGATGCGAAAACAATCCACGTGTCTGTCTGTCGGGATGAACGATTCCGATCGGATGCCCCGGGGTGGATACTCACCCAAAGCGGCGTCGCGCTGCGCTTGCCGGCGCTCCCAGGTTCATGGTCTCAACTCGAGACAACTCGCAGGCCTTATGTGCGCGATGCTAGCACGAGTGAAGATTCTTGTTTTGCACCCCGTGCCAGCCAGACCGCGATTCTGACATTGCTCTGGGAATTCCCTGATGACAGGGTCGCAGGGTAATCATTCATGAATTCCATTGACCTGAAGGACCGCGTCGCCGTCATCACGGGAGGTGCTCGCGGAATCGGATTTGCGATGGCCGCGCGTTTCCTGAACTCCGGAGCGTCCGTCATTCTTTGGGACATTGATGCCGTCCGATTGCAGCAGGCGCGTGCGGAGTTGGGGTCGACGGCAGACCGGGTGGCGATTCAGACCGTGGAACTGACGGATGAAAATTCCGTGGGAGTGGCGGCGCGCGCGAGCATCGCATTCCAAGGGCGCGTCGATATTCTGGTGAACAACGCGGGAATCACGGGTGGAAATGGAAAAACGTGGGAGCTGGATCCGGTGATGTGGCGGCGGGTCATCGAGGTTAATCTGGTGGCACCCTATCTTACGTGCCGAGCCCTGGTACCCCACATGGTTGAGCGGCACTACGGCCGAATCGTCAATATCGCTTCGATCGCAGGGAAAGAGGGCAATCCCAACGCATCGCACTACAGCGCCTCGAAGGCTGGGTTGATTGGATTGACGAAGTCGTTGGCGAAGGAACTTGCAACCAGCGGGGTTGCGGTCAATTGCGTGACACCCGCTGTGGCGAAGACAGAGATTGTTCACCAAATGACCGCGGAGCACATTCAGTACATGCTCGCCAAGATTCCCATGCAACGATTTGTTGAAGTCAGCGAGATCGCCGCAATGGTCGCCTGGCTTGCGTCGGAGGATTGTTCCTTCACTACGGGCGCGGTTTTCGACATTTCGGGGGGGCGGGCGACCTACTGAATTCTCGAGATGACTCGGACCTGCCAATTTGTGTTGGAGTCTTTAGAACCCCGGGTGCTCCTTTCGGGTGAAGGGATCCTGCCGGCTCCTTCAGCAATGGGCTCGGCGGATTCATTCATTCAAGTACCCGCGGCCGTGTCATCGTCCCTGACCATTGATCCGTCATCCCCGCGTGCTTCTCTAATCCTAATCGAGACCGCTGATTTGAGCGATCTCTCGCCGGACGAAAATTCTGGTGGCATTCTGACGTCGGCAATTGGAAACGGGACTTCCATCGGCGCGCTCGACGGCGTTGCGGTCGATGGTTCCGGATCAAGTTCCGGGGTTCAACCATCGGCGGACCCGGGTAACTCCACCACGGCTGCCGTCCCAGCGGCTCGAATGTTGACTGCACAAGCGCAAGCCGAATCGGACCCGGCAGCGATAGGAGTACCCAGCGGCTCAAATTCAGGCCTATTCACTCCCCGGGTTGTCGAACTGGAAGAGAGCGCCGCTCAAATTTTGACGGAAACACTCCGGGCTTCAAATGGTCCACCCCAGTCGGAACAGGTTGATAGCCAAGATATCGCAGAAGGATTGTTTCCGACCATACCGCCGGATCGTCCGCTTCTTTTGCTGCACGGAATTGGGGGTTCATTTCCGAGTGTTGCTGATTTCCCTGATTGGCTAGACCACCGAGGATACGATCCCGAGAAGCTCGAACTGGATCCCCTGGCGAATGGCTATTCCGATTTGCGCGATTCACTGGTGCAATCGGGTTACGAGACCGGCAAAACTCTTTTTCTAGCAAACTACGATTGGCGCATGACGTCGGGACCGTCGGATGGAGTCTTCGATGGTAGAATTCATAACCCCGACGGCAGCCGAGTGACGGCGGATCAGATTACGGACGGCGAGTACGGATATGGGGTTGATTACGTAGGGTACTGGATTTCCAAGGCGGCTCTCCAGTGGGCAGCCGACCATGCGGGTGTCCTCCCCGCTACGGTGGATGTCATCGCTCACAGCACGGGCGGGATCGTGATTCGTGCGTACATTCAGAGCGACGCGTATTTTGACGACAACGAAGCGTCCGTTTCCGAAGCCGCCGGCGAAGACCCGGGCAACCTTTACATTGGCAAACTGGGTAACGGGCTGCTGGTTCCCAATGGGACGAAGTCCTCGGCGGGCCTACCTCTGGGGGTTTCCCCTGGCAGATTCACCCCCGATGGCCGCCCGATCACAGCCGTTCTTGCCCTCCCGCTCGTCAATGATCTTGTGACGATGGGTACGCCCATGAGGGGCGCGGCGGGTCCGTACCATTTGCGCGCCGACGACTGGGGAAGCGACAACGCGTACATTGTTCTGGGTAAAGTGATGGCGGCGGCGTACGTGCATCACCTTCTCGGTAACAGGATCGAAGGACCGGGGTCCGATGACATCAAAGGGGCCACCCGGCTGGGCGAACTGTCGCCAAAACAATTCATTGCCCGGTATGTTCCCACCTTAACTGCGCTGACGTCGACCTACACCTTTACCCAGGGAACTCCGGAAAGGGAGGCGGAGTTTAAAGATTCCGCGGGCAATCTCGTCGAGTTTAACCTGTCCACGGAAGCCAATTTGCTCGTGCTCGATCTGAATGATGGACTGGATGTGCTTTATCAGGTTGGGCAGTTGGATTCCATGTGGTCGTTTCCCTATTCCAATGATCCGACGTTGTTTCATCGACCGACTGGGTTTGTTGACAGCCTCGACGGCGATTTGACGGTCATCTACACAACGTTTCTCCCGACTTCGACCGTTCTGACCCAGCGGCAGGGGCCCAACGGGTATTTTGGCGACGACTCCTTCATAACCCCATTCTGCAACTGGATAGGGCAGTTTCCTGGTGCGGGGACCGTTTGGTACACGAATGATTTGAACGATTTGGGCACGAAATTGGCGGGAAAAGGGGATGGCTCGGTCCCGGCGATCTCCGCGGCAGGTCTTTATCGGAACCTTGAAACTGCCGATGCCAACAATGCGAACAAGGACCTCAATCTCCGCCTTCATCTCGTGCCGCTGAGCGATGAGGAAGCCGGAGGAGGACTCAGTCATACGGGCATGCTGACAGATCCGTCGGGCATCCATGCAGCGCTCTCGGCGCTTCACCGTGACAGCAACGATTACATTGTCACGGGCCAAGCCTATACTTCTGCGGGCGCAGCCCAAGTCACCCACGGCTATTACGTGGACGGTTTCACCGTGATGAGGGACTACGATTGCACACCCCGGCTTCGAAATGTTGTCCCACACGGAATCAGCCCTGTCGCCCACAATTCGGCCCATTTGCAGTCTGTCCCTCCTGGTGTCCTGCTGACTTCGACTCAACTCAACGCCATTGCAGACAGCCTCGTGGCCCTGAAAAACGTAGCCATAAGTGGACTGGGTGCTGCGGTTAGCGGCTTGGTCACCCACGTGGCCTTTATCGAACGCACGCTCGGCAATGCAAGTCTTGATCTGGCCAACGTTCTCGAATTCACGCTGCAAACTGCCGCCAACTCGATCCGGGCATTGCCCGCTGGAAGTTTGATCGACGCCGTATTGGATGTGATGGATCAGGAGGGACTCCTCCCGGTCGGGCTGAGCGCGATAAATCTGGATACGACCTATTTCATCACCGTCGATTTCTCAAAAACACTCGCTTCGAGTGCAACGCTTGCGCTCGGGGCCGAAGCGGCGTCGCTCGGGATTACTCTAACATCGGCCCCGTTGGTTGGAATCCTGGATTATATCAATTTTCGTACACAACTCGTCATCGACCTCGCACCCGCTGCACCGAATACGGTCGAAGTCGCGCAGTATTCTGCTCGGCAAGGCCTCGCCGTGGATTCCACCGGACTTTCTGCTACGGCTCAGTTGGGAACCGCTGGATCAACTTCGATCGCTGGAGGTTATGTTTATCTCGATTCCGTCGTGGTTCAGTCCCTCAATGACCCGACTTCGGGCGACGGCAGGATCACGGCCACTGAACTCGCGGCGGCTTCTCCGTCGACAACGGTGTCCGTACGGCAACTTAAACTAGTTTTTAAAATACCGCCAGCTGCGTCGCAGTAGGCCGGTGGAATCGTTAGCATTGGGCTGCCGCGTTTCGCAATGGTAGAATCGCCCACCGAGGTTCTCGATGTCGACTCGCCGTTGC
>CAMAUY010000181.1 GCA_945861565.1 Akkermansia muciniphila
TGGGAGGTGACGGGCAGCTCGTCTCTGGCCGCGGACGGCGCCTCGGGCTCGGTAAACATGCCCCCGAGGGTAACGCCGCCCGAGTCGGAAGTTCAGGCTCAATCGGACCCAAACCGCGCCCCGCTCCGCGGCACTCCAGGGTGGGCTAAACTTCAGCGGATGAGCCCGCCAAAAACTCCTCCAATCGGTCCTCGACCCGACCCCGCTTTTCGCTCCTTTTCAGGGAATTGAACTTCCACATCTTCTCAACCAATTTTGCCGGTTTTACTGAGGTCTGACCTTTGTGCCCTCCGTGTGAGAGAATTCCCGAATCGCGTCCGAGCCGCGCCCAAAGGTCACAAAGGTCGGCGAAGTGGGGAACTCAAACCGTCGATTGCCAGTGGCAACAGCCGCTACTTGAGGATGGTCGCGCGCTCGGACATCCAGAATACATCGCGATTGTTGTCGGACCGGACACCCAATGGAATGGTGCCGCCGCGTCGTATCGGGGGCGTGGTCCTCGGATCGACCCACTTCCGGAGTTCGGAATGTCCATCAACAAAGGAAAAACCGCCGGCACGATTGTGATAGCTCGCCGGGTAGTCGAGAATTTCCCAGAGCGTGGGCTTGTCGGGGTAACCTTCCATGCTCACGTTGAAGTAGCCGTCGTTGACGCTGTCCTCGCGTTCATCCAGCAGAACGTAGCACAAAGTGGGCACTAAAATGTCACTGGTCTTCAAGTAAAGCCGGTACTTGTCGCCCGAGGCACCCCAGGTCCCGCCACCGAGCCAGTTATTCATCGCCATGCTGCGAATTCGCGGCAGGGTGGTAACTCTGCCAGCAACCGAAGCGCGGACAGTGGATCGGTCACCCGGGCACTTGAAAACGCCCGCACTCTTGCAGTAAGGCCACAGGGGGCTCTTCATGATGTCCACCGCAGGATCCCAGTTATAGCTGGACCCGGAATAATCGACGCTGCCCGTCAGCCATTTGCGGGAATCGGCAAAGGCCTGTCGGTTATCTTCTGCGTAAAGGATCCAGGCGAGCGTCAGTTGGCGATGATTGCTCATGCACAAGATACCCTGCGCCTTGGTCTTGGCCTTCGACAGGGCCGGAAGGAGCATCCCGGCCAATATTGCGATGATGGCAATCACGACCAGAAGTTCAATGAGGGTGAACCCCGATCTGGGCGCACCCGCACGACTGCGCAAATGAAAAGGGCAAATCATGGAAGGATGGATGGCTAGGAGCCCCTTCTAAAGCACGGGCGGTACAAGTCAATCTGCCATTATGAACCCTGAGTTCATTCACCGCCGCGGAGCCGGAGAATTGGTTGGCAGCGGCAAGGTGATCTGGGCGTCACGGGCCGACGCTCGGTAGAGACCATTGCCGAGCTTGGAATACGGATCTCCCTTGGGCTGTGAGGATTTCATGGCACGAATCCCGAAGTAGATCGCCCCCCCCACGGCGAGCGTGAGTATCAATGGAAACACGAACTGCCATTTCACCCGGGAAATCTGCAGCATGATGAAGTCCAGCGGTCCGCGGTGACTTCCGCTCAACCGGGGTGGCTCGGCGTAGTCGCGGGTGCGGGCCAACTCCGCCTCCAATTCCTGCATGACCTTCGGCACATCGAGTTTGAGGTTCCCGGCGTAACTGCGCACAAAGCCGCGGATGTAGACCGGCGCACTAAACACCTTCCACTGGCTGTCCTCGAGCGCCCGGATGTGGTCGGTCTTGATTTTAGTGCCATCCGCCACCTGATGAATCGTGAGATTGAGGTGTTCACGGGCGGCGCGAAGCTGTTCACCAACGGTAGGCATGTGCGGGTAATTAATCGGACCGCGCCCCCCAGCGCAATGCCGGAGCGACGAATCCCGCACTGCATCGAGTCCGAGCACCCGCCGTTCAAGGGGTCGACACTACCGGCCGGGTGGTCCGAACCGAGACATACAGCGCCTCCGCGATGATAAACTTTCGAATCTCAACCGTCACTCGCTCCGCACCGAACTCACGCCCGATTCCAGCGGCAAGTTCAACCGCGAGCGTTTCGATGAGTTGCCAACTTCGTCCCTCCCCCCAGTGCAACACACGGCGGCTCACGGCAAAGTAATCGACGGTCTCGCGGAGATCATCCATCGCGGCCGCCTTTGAGAAATCCTGGATCATTTCCACGGAGATAAGCAGTCGCTGGGCCCGGGCCCGCTCCGCTTCGGGCACTCCGACGTGATAGAACACCTCCAGGTCCCGGATGAGAATGGTGTCCATGAAAAACGGAGTGTTGTTAAGGCCCCGCCCGACTCGGCCTCGGGGGGTGCGTGGTTATTCCGTGCGGGACGGCGCGGGCCTCGACGTCACCGCATCCAGGAGCATCCGGGTCGGTGTATTGAGGGAAAGGCGACGGGCATCATCGGTCCGTGCCCACTGAAACTCCTGGGCTTCATCGTTGAGAATCACCGGCTTTTTTCCAACCGCCCGACAGGTGTAGTTGAGGAGTAGGAAATGGGCTGGGCGATGAAACTCCGGGGGTTGAATGCAGTCCTGGACCATGACAAATCGAATGTCCGCGATGTCCTGGCCGGTCTCCTCTTTCAATTCACGCCGCAAGGCCTGCTCGCACGTTTCGCCCGCTTCGATCTTGCCGCCGGGAATGCCCCAACGATTGGACCACTTGTTGGTTCGCATTAGGAGCACGCGTCCGGCGTCATCAAAAATGAGGCCCCCAACGGTCGCAACCGGACGACCGAGAGCAGCGAAACTCGCCTCGGGTTTCGTCGCCGGAGGCGGCGGAGTGGAGGTTGGCTTCGGGGCTGCCGTCTCGGTCACGGGCACGGTCGGCGCGAGAAGCTGGTGCAACTCTCCCAGATGTTGGATGACGAAATCCGGGCGGGCATTTTTCAACTGGCGAAGGGACTGATACCCGGTGAGCACTGCCGCGCTGCGGATACCTCCCACGCGTGCGGCCTCGATGTCATGCGCCATGTCTCCGACGAGCAGCGTTTCTGCGGGATCCAGCGAATTCTCCCGAAGAATGTCCACCACCGCCGCGCGTTTGTCCTTGACGCTGGTATAGCATTTCTCAAACAGCACACGGAACCCGTTTCGGTCAGATTGCGTGGCAAAATGTTCGGGATGAATGGCGCTGATGACGAAGAGCCGCATGTTCCGATCACGCGCACGGAGCAGAAAATCGCGGGCATGCGGCAGCTCCATCACCTGGGTCTGCACCTGTTCAAAACGGTGCATAAACCACTTTTCCAGTTGATCCAACGGCACCTTCGGCGCGACCCGCTGGTAAAAGCGCTCGAACGGCAGCTCGAAATCAATGCGAAACTGCTCCAGGGACATAGGCGGCAGTCCGGCCTGGTCGAGGCAGTAATTACTGGCCGCCCATACGGCCACCAAGTCATCCACCAACGTTCCAGACCAGTCCAACAAAAGATTCCGTACCCGAGTCATGACGTCCACCATCGCACGTCCACAGCGAAAGGCGAATGATTCACAGTTTTGTCACAATCATTGCGGGGTCGACAATCTGCTCCTCACGGGTCGCCAGGGTCTTCAAGTGCGCATGAACCACTCCCAGGGGGTCACGCTCCAGTCGGACCGTGCTCCGGGCGCCTAGTTCCATCGCCCGTTTGAACTGCCGGTCGCTCTTCGCCGCCGTGAGTGAGTATTCCGTCACGCGCCCGGATTCCCTCAGTCGTTGCACGAGAGCGAGCGAGTCCGCGCGCAAGGCTTCATCCTCGATCAGGACCATCACCTCCACTCCGGCCGCAAACTTTGGAAGTCGGCCCCGGTCCTTGAGCAATTCCGTCAGCACGACATCCCCCAGGCCAAACCCGAGAGCTGGCATATCCACACGCCCGCCGCTCACCAACTTGACCAACCCGTCGTACCGGCCTCCGCCGGCAATCGCCCGGAACTTTCCTCCGCGGTCAAATGCCTCAAACACAACCCCCGTGTAGTACGCGAGCCCACGGATGACGTTGTAGTCGATTTTCACGTACTCCCGAAGTCCGCGCGCGGCGAGGTTTTCGACCACGGCCGCCAGATCCTCGGTCGGTTCGCCCGCAGCGATGAAAGCCTCGACGGTGTCTTTCGCGACTCCGAGATCCGCCAGTTTTCGCGTCGTAACCTCCGGTTGTTCCCGTTCAATCTTGTCAACGATTTGGTAGAATTCAAAGGCTCGAGCCGGATCCCCGTGGTGTTTCTCGAAAAACTGCTGCCAAGCCTGGCGGCTGCTGAGGCGGATCACGAAATCGGTCGACGCAAGGCCCAGTGCGCGCAATTGATCAATGAGCAGGGCGATAATCTCGGCGTCCGCGGCGCGATCGGCTTCTCCGAAAATATCGCAGTTCAGCTGGAAATGTTCCCGCAGCCGTCCCCTCTGCTGCTTTTCGTACCGATACAATTGCGGCAGGCTGAACCACTTGATCGGTTTCTTGTAGGCGCGTGCCCCGGCGGCGACCATCCGGGCGACCGTCGGCGTAATCTCCGGGCGGAGCGACACGGCACGGTCCCCCTTGTCGACGAAGTTAAACAGTTGGCCAACGATCTCTTCGCCTGATTTCGTCGTGTACAGGTCCAGCGGCTCCAGCGGGGGTCCGTCGTACTCCCGGAAGCCATACCGACGCGCCACCGATCTCCAGGAATCAAAGACGTGCTGACGCGCATCACAACTCCAGTCCTCGGGACTGGGCAGCGGCTCGGGATAAAAATCGCGGAAACCAGGAAGACGCTCCATACCGCCGCAGTGAAGCGGAAATGCCGCCGGGTCGGCAAGTGGCGAGTCATCGCTCCTAATCGGAGCCCAAGACTCATTCTCAACCCTTGGGAGTCAATCGCAGCACCGCCTCGCGCATTTCCTTGCCAGGTTTGAACTTCACGACCGCACGGGCCGGAATGGGCACATCGTGATCGGGCTGGTTTGGGTTTCGGCCAACCCGTGCCTTCCGAATCTTGACTTCGAACACGCCAAAATTACGAAGTTCAACGGTCGTACCGGCCGCGACTGCGGCAGAGATGTGGTCAAGCGTCCGTTGGATCACTTCGAGTACTTGCTCCTGAATGAGCTCAGTCTCCTGGCTGATCCGTACCACTAAGTCACGTTTGGTCATAATCGCCTGTGGGTTAGAGGATAGGGGGGGTTCTGATTAGACAGTGAGGAAAGTTGTTAAGCCCTAGTTAATTTGAGGTCAAGCGGTCGTTTTCCTGTATGAATTGGACCAAACAGTGAAAAATGTTCTCTGGGAACGGAACTTTCTCGACCGGAGATGCTCTGTCATATTGTCATACCTCCTCAATGCACGCACAGCCCAAGGCCTCCCACTTCACCGACGGCACCCCGATGCCTCCGGGGCGTTCGCTGCTCTTTCGCAAAGCTCCAATCCGACCGTTCCTCGGACCGACTTTGGGATTGATCCTCGGGGTATTCGCGGGTATCGCGGCGTTAGGAGGGGACTGGCAAAGGATCTTTGACGGACAGAGCCTAGCCGGCTGGAGGCCGACAGAATTCGGGGGCGGCGGTGCGATCGAGATTGAGGACGGGGCCATGATTCTGAATCAAGGCCTGCTCACGGGCGTGAACTACACCAACCCGGTTCCGAAACTGGACTATGAAATCGAGCTGGAGGCCAAGCGGGTCGTGGGTTCCGATTTTTTTTGCGGCCTGACGTTTCCCGTTGCCGACAATTTCTGCACCTGGATCGTCGGTGGCTGGGGCGGGTCCGTGGTTGGTTTGTCGTCCCTGGATGGCGAGGATGCCGCGCATAATTCCACCACTCGCTTTCTTCGCTTCGAGCGCGACCAGTGGTACCGACTCCGACTCCGGGTTTCCGGAACCAACATCTCCGCGTGGATCGACGGTGAGAGGATGATTGATGCCGACATTCGGGACCGAGATATCGGACTCCGTGCGGGAGACATTGAACTCTCGAAACCCCTCGGAATCGCTACCTACAGCACCACCGCCGCCCTCCGAAACATCCAACTTCGATCGCTCGACTTTGGTTCGACGCGTCCCTCATCCCCTCCCCCACCCTCCGATCCGCAGGCAGCAGCCTCGTCGGACGTTGCAAGCCAGCTTATCTCCGCCGCTTTGGAAACGCGCGTGGCTTGGCCGCGGCTTGCCCAGCTGTGTGACACGTTTGGCCCCCGGTTCTCCGGCACCACCAATCTCGAACTCGCCATCGACTGGATCCTCGCAGAAATGAAGCGGGACGGTTTGTCCAACGTCCACGGTGAACGGGTCTCGGTGCCCCGCTGGGTGCGCGGACAGGAATCCGCAGCACTTCTTGATCCTCGGACGGAAGCGCTCCCCATGCTCGGGCTTGGCGGAAGTATCGGCACGGGACCCGACGGCATCCGTGCCGAGGTGCTCGTGGTGACGAGTTACCAGGAGCTGAAAGCGCGTGCGGCCGATGCGCGCGGGCGCATCGTGGTCTTCAATCCACCCTACACGGATTACGGGGAAACGGTTCGTTTCCGTGTGACCGGAGCGGTGGAAGCGGCCCGGGTTGGAGCGGTGGCAAGCCTTATTCGCTCCGTGACCGATTTCAGCCTGCAGACGCCCCACACTGGAATGATGCAGTATGACCCCACGGTGCCAAAGATTCCGCATGCCGCTCTCACCCCCGAAGACACGGATCGGCTCGAACGTTGGCAGAAGGAAGGCCAGACCGTTCGAATTCACTTAAAAATGCAAGCCAGCCAGGGAGCGGACGCCTCCTCACGAAACGTCATCGCCGAAATCCCAGGGCGCGAGCATCCGGAGGAACTGGTTGTCGTGGGCGGGCACATTGATAGTTGGGATGTGGGTCAGGGTGCCCAGGACGACGGAGGGGGATGTGTCGCCGCCTGGGAAGTGTTACGCCTGATCCGGGAGCGGGGATTCCGGCCACGCCGGACGATTCGCTGCGTTTTGTGGACGAACGAAGAAAACGGGCTTCGAGGGGCACGGGCGTATCGAGATCAGCATCGACCCGAATTGACCATGCATGTGGCCGCGATTGAAGCCGACACCGGGACCTATGCACCTTTGGGATTCGGCTTCACCGGCAGTGATGCGGCTTTTGGTCAGTTGGGGTCCGTCGGTCGACTGCTCGAAAGTCGTCTCAAGGCCGGAAAATTGACCCGGGGTGGCGGCGGATCCGACGTCGGACCCTTGCTCGAAGAAGGGGTCCCCGTCTTGGGGTTGAACGTCGACCGCGCCCGTTACTTCTGGTTCCATCACACGTCCGCCGACACGGTGGACAAGGTCTCGCCGAAAGATCTGGCGGCCTGTACCGGTGCCCTCGCAGCCATGGTTTGGCAGCTAGCAGACTCCGAGGTCCGTTTGCCGCGGTAGATTCACCGGACTGATTCGGAGATCGGTAGGCCCTCCGGCCGGTTGGCCCAGACGGTGAAGTCCCGCCACGTCTCCACTCGCCTTGCGGGAGGCGAAAAAGTGACAAAAAGTGACAAAAAGTGACAGGTTCAATATTCTAAAATGAAATGAGAGAATCCTGCTTCCGCCAAAGGGTTGGTCTCGCAACTCGAACTGCAGGGAACGCCCTCGGGTACTGGAGCGGATGTCTTGATTCGGCGTTGAAGCTGGATGGGCGCCGAAGAGGTTCTTCTCCCTCATCCAATCGCGTTGATTCGCAGATCCCGCATCACGCATATGCCCGGTAGCGGCACGCCTCGAATCGGACGAGCTCCGTCTTTACGACGGGCACTGAATCGGTCCCGGTGACGGGTGAACATCTCATTCACAAAGTCCTTCGAGCCCAGAACCACTCCATCGCTCATATGTCGCACTCGCAGACGCAACACCTGCCCTAAACTCAACTCTCCCCCGCGGGCCAATTCCGCCCGGATTGTCTGCCGATCCAATACCGCTTTGTCGCTTCGGTTGGCCGAACCTCCCGTGACGAACAAAATCATCCGATATTGCGCCGCCGCCTTCCCCCAATCCGCCGGTTCCAAAAAGCTCATAAGCCCCTGTCGAATCGTTGTCGCACCCGTTAACGCCGCTGCGTAGCCGCAATAGCGATAATCCTTCGGGTCCTGGACCAATCCTGCCCGGATCGGATTCAGATCAATGTAGGCCGCCACGGCACTGAGAGCCGCCGCCGAATCTTCCACGACGACACTCGTAAACCGCTCTGCCCAGAGCGTTCCAAATCGCCCCATCGTCTTATTATACCAACGGCTGAAGCGCTGCTTCAGCTCCTTCATGAACGCGGAAACGTCGCCCATCCGGCTGACCACGGATTCTCGAATATCCGCGTCAATCTTACCCCGCACCTTCAAACCCTCCTGAGCGAGCGCCGTCAGGATCCCCTTCTTGCCATAGAATTTAACCATCTTGGCAAGCAACTCAGTATCCGAGAGCTCGACTCGTATTGGAACGCGCAAGAGCAGGTGGAAGTGGTTGGACATGATGCAGTACGTGATCACCTCCACGTCACAAAACTCGGCCAATTTGCTGAGAATCCCCACGAGTTTTTCTTTCCCCAGATCGTCCAGGAGCCTCTGCCCGCCGACAATCCTCGAGATGCAGTGATACACCGCCGATTCCCCGGTGAGTTTGATGCGCGCCATTCTCATAACGTTTTCAATCGATACGGACGACAACCTCTCGCAAGAATAACCGCGAGTCAACTCAATTGAACCTGTCACTTTTTCGGAGTTGAAACGTCAAGCGGAAGCCGTCCTCGAAGAGATCGGGCTAAAACCGCGGGCTGCATTGGAACTTTTTTACAAACAGATCATTAAGCGCCGCGCCATCCCGTTCCCTGTCCAAGCCGACGGCCCGGAAGAAGACGTTTTGAGCCCTGCCGCCCGCCGCAATGCGCTGGCCGATGAGTTCTGAAAATGAGAACGGTCCCACAACCCGGCGAAGTTTGGTTTATCGACCTGGGCATGGTTGGCAAGCCCCGTTATGCGCTCGTGTTGGCGGCTCAAACCGATGCCCGGCTGGCGCT
>CAMAUY010000182.1 GCA_945861565.1 Akkermansia muciniphila
ACCAGATCGAGAATCCCGAATAAAGAAGGCCGCACCTCGGCGGGGGCGGCGAACCCAGCGTCGCCCTCGCCCATCTCGGAAATACCCCTCAATCACTGTGCGGTTTTCAAATCGGCACTTTCACACGGTTTTCAGACCGTCCTCCGCACCGTTGACCAATCGTTCACGATAGAGCGCTTCGAGCTGCCCGGTCGTGGGCGGCTTCTTGAATTCGCCTTCTTGGATTTCGGAGATGAAAAGCTGGAGGAGGATCGGCCAGTTCGCCCCAAGCAAATTGAGGATTTTCTTTTGCCCTCGCGTGTCGAGCGGAATGTCGTTGCCCTTCGCCAGAGCGGACAGCAGTCCCATCGCCTCATCGTCGCTCAACGGCGGAATTTCATGCGCGTCAAACTCGTTGATCGAGGGAGCCAAGCCCAAATTACGAACCACGCCCTTCAAGCCGATGGAGCCGGTGACGAGGAAACGGACCTGCTTTTCCTTCAGCTCATTGCGCGTGGCGCGAAACCAATTCAACACGGCCTCAACTTCATCTCGTGTGAGCGATTCTTCGCGACGAGCTTGAGGAACGTGGGGAACTCATCGAGAAGAAACAGGAGCGGAACGTCAGACTTGGCCAGCAGATCCAGCAATTCATCGGCGGGCTTCCTCCATTGCGCTTTGGCCTGCGACTTGGCCAGTTCAACGCCACCGACGCCGGGCAGATCGATCTTTTGAATTCCGGCGAGCAATGAAGCGGCTTTGCCTGACAGGTGCGCAAACCGCCCCTTCGGTTAGGCGAGCGTCTTTCTGAGTTCGCCCAACATGGCCGAAAGCCAGGCCTCAACCGTGTCGTGTTTTTCCAAGTTGAGAAGAATCGGCAGGAAATCGCCGGGCTGTGCCTTGATCTGCTCCAAACACGAAGTCTTCCCGGTCCGGCGTGGACCAAGAAAAGCCACATTGTCCCGCTTCAGAGCGCGAAGGAGTTTCGCGATGAGAACAGGACGTTGGTAAAAGTTGCCCCCAGTGGCGGGCGACCCGATGCGCAGCTCCATGCGTCAATTGTCCTGCGCAAATAAAATAATGCGCAACATATTTTTTGCGTATTTAGACACTTGTAAGAAAAAGACCGCTCCGGTTTCCCGGAGCGGCCAGATGGGCGCTCACCACTTGGGCGGCAACCCTGCGTGCTCTCAGTCGATGCTGCGGCGCAATGTCTCCTCGCGGAGACGAGGCGCTGCTACCGCCTTCTCGTTGGCTTGGCAACTTAAAGGGGTCAGTTCATGTTTTGTTTACTTTGGCTGCCCTTAATGCATTTGGGCCAGGCCGACGAGTTGTTAATACCAAGAACTGACCCCGTTTCGCAGTTTGCCGCCGCTGAGACGCGGCACCTGGAACGTCCGCAGAAACCCTGAAATCCTGATCTTCATACGGTTCTTTAACCTGCGACCTCGTGTCACATGTGAGGACCTACAAGACTCGAAATCCTCGAAAATCTCCCCTGTGGCAATGTGTCCCTGATCCGCGGAGAGGAGTCTGAAAATGAGAGAAAAAGCTCTCGACGGTGCCTCTTTTCCACGTGCAGTTGTTATATATGCTGTATTGAACGCGGGCACGCAGCCCTATTTCCCCGGAGACAGTGCTTGCCAGGAGAATTGAATTCGTCGCCCCCGACGAAAGGGGAGTGGGAACCGCGGATAAACGCCGATCGACGCAGATTCCAGGCCTTTTCTATCCGCGTCAATCCGAGTTCATCCGCGGTTCTTCTTCGCGGCTTCCTTATCCGCGGATTTGGGTGTGTTCATCGCCACCATGACACGTTCACCGCCATTTATCCCGACGCCTATGAACACAAACACGGCCCCCTTCGCCCCGTTGTCACCGATGTCTTCGGAAAATTCCTCGACTGCGGCACCTTGGAACGTGGCTTCGCCCGGATTCGCTGCGATCACTGCGGAAACGAATACCTCGATTTTCATCCTCATGTTCATGCTTTCGTCGCCGACGGTCTGCTCGATTCCGACGGCACCTTCCAGCTCGCACCGGAAATCTCTGACAGCGTTCTTTCCGAACTCTTTCGCAATCGAGTTTTCAAGGAACTGCTCGCCCACAAACTCATCTCCCCAGAACTGGTCGCCCGCATGAAGACCTGGAAACATTCCGGCTTCAACGTTCACTCCGGCCGTTCCGTGCCACCGGAAAACCGCGCCGAACGCGAACAACTCTCCCAATACGTCCTCCGCAATCCCTTCTCTGTGGAGAAAATCACCCTCGAATCCCCCACCGACACCATCATGAACAGGGGCGATAGGCACTATCGCGTCTCAATATTGCCGAAAACTCCTCCACAAGCCTCCATTTTCCCCTCTTTCGGCCTCAACCCCCTCTCCAGCCCACCGTTTGTCGGTCGCCAGCCACAAAATTCACTGTTGGGGAGGGAGCAAAATGAGACTGGCGGGAGTTCAAAATGAGACTCCTCCGCCAGGGCCAGGCATTGAGGAAGCCGGAGCGTAGCGGAGGCTGACGAAATGCCTGGGCCTGGCGGCCGGCGTTGGCTCCGATAGCCTCCTGAAAAGAATCACCAACTTGCCAAGCGACTCACCCCGGAGTTCCTCCTGCAATCGCTCGAAGCTTTTCACCGCGGAGATCTCGACGGCCGAGATCCGCGCTCCGAGTTCCAGCGCGCACTCACCGCCATTGGCGTTTCCCACTTGGTCGCTCCCAGCCCTCAGGCCAAGGGCAAAATTGAGCGTCGATTCGGCACCCTCCAAAAGCGCTTGGTCACCCTCCTAGCCTTCGAGCGCATCACCGACTACGGCCCTGCTCAGGCCCTCCTAAATCATGAACTCGACCGCCAAAATCAAACCGTCTGTCGCACCACAGGTCTCTCTCCCAACGATGCCTGGGACATTGCCTCGACCGATCAACGTAATGTCCTGCGCCCAGGTCCAGAGCCCTGCCTCCTCGATCTCCATTTCGCACTCCATTTCAACCGCCGCTGCAATGCCGATCACCAGATCGACTTCCTCGGACGCAGTTGGCACATCGGGCCCACCGCTCGCCACTCCGTCACCGTCATTCACCATCCCGGCCGCCAATTCTGGATTGTTTCCCAACCCCCAAAACCACCCGAAAATCGCTGGTCCGACGTCCTTGCTAAGTACTCCCTCTGACTCAGTCTCATTTTGTTCCCACATCAAGTCTCATTTTGAACTCCCGCCGACACGGAACGCGTTTAGCCTTGAAACGTTGGAGAGAAGCCAGATAGAATGCCCTCCTATTCCGTGGATCAAAGCCACTCTAATTTCTGGAAATGACCGGTGATGTTCGGGGAGGATCCAAGATTGAGTAAAGCAACATGAAATCCTCCTTATTCCAACCGCCCGGTCCGCTCGTTTTGGCGGTTCTATTTTCGTCTTGGACAGCCATTTCGATTTACGCCCAGGACCCGCTTTTCAAATTTACGGGTAAGGATCCGAACGAACCCAAGAACTGGCAGAAAGCCCTCAACTGGGAATTGAACGGAGAGCCGGCGGCGCGAGTTCCGGGCACGGGCCCCGATGACCGGGTGATTATTCCCGGTAGCGAGGTCACCAATCCCGGCTCCATCGTCAAGAGTCTGACGCTGGGTGGGGGCATTACGGGTGGATTTCTTTCGGTGAAAGAGAGCCTGGTTCTGGCAGGAGGCGCCTTCCGGGCGTGCACGGTGACGATTTTAGACCGGGCCACCCTTACTTCCAGTGCGTCGGGCCTCAATAGCTTTGACAGTTGCGTCGTCAACAATCGTGGGATTTTCGCGCCCGGAGCGGTTGGTCTGGGCGCGTTGGCGACGGAACCGCCCACCGTGCTCAAGAACGATCCGCTCACGGGTCGAATTGAGCTTCAGGATGGTTCTTCGATCAGCAGCACTGCCGGTGGTTCCATCGAGAGCGGCGGTCAGATTGTGAAACTACGCGGGCCGGGGCTGGCCCGGATCGCCGGAATCAATTTGGTCCAATCAGCGGCCGGTTTGGTGGACTGCCAGGGTGGGACACTGCACTTGGGAATCTCCAGCCCATCCCCCGGCCGGTTCGTTTGCAATCGTCCCGTCTTGGTATCGGCGCCGGATGCAGTCATTGAAATTTCTGGTCCCGAGAGCGAACTTCAAGTGGGGGCCAGGATCACGGGTCCGGGCAGGGTTGTGATACGGCACGTCGGAGTCAGCGGACCCATTAGTGTTGAAAACTTGGAAATTCCCTCCGCCGGGGTCTTGGACGGAGCGGGTGAATTGACGTTATCCGGTGTCTTGTCAATCAACGGTGGCAATTTGCTTGGCCCCCTCGAGCCGGCGGCTCCGGCAGCCAGTTTGACGGTGCTCAGCACGGGGACTCTCCGCTTTGCTCCCAATCAAAATGGCGCGATCTTGGCCCGCAATGTGATCAATGCCGGCCATGTCTGGCAAGAAATGGGGGGCAGCCCAGGGCTGCCGCTGGGCAGCACACTTAATTTCTTCATCGAAAACCTGCCCGGTGGAGTCATCGATTTGACCTCGACGGGGGGGCTTGGTCGGCGGGGGCTAAGAAATGCCGGCACGGTTCGCAAGACCATGAGTTCGAGCCTGAATCACGATCAATCTCTCTCGCAGGGATGTGAGAACTCCGGGCTGATTGACGTCCAGACCGGGTTGCTGCGGTGCGATGGCCTTACTCAGACGGCGGGGGAATTGCGGATCGCAGCGGATGCCGAAGTGCGCTTTCAAGGCGCGGGAGGATCGATCTCCGGTGGGTTGGTTTCCGGTTCCGGCAGCTTGCGGGGCTCGTCCGGCAGCCGTCCAGTCCGCCTGGCTGGCCTCATTCGTCCGGGGCGCAGTCCGGGCAATCTGACGCTCCTCAAGGCTGACGAATCGTTGGTGATCGACCCGGCCGCGAAGTTTGAGTTTGAGATCGATGGCATCATTCCTGGCTCTGACTTTCCGCAATTGGTGCTTAATAGTAACGGGGCTAGTTTTCCCCTGGCGGGTTCTATCGGGGTGAAATTCGCGAGCGGATTTATGCCGATGGTTGGTCAAACATTCCCGATTGTCCGCTATCCTTCCGGCCGGGTTGGAGCCTTTGGGAAGTTTGCCGGTTTGACGTCGGCCGCCGGCATTGCGCTGGTACCGCGCTATACGGCGACCAGCCTCAACCTGGTCGCCACCGTCGATCCAGCCCTGGCCATTTCGTCCGTGACCTCGTCCTCGGTAACCGCAAGATTTCAATCAACCGTTGGGGTTGCCTACCAACTCGAGACGTCCATGGATCTGGTCACCTGGGGGGGTGCTGGGGACCCGATTCCAGGGGATGGACAAACCCATGAAGTGCCGTTTCCAGCGACCGGTCAACCGGCACTGTTTATACGCCTGCTTCTCAACTAAGCCGGAACGTTGCAGTTGCAATCGGGGGAACGCCCGGCCCGGGCGCGACTGGAGCTTCCGGCGGCACTTCATCGGGCCTTGGCGGCAACACCGGTCGGTGGCTTTGAATACGCTCCAACGATCGGTCAAAGCAAGGGACAAGAAAATAAAGGGACAGGTCATTGGTTGAATCAAGCTTTTGGTATTGACAACTCGTCGGCCTCAAATGATTTGAGGCCAGCCAAAGTGAACAATACCAATAACTGACTCCTTTATGGCTTTCAGTCGGTAACTGCTATTTGCTCGGAGTGGGATAAATACTTTTCCCTTCCTTGATCGTCTCCACCACTTTGATGTCCTTGATCGTCATCGGGTCCACGGTGAGTGGATTTTTGTCGAGGATGACGAGGTCGGCAAGTTTGCCGGTTTCGAGCGAGCCTTTGGTGTTTTCTTCGCGATACCAGTAGGCGGGATGGATGGTGAGAGCCTTCAGGGCCTCGAGCGGCGAGATGCGCTCAGCGGGGCCGATGACGACTCCCCCTTCGCGGGAGACGCGGTTGACGGCAGACCACACGACGAAGAGCTGGTCAATCGGCGCGACGTAATAGTCGGTATGATTGGCGAAGCGGATGCCGCGATCGAGGGCGGATTTCGTGGGGCTGATGAAGGAGCCTTGTTCGGGGCCGCGGTTCGCGATGTGAGTGGTCGAGAAGAAATAGGTGTGCTCCGTGTAGAACGAGGGGATGATGTGGTTGGCGGCGATCTTATCGAGCTGGTCGGCGCGGACGAACTGGCAGTGAATGATGCCGGTGCGATGGTCGCCCGCCTTCTTGTCGCCGAGCGCGGACTCATGGGTTGCGAGAAACAGGTCAACCGCCGCATCGCCGTTACAGTGGATGATGAGGTCGAGTCCGGCGTCATAGACCTTCTTGATCTGGGCCTGGAGGATCGGCACCGGGAAGCTCGGCTCGCCCTTCCAGTTTGTTTCCCCCGCGGGACCGCCAGTGAGATAGGGCGTGGTGAACCAGGCGGTCTTGCCCTGCGGAGAGCCGTCCAGCGTGAGCTTGATGCCGCCGAGCTTCAGGCGATGGTTGTATTTGCCGAAGGTAGCGGGCGGGTTGTCCTTCAGGACTTCCTCGAAGAACGGGACGAATGGATAGGCGACGACATCGATGAACAGTTTCCCCTCGGCGGCACCGCGCTGAAGGATCTTGATGTCGGCTGAGGTGGTGGATCCTTCCTGGGCGGTGGTGATTCCGGCGGCGGCATAGATCAACTGGGCTTTTTTCAGCGCGGCCATCGTCTGGTCCGGGCTAGGCTTCGGCAGGTTTGAGTGGATCGGCAGGTAGGCCATCTCCATGACGAGGCCGGCGGGCTCGCTGGTGCCGGGCTTGCGCAGGATGATTCCGCCGGGCGGAGTCGCGGTGGCGGCGGTGAAGTTGTATTTCTTCATGGCGGCGGAGTTCAGCACCGCGCCGTGCATCGAGACGTGGCCGACCAGCACGGGATTGTCCGGAAAATGAGGATCGAGGTCAGCGGCGGATAACTGGTGGTCGGCCGGCAGCGCGTTCTCGTCATAGCCATAGGCTTGGATGATCTCACCCGGTTTGATGTGCTGATCCTGCTGGAGTTTTTTGAGTGCGCCGATGATGCCCTCGATCGAACTACCTGGACCGAAGGGGGCGGGATAAACGTTGGCCTGGTTGGCGGCGGTGAGAGCGCTGATGAAATGGCTGTGCCCGTCAATAAAGCCCGGCAGCAAAGTCTTGCCGCCGAGGTCCACAACCTTGGTTCCGTCGCCTTTGGTCTTGAGTACGTCGGCCTTCGCGCCGACGGCGAGAATTTTTCCATCCTTCACCGCGAGCGCCTCAGCGGAGGGCGCTGCGTCACTGATCGTGATGATGTTGCCGCCGGTGTAGATCGTGTCGGCAACTCCAGCAGTGGCGGAAGGCTCTGCTTCAGTTGATGGCGCGGGCTTTTGATCACAACCGGTGGTGAGCGCCAGCCCGAGGGCGAGCGCGAGGAGGTGTCTTGTTCGTTTCATGTTTTGGTGTTGTTTGGTTTTGCTGTTTCTGCGACTGGCACCCTCAGCGTAGCCCGCGCGGCGAGCGATCATTTACTTCTTCGTGTTGCTTCGGCAAGCGTGCGGAAGTGTTCCGATTCAATAGGGTAAGCCGCAGGGGACGGCAATCTGGCGGCGCAAAATCCCGGATTCTACGCCGTGGCGGGATGCGGATAATTCCAGGGCAGCCAGGCACTGGGTTGGGCGGCCGTATGGTCAAAAAACTCATGCGGCATCTCGGCAATAACATTTCAAGAGGCCGCCGAGGCGCTCGCGAGTCTGGATATCCCCTGACAATTCACCGATCCGATCCTCGGGCACTGGAAACAGGATCACTTTACCCTTGCCTTGGTGATTTCGCTCCGCGTGGAAGTGATTCACGTAATTCTCAAGGCAGTGGCGGAGAGAGCTTTCTCCGAAAAGAATCATTTTCGACAGGAGCTCGGTCTTTACCGATCGAATCCAGCGTTCGCAATGGGCGTTCAGATTTGGACTCCGCGGCGGCAATGTCACCGCTTTGATGAACACCAGCACGTAGTAGGTGATGAGCCCGGCGGAGGTCCAAACTTCGGCGGTGAAGAAATCCACGGCAGCCAAGACCTCGGTGTGTGATCGGATAAATTCCCGCCACGAAGTCTTCCGTTCCCGATCCGGAGCTGGAAGAAGGCCGTGGCGTTGGAGAACATTGCCAACGGTCTGATAACTGAGCTCGTAACCCAAGTTGCTGAGCGCACCCACAATCCGGCGATAGCCCCAACTTCGGTTCTCACGAGCCATCTTGAGGATCAGTTCCTCGATGGAGTTATCCGTATTGGGACGACCAGCGGGTGAGCGGTTTCTGGACCCGTCGAACTTCTTGGCGACAAGCCTGCGGTGCCAGTCAAGAATGGTTTCAGGTCGAACAATCTGCGCCACTTCCTCGAGGGCTTACCTGCCGAGACGCTGCCCGATCTCCGCCAAGCTGATTCGCTCCGGGTCCGTGAGCCTCAATCGCCCCTTGATCTGATTCTTGAAAATCCGGTTCTCCGTCACCAGATACTCGATGCGCAGGAGGAGCTCCTGATCAACCGAACCGGAGATGGTCGCCAGCATTCGTTTCCAATTCATCGAAGAGACTTAACCGAGCCTACGGCCTGCGAGCAATCTCCTGATCGCCCTGTAAATCCTTGAATATTGGGGCTCTTCCGCCTAATCTGTGGGTGAAAATGAGGCTTTCCAGCAGCAGGCAGGCGAGTCCGTTACGCGTGGCGACCGGCGGCAACGCGAGCTGGAGGCTCAAAGCTCGTCGCCGCCGCTCGCCTGCCTGCTGCCAGAAAGCTTGGCCC
>CAMAUY010000183.1 GCA_945861565.1 Akkermansia muciniphila
GGACTTGCCACTGGCGAGCCAGTTATTGACCGCTTCGCGCTTGAAGGTTTCGTCGAATTTGCGGCGGGATTTGAGAGAAGAATTTTTAATGGCTTTCATGATGCATGATTTGCCCAATTCTCTCTCCACCAATTTGAAGCAACTTCAACATGACGAATGCCAGGAATGGTCGCCAGACTCGGCGGCAACAGGCCTTCTTGTTCCTCGATCTGCTTTTCAAGCATCTGCCGTTCCGTGCCTTCCGCCTTTTCGACCGCACGACGAAGCCTCTTAAGTTCACCGTCCATGACACGGCTCCGCTCCTTCCAAGCCCTTTCTTCCTCAGTGGAAACCAAAAGCAGATTATGTTCCTGTGTTCCCGCCAGGTAAGCCTGCAGCCGGTAGTAATCTCTCTGCGGCATCGGATCAAATTTGTGATCGTGGCAGCGTGCACACCCGACGGTTAGACCGAGAACGGTGGTCCCGATTATGTCTGTCCGCTCGGTGAGAATCTCGTTTCGGCTCAATGCAATCTCCGGGTTTCCCGCATTTCGCCGCACCGGACCCAGACGATGGAATACGGTCGCCGTCTGCGTCTCGGGATCGTCCGGCGACATTTCGTCACCGGCAATCTGCTCCGTCAAAAACTGGTTGAAGGGCTTGTCCTGATTGAAAGCGTTGATGACGTAATCACGATACCGCCAGGCGTCGGGCAGAGGGCGATCGTATTCAAAACCTTCGCTCTCCGCGTACCGAACCAGATCAAGCCAAGGTTGCGCCGAGCGTTCGCCAAAACTCGGGCTGTCCAAAAATCGATCGATCAGGCGCTCATAGGCCCGCGGAGATGAATCTTCCACAAATGCCCGAATTGCTTCGGGAGTGGGCGGCAGACCCGTCAGGTCAAAACTCACCCGACGGATCAAATCTGCGGCGGAAGCGGGCGGGGCCGGGGACAATCCGTGCGTATCCAATGTCGCGAGAACAAATGTGTCCAAAGGCGTTTCGGTCCAATTCTGATCGCTGACGGCGGGGGGATCCGTTCGCTTGACCGGCTGGAACGCCCAATGGGTTTGCTCCTTCTTGAAGGCAGCAGAAACCAGAACCGACTGAACCTCTTCCGGAAACGGCCGCAGGCCCTTCTCCACCGCAACATCGGCGGCGGAGACCGCGAAGACGGTCCGCATTGTCCAGGACAACGCCGCCAGCCTCGCTATCAAACTGAGGAAAGTATGTCGCGTTGAAATCACTGCACCTGCGCGGCCCACTGCACGAGGCAATCATTCACCCGGACATCGAAATTTTTGCCCAATCGCTGCAGCAAGTCCTTGTAGCTTCCGTCCGGCAGATAACGCGACTCGCCCGGCGCGTTGAAGTAGCGGCTGTAGAGGAAGACGGGCTTCGAGTCCGCAGCCTGCACGGCAACGACCGAGAGAACGGACGTCCACAGCGTGACAAAATGAAACGAGAGTAATTTCAAGCAGTGGGATTCCTTGAATGGTGAGATTCCATCCAACCTAACCCCATTGGGAGCATACGAGCAAGGGGATGATTTGTTGCGGGTTGGCGCTCGGGCGCATCCCGACGTTGTGGGAGTCGGTAGCGGACGCCGCGCTACGGCCCTGTCCGCCCGCTGGACGCGGGCGGGGTTGTCGCAGCGCGACAACCTCTACCAACAACTTCGGGATGCACCGCCGTGGCAGCGGGTGTACGGCAAAAATCTTCCCAAGTTCTGGAATCACCCCGCAAGGTCACGATACTCAAGCGGCCGCCGAGGCGCTCGTGGGTTTGGACTGTGCCCGGGCCTCTTCGAGCATCTTGATCCAGGGGAAGACGTAGTGGCCGTTGTCGTGGTAGGTGCGTCCACTGACCATATTTCGATCGATCACACACGGTTCATTCACGTAGATACCGCCGCAGACTTCGAGGTCGAACTTGCACTTGGCCACGGTTGCCATGCGCAACCCCTTCACGATGCCGGCCCGCGCCGGGATTTCGACTCCGTGGCAGACGCTGGCCATCGGTCTTGCCTGCTCCCAAAACCACCGGGTAATCCTCAATAATGCCTCGTCCTCGCGAATGTATTCCGGTGCCCGCCCGCCACTGAAAAAGATACCGAGATAGTCCTCGGGCCGAATGTCCTTGAATGCGATCTCCGCCTCGATCGTGTACCCTTCCCATTCCTTCGTGATCGTCCAGCCGGGCTTCACCTCGTGCAGGACCATCTGGTAGCGGCGTTTTTCAGGGCCCGCGACGACCGGCTGAAAACCGGCCTCGATCAATCGATAATACGGATACAGCGTGTCCAGTGTTTCCGTGGCGTCGCCCACAATGACTAAAACTTTCGGCTGGGATGATTGCATGGCCGAAGAGTACCTGCATCCGCGAGCGTGTCAGCACCGAGATGGTGCCGGTGCCAAGGTTTTACAATTCCTTAGAGCCGGTTTGAAAATTCAAACAGGCTCTTAACTCCCCTGCCCGGCTTCCGTGCGGCCGCGAGTCACGAGGCTGGGATCGGCACCGAGCGTTCCTCGCAAGCGTTCTAGGAATGCCGGTGCTTTCACTTCATGGTAACGTTCCCACGCGCGAGCCAGACGTTCGCGAATCCCCAACCGCTCCGCCTCCCGCGCGTAATTCGGTTTGGCGAGAAATCCCTCGAGATAACGCGCCGTCCGAAACCAGAGCCGGACATCAATTTCCTGCCGTGCCGCCAGACGCTGCACATACCAGTCGCTCGCCATCAGGTGTTGGCGGGTAAATAATCCCCGAATTTTCGGATCGGCAATCCCCGCCCCCTCATAGGTACCGTCACGCATGATGTGCAGCAACGCCTTCAAGGGCGGACACGCTGCCGCGATGCTGCCATCGGCAAAATAGTGCTCCGCAACGCGCCGATGAGTCTCCACGATGTTGTCCACACCATCCACAAAGATCTCGGGATCTTGCCGCTCAGGCCGAAGGAGTTCCTCGGTGAAAACCAAGTGCGGACTGCTGAATACGCGTCCGAAATACTCGCGGACAAATCCTGCCGTCATCCGCCAACCCAGGCGGCTCGCCAGCACCTTGCGACCGTTGTGGTCGAAATCCTGCAAGGGTTCAAAATAGCCTCGCTCCTGCAGAAAACGCGGTTCGCGCTCGGCTGGCAGCATCCGCGTCCAGACTTCCGGAACCAGCAGGCTGACATCGTGGTCGACCCGGCAATGCGGTCCGACATAGCCCGCCGCGGTGACAAACAGGGGATACTCTGTCAGGAGATACGATACGAGCGCACCATTCAGATCGTGAATCGGCGGGAGCGCGTTGAACGGCCCCTTCGTCATCGCCCCCTCACTCCCCGCACCGGTCGTGGACGGCGATCGTCCGGTCATGCTGGAAATAAACTCCATGAATGCCTCGGGCAATTCCATGTAGTGAATGGGATTGAACACGGCCAGCGATCGAATCCGCGCCGCCGGTTCAGGCGGGTTGTTCCGACGTCCTGGGACGACCGCATTCACCGGCGTGTAGACCGGGGCGGAAGCCAGCAGCTTGCGAAAAAGACGGATTCCCATCTCGCCAAGATGCACGGCACGGGGATCTTCACGATCGGGCCGGCGCTGGAGATATCGCGGATTCTTCGACGGCTCCCCATTGACTAGCCGCGGGTGCGCCGAAGAGACCACGAATTCGGGACCTTTGCCCTCGGCGGTGGCGCGCAAAATCTGCTGCATCGGCTCGGTGAACTTGGTGAAGCCGATCGCATCCTCCAGCAATTGACAGGCCTGCGCGCGTGACAGGGGTTCATAGTTAGATAAGAAATTATCGCGTTCGGCCAGATCCTTCTCTGCCTGACGGTCAATGCCGCGATGAACCGCGTCATCCGGCCGTTGGAACAAGCGTGACTCGGCGTTCACGGTGAATTTCACCGACGGATGGGGATCATTCGGATTCAGCCCGGTCACCGCCGCGGACGGCACGACAATCGACGCGGTGATGTCGTCTTCCATCTGAAGTTTGACGGACGGATGGAAATCCTTCCGCAGCCCAAAGACCCGCCACGATCCATCCCGCGCGAATCCCACTCGGAGAAAGTTCGACCGAAGTTTGCGTCCGTCACATTTTAGTTCATTCCCGGGGACACCATTGATGACATCCACCGTGAAGTGATCCCGCCAGGCATCGCCCCAAGCCGGCTTACAGAAGCGCTTGACGACAAAGACCAACTCCTTGACATGCGGCGGCACGGTCGCGAGCCAGGCATTGAAGTCATCCGCATACTCGATCTCCGACGGAGTGAGCAGTTTGATCACCGAACCGAGCGAGCGGGTCGAGCCCAGAATCGGACGCCGATCCTTCCCGTTACGGCTGGGATCACGGAAACGCCCCGAATAATCTCGCGCCAGCAGGTCGGCAACCGCATCAAAATCCCGTCGGAAATCAGCCACAAAAACGGATCCTTGCAGGATGGCGTCTGTAATCGGCTTGGAGATCTCAGACTTGCCACCTCCGGATACCGTGCACGGTTTGTGACAGAACGTGGGCTCCGCGCCCGTGCCAATGAGCCGCCAGGCTCGGTTCTCGTCCGGCTTCAGCATTCGAATTTTGTATCCGGACGGACGCAGATAGACTGCGTCGGCCTGCAAGCGGATTGTTTGTTTCGAACCCCCGTGCGTCCAGGTCACGGTCTGGGCATGAAGATCGAAATCGGCATCTTCCGGTACGTAGAAAATGTTGGAATGTCGCCGATCCACCGCATAGCCCTCAGGGCGAGGGTCGAGGAGTGTAACGTTCCGCGCAAACGCCTCGATCGCGGTGTGGCCACGCTGCTTCACATGGATCCGCCCGCTAAACTCCTCGCCCAAATCGAAGCTCGGGAATACCAAGGCACCTCCCGCATGTTCCTCCTCGACCCAGCCCGCCAGATTGGCTGCATAGCTGATCTGCGTCTTCACTTCCTTCTTACAATATCCGAAGTAGTTGTCCGCGATCAGCGTGACAATTACACCGCGCTCATCCCGGGCCGTGATCTTGAAGGCTTGACCTTCATTATAAAGCTCGTCATCCAATCTCCAACACATCGCGTCCCGCCGCTCCCGCTCCGTCGCGTCCTCCCATTTTGGTAAACCCAATGCGGCCTTGGTCAATCGCGTCAGGTGGGGAGCCAACACAACGCAACCCGTGTGTCCCGACCAGCCGCCGGCCTCCAGGGCGGCATCATTTTCGGGCAGGTTCGGATCGCCCGCATTCCCAAAAATGGTCTCGACGAAGTCCAAGTTGCTGACCAGGGATCCGGGTACAAAAAAACGGATCTCCATCCTTTGCCGGCTCACGAACCCGGGAACTTCCGGGCAAACAACCGGACGCAGGTATAACGAAACAAAACATTCTGCCGGTATGGGTGCAGCGGACGTGTACGGCAGTCTCAGGTGTTCGCTGGGTGGGTTGAATGCGTGCCGCAAGAGATTGGCAAACGCCCGCTTGGGCACACATTTCTTGTCATCCGGTATCGGAATACCGCCTGCCACCACGTGGAAAACCCCTTTTGTTGTCCGGCGGTCGCTCGTGGGATTATGCAAGACCCCGTTGGCCACCCGATATGATTTGAGCAATGCGCCGGTAAATGTGTCGCCATCCGGCGGGAGGGACATCTCGCGCTCCATCCCCGGCTCATCGAGCACCAGAGTCGATGCGGGCAATCTCGGCACTTCCCCCGTTTCGTACAGATACTCATCAAGGAATTCCTGAATGCGCCAGTCCGGGGGCGAAAGGTAAGTCGACAGTCGCCGTGCATTTTCTCGATGTCGCTCCAGCAGTCCGGCGGCGAGCGACGGAAGCGCACCGGCTTCGGGTACGGGACATCCGATCATTGCCAGGCGCAGATAGATCGCCTGTCGTCGTGTTTCGGGAGTACGGGTGTTCTCTTCCAAATCGGTTAAATCCATGGTTTCACTTGTTTTCAACGTTCCGACGCCGCGGGGGCACGGTGCAGAGCAGTAACTGCCTGCAACGCACCACCGCGCTGACCATTCGTAGTCCTTGCGAACGATGCGCGCAAACTATCATCCAGGCCCCCCCATGAATTCCACTTCCAAATTGGGTGAACAAAATGAATGGGACTGCCATGGAATCCGGAAGTAAGCCGAAAGGTCAATGCTGACGGGCTCTATATTTTGGGCGAACGGCCCGTGATTCCTCAGCCCTGCCCAACGGGCTGGGATAACGAGCCATTCACAGATCATGCCTCCCGACGGGATGCTATAGATTAGCGAATGAGACTATTCGCATCGCGGCCTTTCAGGCCGCTCGGGAGATTGGCCATTATGGAGGCGCGGAGCGCCCCTGGAAATTCGCCATTTTCCGCAAAGAAATCCCAAAGGGATTTCGCCTCGAAGCCCAGGGTTGCGAGGGACGAACTACCCCTGCGCTTGCCCCTTAAAATCGCCGCAGAGCTTGTCTCAACGCTTTCTGGGTTTGGCGGACCGTTGGAGCCGGATGATTTCGACCATGTCGGAAAAGCGGCTATAGCCTTTCCAGAAGACCTCGAACCCCGGCGGACCATCACCCTTGCACTTGCGGTTGAGGTATCCACCCAGTTGGGCAATGAGGATCAGGGCCGCTCCGAGGGAGAGCTTGGTTGCGGTCTGTTTTTTTTCGCGAGCAATTCCAACGCCACGCATTCGCAACGATCAAAGACCACGTCGGCGGGCAGCTCGGGAACTTCGCGCCCCAACAAGGCCAGCAGCATGATTCGCCACGCGATCACCGCATCGATGGCGATCGCGCGCAGGAACGCCTCCGCGCTGTGGTTTTGATGGTCCAGAATGTTGCAGCCGCTCTTGAGCACTCGATGCCACTCCTCGATACGCCAGCGCCGGCAGTACCAGCGGATGCATTGGAGCGCCTGCTTGGCCGAAGGCACCTCGATCGTAGTCAACAGCAGCCATTCTACCGGCGTGGCGCCGGCGGGGGGATCTTTTTCCAGCAGATAGATCGCCCAGAGCCTCACGGGTTGGAGGTTCCGGGTCTGGGCTGTATTGGGAGCGCTCAGCGTCACCTGTTTAAAGCGAATCTCGACGTGCGCTTGGCGCGCGGCCAAGGCGACGCGCCCCGGTACGGAGGGCTTGGAGCGATGTTCCCGCTGACGCGGCACCGGGATCGAGACCCTCCGGGCCAGGGGCGCGGCGGCCAGTTCCTCAAAGAGCTTGGCTTGGCTGGTCTCCAGGCAGCGATCGGTTTTGGCGCGGATCAACAACTCAGCCTTGCGACCGCTCTGCCGCCGCCGAAAGTCAAACAACTCGAACATATCGGCCTCGCGGTCCATGACGTTGATGATTTGGGAATCGGGCAGCAGCGCGGCCACCTGCATCGCCTGCTCAAAACCTTGGATCCAGCGATACGATTCCTTCTGTTCGATCGGCCGGTCCGGATCTTTGCCCTTGGCCGATTGGGGCGCATAGCCGTGCAGTTGGAGCAGGCCCAGGGGGAGCCCGTCGGCGTTCAGAGCCAGCGAACTGTGCAAGCGCAACCCCTGGCTTTTGGCTCCGGTCTGGTTGGTGCCAATCTGACCTAGGCCCTCACAGTGGCTCCGGGTGGAGAGGTTCAGATCGGTGGTGTCCTGCACGACCAGCGCCGTCCGCCCAATTTTCATCCGACGAATCGTGTGATCGCGATGGCTCCCCAGCAGGCTCGCGAGATTGAGTTCCACGTTTTCATTGTTCAGAAAGCGATAGTAGGCCTTGAGGGGATAACGCTGCCCGCCGACGGCTTGGGAATAGGATCCCTGCGGTTGGGTCGCCTGGACCGAAGCAATCTCGACCAACAGATCGCTCAGGCGCTTGTCGCCCAGCTCACACCCCCCGAATTCCTGGCTGGCCCAGCCCGCCCCGTCCAAAGCGCTCTCGACCGGCAACGCCTCCACCGGGGTGGGCTGCACCCCGATCCGCTCCCGGAAATCCTCCACCAGCGCATACATATAAATGTCCTTGAGGCTCTTGCCCGCTGGGTGCCCGCCATTGCGCCCGCGACCTTTGGTCCGGCCCGCCGGGATCCAATTGGCCGCTTTGTAACAGGATCCCTCATAGGCCGGCGTCTCCACAAAACTCTCCAGCAACCACGGCCGCACGCCGTAGCGGCGCTCGAAATCCGCACCGACGCGGCGCGCACAAAGCCCCAGGACATACGAGGCCAGATTGGGGCAACGCACGGTGGGCCGGATCAGAAAGCGGCTCATATTCAGCACCCGCGGCAAATGCTGGCGACGCTGCCCGTCGTCCCAGCCGATCCAAGCCTCGCGTCCCTCCAAATGCAGCGCGGCGCTGCCAAAGCCCAGGCCCCCGAGCCAGCCGTGGTCGGAGCCGATGAGGTAACGCAATTGGCGGCCGACCAGCCGACACTGCTTTAAGGGATGCTCGCGGAGCATCAGCTCATTCCAGATCTGCAGATGTTCCCGATCACTCACCTCGATCAGGCGCAAGCCCCCGATTTCTTGGAGCCGCGCGGGCAGGCCGTTCACCGCGGCCACCGGCCGCTTCAAGCGCGTCGGATTCCAAGTCCGCCGCTCCGAGCGCGCCTCGGGGAGCGTCCAGAAGCCCTGGGCCTCACAATCGCGCAGCGCCTTGCCCGTCGTCGCCAGCTGCCAGTCGCCTTTGCCGTCCCGCAGATCCAGGCGGCGACAGATTTCCCGGGCCAGATCGTGGCGGCTGGGCGCCGGGTCGCCGCGGAGCAAGCCCTTCACCCATTCCACATTTTCCGCTTCGG
>CAMAUY010000184.1 GCA_945861565.1 Akkermansia muciniphila
GGCGACGAGCTTTGAGCCTACAGCTCGCGTCGCTGCCGGTCGCCACGCGTAACGGACTCGCCTGCCTGCTGCTGGAAAGCGTCATTTTCACCCACAAATTATCCGGAAGAGCCGAATATCGGTAGGTTCGAGTGTTTTGACCCTACGGGTTCCAGCACCGCCCATTGCGCCTCGGTCAAATCGGAAGGATAGGATGTCATTTGCATCCCGGCATCCTTCCCTCTCCCCTTGGACACCTACGGTCCAACCCCTCCCCTCTTTCCAATTTTAAAACAGGCTCTAAGAGGCGACCCCTGCTATGCCGTGTGGCAGGGTTAAACAAATCGTTCCAGCTTTTTCCTCAAATTCCTATTGGATGGCTTTGAAAAGCGCCCCAAGCATTTCGACCGCTTCATTTCTTGACGTTGCCTCGACGGTCATTCTAGCCGCTCTGGTCGCATCTGCCGCCCTGAGAATTGGTCCCCAATGGGGGTCTGCATACATGCCTGTCTTGACGGCTTGAGCTTGCCTCGCGACCGCTTGAGCGACGTCGCCACTCCCAGTCACCATTGTTCCACCTGCGGGTTGTGTGGGTCGCCATGCCAGGCTGTAATTAGCACCTGCGGGTTGTGTGGGTCGCAATGCCAAGGTGTTAGCAACCCGCGATTCAATGGCGGACTCGACAACCGCGGTCTTGGCCACGCTGCTCACCCCTCCGGTTGCGGCGAACTGGAGCAGAGTCGAAACCATTGCACCACCGGCGTAGTCGGGTGAGCTTGTATCAACATTGTTGATGCCCAAGGCCAGACGGGTCATTTGACCGAAGCCGAGGCCGAAGTCCCGAACTCCGGCAAACTTGGCCATCGGATTTAAGATTGCATCGCCAAATCCTCCCGAAAAACTCGCAGCGTCATTAATTTTGGGCGGCGCCTTAATCGCGCTTCCGAGCCATGTGCTGTTTAGAAAACCGCCGATAGCCTCCGCAGTTGTGTCCACATCGATTTCGTCGAAGGATCCCGCAGGCTCGGGGACTCCGAAATCAAGTCCGGTTGGATCAATGTAGAGGACAGGATTGTTACGCGCATAGGCGTACAAGTTCAGTTGCTGTGGATCGGAGGTCGCGGCTTCGAGCGACGCGAATTTGGGATCAACGGAAAGAAATCTTGACCGCGGACCGGACAAGAACCTCGCTTCGAAATAGTGCAACTCACTCTCCCGATCACGCTCCTTCTGGGTAAACCCGTAGAACTCGTCGACTTGCCGGAGCTGATGCTCGTGGCGCGCTTCGCCAAAGGGGTAGAAGGCGGTTTCTTCCAAGAGCGCGCCGGCGGCGTCGCTCATCACGCTGGAGGAGCCAAGATGATCCCGGTGGTAGTAACTGATGCGGAGGGTGGGCTCCGGTGCGGCCAATTCGGCGGGCGAATCGGATTGGATGAAGATCGCCGAGCCGGGCGCGAGGAATTCGAGAAAGCCAGGATCAAAGCTGCGAATCGAAGGGAGACGGGCTTTCCAGGTTTGACTGGAGGATTCGAAGTGCCAGAGCGCCGAGGCCGCGTTCAAACCGGTGAGGGACCGGAGGACACTGACGCCTATAGCGGCGGTTCGTGAGAACGTCGCTGACTGTTTCTCCAAAAAAGGTGCGGCGCTCTGACGAGACGCCGCTACAGGGAGGTTGAGGATTTCGAGGGGAGCGGGTTGGTCGGGACTTCCTTCCGCAAAAAGAGGGAGAACTTCCAATCCCGCGCTGGGAAGGAACGAGCCGCCGGCGGGAATGGGCCGGTTGACAGGTTCCAGGTAGCTGCCAGTCAGTACGAGTGTGGAAGCGGAGGCGGCGTGGAGCCAGAGGATGGCGCCGGCGGGGAGCGTTTCGTTCTGGGCGAGAGGAAGCCACGTCAGAGTTGGCTGGTTCCAGCGGACGACCGATTGAGGATTGAGGATTGAGGATTGAAAATCAGTCAATTGCCGGAGCGCGTTTGGGGCGGTTACGGCAAGGGAGAGAAGATTCCACCCGGAATGGAGCCGGAATCGCTGGACGCGGGTGTTGAGCGAGAACGAGCTAGTCACCCGCGCCACGCGAGTTGCACCGCGGAACACGTACTTGGTCGGCTGGTCGTGCTCGCGCACCTCAAAGTGCTGCCCCGGGTAGAGTGTGGCCGTAGGCCTGGCCGGCTTGGGCGCATCACCCGACGGACTGGCTGGAGCGGCTGGCGCGGCCTTTGGCGTCACCCGTTTGATGATTCGGCGACCGGTCACGTCGTAGCGGTATTCCGCGCGCATGGTGTCGTCTTCGACCGCGACGAGCCGGTCGCGAAAATCCCACGTGCAACGCAGGCCGTCGCTCCGGATCATGTTGCCATTGGCGTCGTAGGGATAATTTCGGGTTTCGAATTTCGGATTTCCGAGAGAGCGTGAGGACCCGGAGGATCGCCGCTCTGCCGGCCGGAGCGCCCCACCCGCCCCGCGGTTCCTCCATAGCCCATGTCGCCGAGATCGGTGACGGATCGCCCCTTCTCGACATGGGCGATGTCGCTGGTCTGCGCGAGCATGTTGCCAATCCGGTCGTAGCGGTAGCTGATCTGGCCGGCGGTGGAAACGGTCGCACCGCTCACCCCGACCCTCTCCCCTCCGAGGGGCGAGGGAGCAGCTAACGGTGAAGCGAAGGACGCGCCCCCGGCTCGGCCTTCTCCGCCAGGCGAAGGGGCGGCGACCGGAGCCGCGAACGAATACCGGACCTGGGTCAAGCGGTAGAGACTGTCGTAACGGAACGTCTGCGAGTTGCGCCGCGGATCGCCGCCCGGCACCAGCGAAGCCGGGCGCGAATCATTGATGGCGCTGATGTTCGAGACCGGGTCGAGGTCGTAGCGAAAGTGGACGAGTTCCGCGCCGCGCGCCGCGTGCCGGGTGAACAGCCGGCTGAGGCGCATTCGGGAATCGTAGTCGTACGAGGTGCGCACCCCATTGCCGTAGTCGATCCGCTCCTGCTGCGCCGAGGGCAGGTACCCCAGCCCCGAGAGGGTGCTCCCGCTCGGGCCGCCGACAATTTCTTCCAGCAAGCTGCGGGCGTTGTAGCGGTATGTCACCTCGTCGTTGTCGGGATAAATCATCCGCGTGATCCGGTCCATCGAGTCGTAGTCGAACGCGGTCTTGTAGGCCACGAGTGTGGCCGGGTCGGGATCGAGCGTCGCGGACAGCACCGGGTCGGGGATCCGCTTCACGGTCCACTCGACGCGTCCACGGGCGTCGAAGGAGTTGTGTTCCTCGCCCGTGGTGTCCTCGACAAACGCCAGCATCCCCTTGACGTTCCGCGCGGTGGACCGCGTGCCGTCGCCCTGGTCCAGCGATTCCATCGGCGCATCGTAGTGATAGGTAACATCCGGCGTGCGCCGGTAGGAGAACTCCGGCGACGCCTCATCGTGATAGTCCTCGGCCACGATGCGATTCGCTCCGTCGTACGCGTAGGTGATCCGCTGGCCTTTGGCATCGAGGGTTTCAATGGCGTTGGAGGCGGCGTCGTAACGGGTGGTCGAGATGCCGGCGTCCGGATCGTTCATGAACGTCTTCCGCTTCAGCCCGTCGAAGCGCATCACTTTCACGTTGCCCTGCGAATCGGTGATGCGCGTCAACCGGTCGTTCAGATCATACTCGTAGCGAGTCGTCCAGGTCTGTGGCGAGGCCGCCGGGGTGCCGTCGTCGTTCAACCGCACCACCTCATCCACGCGGATCATCCGCCCCAGTCCGTCGGCGAACTGGACGGACGGCGTGTTGAAGTGCGGCGAGGCCGGATCGACATCGTTCTCGTCGAACCCGCGCGTGACGAGTGGCTCGAACTCCGTGCGCGCGGTCGTGCCATCCGCGTTGACCGACTGGATCGATCGCAAGGTCGCGTCGTACCGGGTGGACGACTGGTGCGCCCGCTCGAGGTTCAGGGCCACGAGCGTGCCGGATTCGTGGAACTGCCCCTGCCAGCCGGGCAGCTCGATGTTTTCAAACGCGAGCAACTCATCCAGCGAGCCACGGCGCGTCGAGAAATGCGGGTTCAACGCGCGGACGAGTTTCATCCGGGCGTTGAAGAGCACGGCACCGCTGACGACGACGCGCGGAGTGGTGCTCCCGGGCGCCGGTTCGGCTTCGCCGCGCGTCATCAAGCTGCGCCCGAGTCCGTCCGTGAACTGACGCGTGATCAGGTAATGATCCCGACGCCCGCCCGCGGTGCCGGGCGGGCGATCCAAGCCGCGGGTTTCGACGTGGTTGATGATCCCATCGCTTCGGACCGAGCCGTCGGCACCGGGGTAGCGAGCCGGTGCCGCCAGCACGTACTCGTACTCGGTGGTCGGAAAGTCCTCGGTGTCGCCCGGCCGGATCGTGCCGGTCAGTCGCGCGAGAGCGTCGTAGCGATAGCGCGTCGTGATGTCGTTGAAGTTGGTCGAGCGCGAAACGGTGGCCAGACCTTCGTCGTAGGCCGCCTCGAAGACGAGCGGTGGTCTGCCGCGGCCGATGTGAATGGTCTCGCGCACGGGGTAGGATTGAAACGCGTCGTCGTAACGCAGCTCCCGGAAATGGCCCTGCTGCGGATTGCCCGTGCCATCGGACAAAGCATCGAACAGCGCAACCGGATTGCCGTAGCGGTCGTACTTCGACCGCGCGGATTGGACGAACGCCGCGGGATCGGTGGGATCGATCCAGTCGCGCTTCAACGTCAGGTTCCCGATCGTTATCACGCCGAAGTTGTTTCCGGAAAACGTTTCGTCGTCGTAGAACGATTCACTCCTCGCGATCACTGCGCCGTTCTCGTCTTGCACCGTCTGGCGCTTGGACGCGCGGATGATCCACGCGTTGGTATTCAAGGCATACTCCGTCGTGGTCACGCGCTCGTCGTTGAACGCGGCGCGATTGGTGCCCTCGACGATGCCGTAATTGATCGCGCGGGTTTGATTTCCATAATTGTCGTAAGCCGACTCCATTTCCAACTTACGCGGCACGCCCTGGCCCAACTCCAAAATCTGTTTCATGCCCGACACCGGATGCACGTAACGCACCGCCTCGCCGTTGGTTCCCACCATCAACGTCCGCGGCGGATTGACCCAAGTGGTGATGTCGTCGGAAAAAACTTTTCCATCCGTTTGCTCGATGGTCGCGCGCAACAGCCGGCCTTTCATCGGTTCGAACGCGCGGCCCACGTCGAAATACGAGCGGCTCACCAGCGTCGGCGCGGTTGGATCGCCCACGTCGATTTGCTCGGCGCGGGCGAAGCCGCGGAACTGTTTCTCCACCGGATCATAATAGCCGTCGTGATAGCGCATTCGCGTGACGTATTCGTGACCGAGCGAGTCGGACACCGTGACACTGGCCACGACCGTGACCGGGAACGGCAGAGGATCGGGCCACGGTTTGCCGGCGGCTTCGTCCTCAAGCGCGAACCGGGTGGACGGCGCATAGTCGATCCGCGTGACGCGGCCAATCCCATTGTCGATTTCCAAAAGCGTGTTCGGCGAACTCCCACAGTTGAGCAACTCGCCGATTTCCACGGCCTGAATGCGCGGGAGGCCCAGGCTGTCGGCGTAGATGAGGTCGGTCGTTCCATTGCCGTTGAGATCGGCCCAGCGCACGGCGGCGGTCGGAGAGGTCGTGATTGGCAGGTCGATGATCCGCTTGCGCGGACTGAAGGTGTAGTTGCCCAGATTCAGCCAATACCAGCATTCGCCCGGACTGGCGCGTTCAAGGACGAGATCGGCCAGGCCGTCGCCGTTGATGTCGGTGAGTTTGGCTTTTCGCAGTTGCTCATCGTCGAGCGTGATGTCCGGCAACGGAATGATCTTTGCCTCGGCGAACTGGCCGTAACCAAGTCCCGCCAACGCGACCAGCGAATTGGGTTGGATGCGGTAAAGATCGGGCACGCGGTCGCCGTTGCAATCGGCGATCTGCACGCCCGGCGTGGCGAAGTCGAACCCAACCAGCGGCGAGACGACCAGGGCGCGCGAATAGGTTTGGTTCCCGGTGTTGAACCAGATGCGATACTGCACGCCGTCACCCACCAGCACGCTTTGAATGATGTCCATGCGCTTGTCGAAGTCCAGGTCGGCCAGGCGAACGTTGTCGCGGCCAAACGGCGCGGGCGGCGAGGAATCCTGCAGCGCCATTTCCTGGCGCTCGCCCCACCCCAGCTTGCCGCGATTGGTGAAGAAAAATACCGAATCGTCACTGCCCTTGCGGACCAGATCGGCCAGGCCGTCGCCATCCATGTCCGCCAGGTGCGTCTGGTCCGAACTCAAATCGAAGTTCCAGGCGCTGCCGTTGCCGGGATCGACGGCGGTGGGCGTCGCCCATAAAATTGCCGAAGGGCCGTCGGGTTGCGCCACCGGGCCGCGATTGACCCACACCGTATGGGCGCCGCCGCCCGCCTGCGTGCGCAACACGTCCGGCAGGCCGTCGGCGTTGAGATCGATCAACTCGACCAATTCGTTGTCCATCACCGCCGCCGGCTCGGCGATGGTGCCGAGCAGGTGATCTTTCGCGGACAACTCGGCGGGCGGGTCGCAAACCGTGTAGCGATGCCGCGCCGGTGGCAGCGCCGTCACGCCGTCCGCGCCGACCAGCGTCACCTTTTCCAGCAATGACCAATGCGAGGCGTTGCCGGCGTAGCGCAAATAGTCGAGATCATAGCGGCGGTCCAAAAAATCCGTTTTGCCGTCGCCGTCGAAGTCCCCCGCCAAATGGAGGGCGAGTTGAACGCCTTGCGTGCCGACAAACACCGTCTTCAGCCTTTTGCCGGTTCGCACCAGGAATCCCGCGCGGCCATCCTCGAACCAATCGGGGCGATCCTCATATGAGAAGGTCACGAAATGAAAGCTCGTCCACGGCGGCGCGCCCGGCCCGTAGCGAACCGTCGCGAGATATTTATGGTTGAGATTCTCCGCGTTGGTGAAGGAGCGGTAGCCGTACTCGATCACGTTGCCGCGCGTGTCGGTCTCGCGCTCCAGCAGCCAGGAAAAGGTGCGTGCGCTGGAAGTTTCTTCGATGCGGCTCGACGCGGTAAGTCCGAAGAGCAATTTCGTGCCGTCAGGGGCGGTGGCTTCCCAGTGACCCTCCTTCGCCGGATTTGCGGCGGAAGGGACAAAGCGGTAGCGCACGAACGCGCCTTCATTCTTGCAGAAGAAAAATCCGTCGGCTTGGGGCACCAGTTCTTCTTTCGATTCGTTGATGAACAGGTCGGTGCGTTTGAAGCCCACGTCCGCGCCGTAGGTCGGGATGCCCTTGTCCGTGCGGCGCTGGATGCTGGACATGGAAAGACTCCAGCCAAAGCCAAGCGGCCCATTCCCGCCGCCGCCCTCGTATCTGAGACCCAGGCTTGGCTGATGTCCGGCGACGCCCGGCGGCAGTTTGATGCCGATGCCGTACTTGGCCGTGCCCGTATTCAGCGACGGCTGGAACGACTCGCCCAGCCCTTCGATCGAGCCGGGGCCTTTGGGAAGCGAGATGGCGTTGGGAGAAACGCCGCTTTTGTCGGCAGCGGTGGATCTTCCGCAAAGGAAAAGAGTGGCAGGCAGCAAAGCGCTGACAAGGATTGACTGTAGTCGCAGACGTAAGGCTTTCGCGAATCGACCGGCAAGCCACGAACGACCGGCGGGGTTCGGAATGCGGTGAATGAGAGGTGGGGCCACACACCGCTTTCGCGCCGAGATTGCCAAGATTGAGGTGCGGTGAAGACGTCCATTCTCGGGGGCTGACGACCTACTCTGTCTCGTGCATTGCTTCGCCATCCAAAGCGGTGTCAGCCCCGTTCCCCGCCAGCCACCGCACTCCAAGACGCTGACGCGCTGCCCGGCACACTGCGAACTACCATCGCGCTTTAGAGTCGCGTAATCACGCATTTCAGAAGGACGCCAGCCAATGGCGTTTCAATTCCCCGAGTAGGCATACGTTTGAAAAAATATCCGGATATCCGCGACGCCGTTGCCGTCGCGGGTGCCGTCGGCACGCAAACCACCGTTGATGAAGCGTTGGATGCCTTCGTTGCGATCGGTGTGCAGCGTGCCGGCCGGAATGATCAAGAGCCAGCGAGTGTTCCACACCGAGCGCCCGATCAGCCGGCTGTCGTTGATGGTTTCCTCAACCTTGAAATTCCCGCTGTCGTGAAAGGCGCGAAACCTTCCGAACCGCCGAATGGATGCAAAATCCTCCCGGAGCGTGTCATTGATGGGGATCCATGATGGATTGTTCAGGTCGCTGCCGCGCAGCGGGAACGGGACGGGCATGGCCTGATCCAGGATGCGCCACTCGCGCACGTAGGTCTGGCCCTGGCTGGGTGCCCGCATCACATCGAGCCCGACGGGCACGAGGTAAATGCGGGGGGAATTGATCATCCCGCCGCCGAGATTGTTGTAATTGGCGAACCAGACTCCCACCGAGCGTATCTTGGTAGCGAACTTGGTCGAGTCGTAGTCGTTGTCGCCGCCGCCCGCCGGCCAGCCGAAGAAGTTCAAGCCAAAATTGATCGTGGTTGCGAAAGGAACACGGCGTTTCGTTGGGATTGGGAATGTGACTGCGGCGGCGTGAGTTAAAGATATTCCTAGACTCAGGGCGTCTAAAGCCCCACCTTCGAGTGGGATGAAAGCTCTCACGAACGCATCCGTTGGCCCTTCGGCGCCACGACTTACCA
>CAMAUY010000185.1 GCA_945861565.1 Akkermansia muciniphila
TGGCTTCAAGAAGCCATGCGCTTACTTTCAAGCGTGGCCATTGTGAAAAATCAGCCGAGTTCTCAATATCCCGCCTGCCTATTGTTCTTCCGCGGGTCCATCCTTCAACCAATCCGGCCAATCCACTTTTCTTGAAACTGCCCTGGGCCCAGGACCAGGAGGAATAGCAAACCTTGCATGATCAGTCCTTAAAGGTGAAATTCCAGGGTGGTCTTTGCCTGCCATCGCTCCTCGGCGCGACGCACCCCGGACGGGAACCACCGACGAAGCTGCCGGTTGCGCTTCATCATCTCCGTCATCGAGACGCGCGGTGGCAAAGACACGAACCCCTCACCGTCCGGGAAATTGAGTGTCGGACTCGATGACGCGGCATCATGGATTTCGCAGGAGGCGGAGGAACGTGTCGTAGAGTGCTTGGCTTCCATATTTTAGAAATAACTCCTGGTAACGAGGTTCGCTCAAGTTCAACCCATTGCGCCGGGCCAGTGTTTCCACATCTTCGGCATCCCTGGACGTGCGATGCGGCAACGCTTGTTTAAGGGCGTGCAACTTCAAGGCCAGCAGATGATCGAGACACGGAACACGCGCCGAGCTGCCGCCAAAGTCGCACTCGTCAGACGACTGCCACATCCGGTCAAACGTGGATTCGTCCACAAACATCAAGTCCAATCCGTCGCCGCCCTGGGGTTGGAGGAATTGGGCGAAGGCGTTCGACTCACCGAACAGTTTCAAGCCTGCGGCACCGACGCGGGAGCACCACGCTTCCCGCTCCGCGCGGCGCACTAGAAAATCAACGTCGAACGTGGCACGCGTGTGGCCATGCGCCGCCACTGCATAGCCACCGATGATAAGAAATTGCAATGCAGGTTCTGCGCGGGCCAGTTGGATGAATTCGGCTATTTCCATGCGCAACGAGGGTCTCTTCGCAAGCGGGAATCTACTCCGGCAGATCAACACTCGCGACGGCCATGGCAGCGATCCCTTCCTGGCGGCCGATGAATCCCAGGCGCTCATTGGTGGTGGCCTTTAGCCCTACCTTGCGCGGATCCAGGCCCAGAGCGGATGCGAGTTGGGCTTTCATGGCGGCAAGGTGCGGAGCAATCTTGGGTGCCTCAGCGATTACCGACGCATCCACATTGACCAACCGCCCGCCCCGAAGGCGGACCTGCCGGGCGGCTTCTTCCAGAAAGACCCGGCTGGGCGCACCTTTCCATCGCGGATCGGTATTCGGGAAAAAATGGCCGATATCCGCCTCGCCCAATGCGCCAAGCACGGCATCCGTAATCGCGTGAGCCAGGGCATCGGCATCCGAATGACCATCGAGGCCTTTGGTGTGCGGGATTTCCACACCGCCGAGGATCAACTTCCGACCCACAACCAACTCGTGCACATCGTAGCCAATTCCCACATGAATCATGGACGGGAACGTACCGAGACCATGGCGGGAAGTCGAATGCTCGTCTTTGGAGCGTGCCTCGACCTGCAATCACTTTCCCAGCATTTGATCGAGCAACCCGTATTGCTGCACGAGCCTTAGGATCGCAAATGAAGCCGCATCAAAAAAACCATGCGCCAGTACCGCCAACCAGAGCGACCGGTGATACAAGGTGATGCCACCGAGCAGAAATCCGAGAATCGTCGTGGCCAAAACGCCCGCCGGGCCCTGCGGCAAATGTCCCAACCCAAAGACCAACGAGGAGACCGTCAGCACCAAGAGCCAGCCTTTCCGGCCCTGCCAGCCCGACGGTAGTATACGCAGTAGGCCTACGAGAACCGCGGTGCGCCACAGTTCCTCGCGAAAGCCAGCGACGACAAAACTCAAGAGCGTGAGCGTGAGGAAAAAATAGAGCGGATCGGCGAGCGCACTCGGATCGATCACCTCTTCGATCTTCGGGCGATACGCCTGCAGGGCGGCGGGATCCCCATGATTGAGGAGGTACGCGACGCCGATGGCCATCCCAAGACATAGACTCACGGGGATCCGCACACCGATCGAGTAGAGGATCCCGAGCGGCAGCAACCAGTAGCTGGACAAAGTCCGGCCGGGGATTCGGACCCCACCTGAGAGAAACAAGTCCCCCGGCGATGGGCGGGCGGCAATCCATGCGAGGAGCAAAAGCACGAAGAACAAACCTAGATTTTCGGCCGCCACCCACCCGAGTTCCCGGGTCGTGGAAGGCAGGACCGACTGGGTATCGAGAGAAATCCCACCCAGATGCTTTAAGAGGATGGGCAGCGTCCCCAGGACGATTGGGTACGGTGTCAGAATCGCACACCACACCCACCACCGCCAGGGGGCACCGGTTTGGGGCGGCAGTGCGTCGCCCACGCCCGTCGCCATGACTGGGGGTACTTCCATGGCGCCTTAGCCCCCTCGCCGGCAGGTCACATCCGCGGCGGCCCGACAGGCGGCCGACACGAGATCGAGCTGTTCAAGGAAGCGTTCCCGTTCGGCTTCCGGCAATACCTTGAGCACTTCCTGTTGAAGCGTGATGGCGATCTCACGCACCTCTGCGTACTTCGCCTCGGCGGCGGGAAGCAGACGGATGCGGTACGCCCGCCGGTCCCGTTCATGGGGTCGTCGCTCCACCCACCCGGCCTCGGACATGCGCGCCAGGAGCGAAGCGACGGTGTTGGGATCGCTCGACATGCGCGCGGTTACCTCACGCTGCGTCATGCCGGCGGGTTCACCCTCCCGCAGGATTCTCATCGTCGTAAACTGGTCCGGAGTCACTCCCGTATGGACGATACGGCGACGGAAGGCCTGGTTGAGTCCGTACCAAGCCCGCCGCAGCAAGGGAGGCAGACGGCGGCGCGACGGCGAGTCCACCGGTTTTGCAGCCGATGGCAAGGGAGCGGGGGACGATGGTTTTCGCAAGACCACGGTGCGTGCTGTAATAGGCCGGAACGCGACAGTTGCCAACAGGATCCCAGCATATCCGCCCGCTAACTTACCGGGGTCCCCAGGTGGTATTTTTTAGAAAGGTGACCAGATCGGATAGTTCCTGGCGGGAGAGTTGTTGTTCAAGGCCAGCCGGCATGATGCTCACGGTGCCTGGGCGCAGCTCGGAGATTTCAGCACGAGCAATCTCCTGCTCGGCATTCGGCCCGGTGACAAGCTGGATGCCGCGATCATCCTCCCGTTTGACAATACCGTTTACGAGCTCGCCCGAGCGGGTTGCGACGACCATGGATTCGTAGCTCCGCACGAAACTCAGGCTCGGATAAAGGATGCTTTCCAATAAATCCCGGTGCGTCCGAACTTCCCCAATGCGGGTGAGATCCGGACCCACGCTGCCGCCGAGATAGCCCATGCGATGACACGTGGAACAAGCCACCTTGGGATGATTGAAAAGAGTCTGTCCACGGCGGACGTCTCCGGGCGGAAGGGCCGACGCAATTTCCTCCAGATGCGACTTCTCTTGAGCGGCCTCGACATTGATGCGGGCCAGTAAAGGGGCACCCGCAGCGCCGACGGTAGCAGGATATTTTCCGAGCCAGCCTTGAAACTGATCGGGCCTCAAGCCCGCAGCGGCCTTCGATTTCTCAAGGATAGCCAGTGCCTTCAATCCGACGGCTTCGTCTGGAGCAGAGGCCAGGGCGTCCAGTAACTTCGGCAACTCCAAGGGTCCAGCGGTCTGCAGCACATCCACCAGTGCGAGCCGTTGCACGAGGTCCAGACGAGCCCGGGCGAGAATTCCGATCGCGGCGCTTCGAACAAGCGGTGTTTGTGCCGGATCGAGTCGGGACGTTAACCAATCAAAAAGGGGTGCCGGCAGGGGTGTTCCCGCAGGGACTGCGGCGGCCGCGTCGAGTCGGAAGGCGTCTGGCTTTGATGCGTCTCCGCTGACGTCGATGAGGCTTTTCGTCACTGCGGCGGTTCCGTTGGTTCGACCCGACACAAACGTTTTCAAGGCGCCGACGGCCGACCGCGATACTTCCGGCGATGAATGCGACACGTGAGCGAGCGCCGGACCCATCCACGTGGACGGGAAATCCGCAGGCCGGGTTTTAGCCATCGCTTTTAGCACCACCGTGCGGGCTTCCACGCCGGATTCCGGCCGGGTCAGAAACTCCTCCAGGAGTGTTTGAACCTCAGGCGCGGTCGAAAAGCGGGAGAGAAGATCGGTCAGTTTATCGGGTGTAACCTGCCAGCCGGAGCCGTGGGTACGATCCCGGATCTGTTGTAGCTTTTGATTCACGGAGCCTTCCCCTGGCAGGGCCATCAACCGTTCGCGCAACCAACCCGTCAGGGGGACTCCCCAGTCCGAATGCCGTTGAACAATCCACCACGCGGTATCCCGCAAAACGGCGTTCGTCGCCGTTAGGTAGGGCAACAGCTCGTCCGGCTTCAAGGGATCGTGATCCATTTGATCCAGGGCTATGAGACCGGTGCGACGTCGGTATGGAATGGACTCAAGAGAAGGGTGGCGGACCCCGAACTGGAGCCCCCTGCCGGGTTGAGGAGACGAGCCCTCAGCGCCTAAAAGATGGCTGCGAATCAGTTCGGGCTGATTCAATTCCATCAGCGCATAAATGATCGAATGTTCCGCGATTCGATCGCGCGATGAATGACTGCCTGCCAGGTTGATCAGTTCGTTGCTCTGACCGGTTCGCCCATACCACTCCGACAGAAGCCGGGATGATGCAGTCCCCAATTCTGCGCCCGCCATCCGTTTGCCTGGCATCCCGCTTGTTTGCAGGAAGCGGTTTTGGTCGTCGATCGGAGTTCTCCACAGCGCGAGAGACTTTACGGCGGACTGCCGAGCCGAAGAGCCCGCCCCCGATTTGAGATCCTGCTTGGCAACTTCCGCCGTCAGTTGCCGCGCTCGGTTGCCAGGAATTTGGTTTAAGGCCCATACGAGCGTACGTGCGAGTCTCGGTGTGATGCGGTGGGAACTACCCTTGGCGAGAAATTCAGAGATGGCCCTCACTGCCTGGTTGCCCATCCCGCCGAGGGCTGCACATGCTCTATTTCGCACCGCGGGTCGATCATCATCCAACAGATCCAGAAGTTCCTTCGGTCCGGCCCCAGTCCAGTCAATCTGAAGACCCCGTGGGTCGGTGGGTCGATTGGCACCGGATCGCCGCACTCGATAGATCGCCCCCAGCACATCAGCCTTGGCGAGTTGGGAACTCGGACAACACATTTTATACCAACCACCGGTATCCACCACGAGCAGGGAACCATCGGCGTCCTCCAGCACATCCGTGGGATGGAAGTCCGGATTGTCACTCACGACAAAATCGTCGGAAGAGGCCGCGAGCCCGGCACCATTCGGACGGACAACATGGCGGGTCACCTTGTGCAGATTGAAGAGTGAGGCGAAAAAGCTATCCGTATACTCCGATCCCAGGCCGCCGCCCTCGAATCGGCACAGGCCACTCGGTGCACCCGCCCCGAACTGCACGATTGGCTCGAGCAGTTCCCCCGTCCGTCTCACCCGTCGATCGTCGATCGCCTCCTGCTGTTTGCCAAACACACCGCCGTACACGGCGTGACAAATGCCATCCCGCCGGCCCGGCTGGGTAAAATCCACAAATGTCGTCGTGAAGAGCGCTTCGCCCTCCGGGGTAAACGCCACCTCAACCGGATTGTCCATCCCTCCGGACATCACGACCTCGAGTTCGGAACCATCCGGCTTCGCCCGGAATATATGCGCCGCCCGATCCTTTATCGGCCGACCCCGGCCATCCTTCAGGTCCAGTTGGGCAAAGGCACCCTTCGTCCAATAGATGCGTCCGTCGGGCCCCAGGTAGGGCCCGTGCACATCGTTGGCACAACCCGTGAGCACTCCCCCCTTGTACCACTCCACCCGAACATCGCAGACACCGTCGCCATTCGTATCGGTCAGTTTCCAGATGCTCGGCGGCACAGCGACGTAAACAGATCCCTCAAACCAAAGGCAACCCTCCGGAAATGCCAGCTTGTCGGCGAACACCGTCGAACGGTCGAACGCGCCGTCCCCATTGGTGTCTTCGAGACAGACAATCCGATGGGTGGGGTTGAGCAATTGTTTGTCCTGCTTTTCATTGGTACCCGAGGAATCGGTAACGTAGAGCCGACCCCGCTCATCGAAGCTGGCGCTGATCGGCCGTTGGACCAGATCCGAAGACGAGACACGCTCGATGGTGAATCCGTCGGGGATGACAAACGAGTGATCGCCGATCCGGTTGGTTGTGGCGCCTGCCGAGAATGAGGTCAGGGCGGTGGCCAGGAAAAACAGCGACCAGTGATTCATGCCGAGATTAAGGCGCTGAAATGCCCCATTTCTGCAAGCAAATCCTGGCTACGCCCGCACTCGCCGCAGGAATTCCCGCGCCCGATCCGTCTTGGCCGCCGTGAACATCTCTTCGGGCGACCCGGATTCGGCCACCACGCCGTCGGCGAAAAACAGCACTCGATCCGCCAGACGCCGGGCGAGATCCATGTCGTGGGTGACAACAATCATGGTCATTCCCTCGTCCCCGAGCCGGACCAAAACATCACGCACCTCTTCCCGAAGCTCCGGGTCGAGCGCGCTCGTGGGTTCGTCCAGGAGCAGAATCTCGGGCTGCATCGCCAGTGCGCGCGCAATGGCAACGCGCTGCTGTTGTCCGCCGCTCAGTTGCGAAGGTCGAAAATGAGCTCGGTCGGAGAGGCCGACTTTCGCCAGAAGTCCATGGGCCAGTGCGGTCGCGTCGGCCAACGGGGTTCCGAGCACCTGTAAGGGTCCTTCCATGACATTCTCGAGCGCTGTCCGATGTGGAAACAGGTGGAATTGCTGGAACACCATCCCGGCGGTCTGCCGCAATTGCTGGAGCGTGCCCCCCGGAAGCGTCTCTCCGGCGGGCAGCGTCAGGCTGCTGATTCGCACCCTACCCGCATCATGGGTTTCGAGCTGATTCAGGCAGCGTAGGAAGGTGCTCTTGCCGCACCCGCTCGGTCCGATCAGCGCAACGCACTCTCCGCGCCCTTGAACAAGATCGATCCCGCGCAGCACGATCGTCGGCCCAAATTGCTTCTTGAGGCCATGAACTTCAACGAGCGGGGAGGTGGACATTAGCGAAGTCTCCGTTCCAGGACCGCGACCCCGAGTGACGCGGCATAGCCCAGTACAAAATAGATCGCCGCGGTCATCAGGCCGACACCGATATAATCACCCGTGTCGAGTCCCCGAATCTGGTATTCCTTGGTCAATTCCACCAGGCCGATGACGGATACGATGGAGGAGTCCTTGAACATGGCAATGAAGTCGTTGGTGACACTGGGCAGGCTGATCCGCAGTGCCTGAGGCAGAATCACGCGCCGAATAGCCATTCCCCGAGTCATGCCCAGGGCGAGTGCCGCCTCCGTCTGGCCACGAGGCACCGCCTCGAGGCCCGCCCGGTAGTTCTCGGCCTCGGTGGCGGCGTAGTTCAAGCCCAACGCGAGCACCGCGGCGAGACCTGCGGACAGATTCCACCCAAACTGCTGCGCCAATCCGAAATAAATAAAATAAAGCTGCAGCAAGAGCGGAGTGCCCCGAAACACCTCGATGTAAGCGATGGCCGCCCATCGCAGCGGCTTGGGCGAATACTGTCGGACCAGTGCCAGCAACGCCCCCCACGCGACCGCGAGGGTCATCCCGGCGCCTGTGACCCAAACCGTGGTCACCGCAGCGCGGAGGAGAATCGGGAGATACGTACGCCACTCACGCAATGCCGACCGGCGACCTCCGGATGTGGGGGACAACTCGGAGGTGGCGGGCTTCCAAGCCGAGAGGGCAGCCTGCTCCGCGTTCCACAACCCATAGCGCGCATAGCTTTTTCCCAATGTACCGTCGACCAACAAGGCTTCGATCGCGCCATTGATCCGGTCGAGCAGATTCGTGTCAGCACTCCGAATTCCGACCGCGTAGTGGCCTAATTCGAACGGAGGCCCGGCAGCGCGGAGTTTGCTATTCCCGGCCAGATTCACCTGGGCGATCGGTGTATCCGTCAGCACCCCATCCAGGCGGCCCAGTTCCAGGTCCTGAAAATAGTTCACGTTATCGTCGTAAATCCGTACCTGCAGGCCGGCCTGGGCGCTCGCCAGGTGGAAGGAGGCGGAGCCGGAAAGAACGCCCACGGACCCGCGGCCGAGATCCGCCATACGCAGCACCTGGGGACGATCGGCCCGGGTAACGAGTTGTTGCCCGAAGGCGAAATACGGTCGGGACATCGCGATCTTGGCACGGTTTTCCGACGATCTCTCAAGTCCGGCGATGATGACGTCATAGTTGCCTCCTTGTTGAAGGCCTGGCACGAGATTGTTCCAACCGAACTGGACGAACTCCGATTTAACTCCGAGCCGTTTGCAGAGTGCTTCGGCAAAATCGACTTCAAATCCGGTCAATCGATCCGGGTCATTGGGAGGATGATACACGTATGGCGCGCCGCCTTCGGCATCGCCGCCCCAACGAAGAACGCCACGGCGTTGAATGTCGGCCCAGGTGTCCGCGCGGGCAACGACGACGCTGACGAAGCAAAGCCAAAGCAAATGAAGCGAGAACACCGTGCGGGAGCGGCCAGGATCAGACCTCAGTAAAACCGGCAAAATTGGTTGAGAAGATGTGG
>CAMAUY010000186.1 GCA_945861565.1 Akkermansia muciniphila
CTGACACGGGAGCACAACTGCGGGCGGATCGAAATCCGACTCCTCGACTGCCTGGAGGTGACGCCTAGCCAAGTGGGCTTCCCGGGGGCACGCCTGGTCGCACGCCTGGAGACCCGGGTACGAAGGAACAAAAAATGGGAACGCGAGACCGTGTACCTGATCAGCAGCCGGAGCCTCGGTGAGTTGCAGGCCCGGGGGGTACTTTGGCTCAAGCGCAAATACAGGGTCATCGAGAGTCGCCTGCACCATTGTCTGGACATCACGTTGCAGGAAGACCTCAGCCGGGTGCGCAGCCCCAACTTGGTTCGCGTCCTGGGGATGATCCGGCGCCTGATCGTGAGTCTGTCCAACGCGGCAGAGGACCGGGCGCGCAAGACCAACCCGAAGACCAAACATAATACCAAGAGCTTCCGTAAGCGTTTACTCTCGGCCCGGGGTGATCGAGAACGCCTCCAGGCCATGATTTTTGCCAAACACCCTCAGCTCTTGGATCTATGAAACTCGAAAGGCGCGTCCTGTGGCGGAGACGGCTTTTCACCGTAATTGCCTTCCTGTGTTCACCCTGTTAAAAGGAGAGCTGATCGAGCTCGCCGTCGACTCTAAGGACCACGTCGCGCAACTGGAAGCCTTGGCGATCCGCTACGCCGACCAGCAGCCTGATCTGGCCGACGTATGCCTAATCGGGATGAGCGAGCTGTTCTCCGAACATCGTGTCATCACGACCGACCGGCGCGACTTCGCCGTTTATCGCCGCAACAAGCGTGACGTGATTCCGGTCATCTTACCGCCCGAGAGATGAGCCCGCGAGCCACTCGGACAGCGGTTACGAACGTTGGAGTCTCGATTGCCTTCCTGACCGAACGCGGTACCGATGACACGGTCAACGAAGCCTCGATACATCTCGCATAGCGGGCGTCGAATTTGCTCCTTTCCTCGCCGCTCGCCTTCCGGCTGAATCTTCCGCGTGCACGCCCCTCAGCAAAAACAGCACGGCTCGTTTCTGTCCGCCTTGCTGCTGCTCTTGCTGGCGGTCGGTCCGCTTTGTGCGCAAATCGCCGCGCCCAACCGCGTCCTCGAACTCGACGGCAAGGACAGTTACGTCAATCTGCCGGCCGGCATTTTCGATGAACTGACGGAGGCTACCGTCGAAATATGGGCCCGATGGGAAAACATGGGCCAGTCGAGCACCCTCTTTGACTACGGCGAAGACAACACGGAGATGGTGATTGGACAACACGGCGACGGGCCTAACCTGCGCTTTCAAATTATTTACCGAGGGGCCGTAGTATTTTCAGGTTTCGAGGTAAATGATCTCCTCCGCCTCAAGGAATGGTGTCACATCGCTGCCGTGTCCGGACGTGGCGGGATGGCACTGTATTTCAACGGCGTCTTGGTGGGGAGGAACGAACTGCCCGAAAGCTTTGCGACGATTCCCAAGGGCAAGAATCATTTACTTGGCCGCAACACCGGCATGAGCCGGGCTCCTGGGGGTTTGCCGCTATTCCACGGTCAGTTGGACGAGATCCGCGTCTGGAAGGTCCGGCGTACGCCAGAGCAAATCCGCGAGAACATGTTCAAGTCCCTGGCCGGAACAGAGCCGGGCCTGGCGGGCTTGTGGAATTTCGAGAGCGTCGAAAATGGTGTCGTGAAGGATGCTACCCCGGCGGCGCATCACGGACGGTTGATCGGCAATGCCCGGGTCGTTTCTGCCTCGGCCAGAAGTCTCGACGGAGCCAGCCCCATCCGGACGTTCGCCGGAACGGTGCGCGACGCGGCCGGGAAGTTGATGACGAATGCGGTGGTGACGGTTCTGTCCGGGATGAACAAATTGACGGCGGGGACCACGGACGGGAACGGGCGGTTCGCAGTGGCCTGCCGTGTTCCGTCCGCAGAATCCGTCGATCTCCGTGTCGTCTCTGTCTCTGGGGATTATTGCGTCTGGCTTCTCGATCAGAAACCGGGGGCTGGAGAATTCGAGCACAATGTAACGCTCACTCCGGGGTCCATGGTTCGCGGTCGCGTGCGGGCGTTCGACAATTCCGGAATTCGCAATGTGGTGGTCCAGCTTATAGATGCCGACGCGCCCGATAACCTGGGAGCGCCGGCGTCCCCGCCGGCGAGAACACCCACCGGAAACACGCCGGCGGGGACGCCAGCGCTCCCAGGTAGTGCTCCGAAACCACCGGCTAGCGAGTCCGGCGGGAACCTGGGAGCGCCGGCGTCCTCGCCGGCGAGAACACCCACCGGAAACACGCCGGCGGGGACGCCGGCGCTCCCAGGTAGTGCGGCACTCTCACGAGATGCCGCTACGGGGGAAGTCGAGAATTTCTCCACGCCGGGTCTTCGCGGGACGGTCTGGACCGACGCCTCCGGGCAATTCGAGTTCACCAAGGTTCGCCCCGGAAAGGTGAAAGTCCGGATCCACCTTCCCGACCGGCGCCTCTATCATCCAGAAACGCTCACGGTGATTCCAGGCTCGGCCTTGACGGCGGAGTTTCAGATTCCGCCGTTTCGCAAAGGAAAATGGCAGCATTTCACACCGGCTAATGGTCTGCCGAGCAGCCAGGTTTTTGACCTCCGGTTCGCCCGCGACGGGATGCTGTGGCTGGCCACGGCGGGAGGGCTGGCTAGTTTCGATGGCCGGGACTTCACCCGTTTGTCTCGGGAAAGTGGTCTCCTGGACAATTCCGTTTATTCCCTGGCCCAGGCCCAGGACGGAACGTTGTGGTGCGGCACAGCGAAGGGCGTGTCCCAAATTGATCCGGTGCGCGGCCGGGTCATCGGCAGTCATCGCAGCGGCACGAACGGACTGGCGGCAGGCCGTGTGTTTGGCGTCGCGCAGGGGCCGGGCGGCACGCTTTGGATCCGGACGCGCGACGGCTTGTCGCGCTACGCGTCGGGCCGTTTCGAGGCGGTGCCTGGCATTGACCGACTTGATCAATCGGGTATTGGAGAATCTAAGAGCAGCGCCCTCGTGATCGAGCCGGCGGGCGTTGTGTGGACGGTCACGGAGGGCCTGGGACTCAATCGTGTCGAAGGGACAAACGTGACGAGGTTTGGGAAACCTGAGGGCCTGCAATCCGGGACTCACGATTCGCTGCACATCGCGCCGGATGGCGCCCTCTGGATGCAGGACGGGTGGAATTCGGCGGTTTTGGTTTCGCGCATCAAGGACGGTCGCATCACGGCTCTGCCCAGGCGCGAAATCGGACGGGGTACCGTCCTCGCCATCCATGCCACCCGTAGCGGGGAAATTTTGTTTGGGGGATTTGACGGAGAGCTGATTCGCTTCGATCTCCGCAGGCATACTGTTACCGTGCTCGGAGGCGAGTCGGACAGCCCGACAAGAAGGATTTGGAAGATCGCCGAGGGACCGGATGGCGCTCTCTGGTGCGCGACCAGCGACGGACTTTATCGCTACGAGGAGGCCGCCTTCTCTGATTTCACGCCCGCTGACGGCCTACTGCACGCGGAGGCGAACCTCATTCACCGGACGACGGACGGTTCGATCTGGTTCATTCGCAACCAAGGAAACGAGCTGGCGCGGCTCGATCCAGAAAAGATCAGTTCCACGAAAAGCCCGTTCCGACGAATGACCGCGGCGGACGGGCTCAAGCACGATCGGGTGTTCGCTGTGGTAGCGGACAGCCAGGGCGGTTTATGGGTGGGCGGTGTTGGCGGGGGCGCAGTTGATTACTATGATCCCGCAGCGGAACAGCGCGGTGAGCCGCCGTTCCGCTCGCCGCCGTCGATGCAGGTGCCGCAGCTCCGAACATTTGTCCAGACCGGCCTGCGCATCGATACGAAAGGAAGGTTCTGGATTTCCCAATATACTGACGGGTTGTGGTGGCTTCCGTTCAACCAGGTGGAGAAACCCGACCCGATCGTCACCCGCATCGAGGATCTACCGAACACAGCCATGGATCTTTACGAAGATGTCACGGGCGCAATCTGGGTTTTTCCGAAAATGTTTTTCGCTCCGGTGAAAGGAGTGTCCCGGATACGGTTTGATGCCAAGGGAGGCCACACGGTCGACTACTATACTGAGGAAACGACGGCGGGCGGTCTTCCTTCAGATTTGGTGACTTGCTTGCAGGATGGGGCGGACGGCCAGCTCTACCTGGGGACGGACAACGGGCTGGCGCGTTTGACCGGGCGACCGGAAAGTTCACCCGAGTGGAAACGGCGTCGGATCAGGCCGTGCCCGTAGGCAGCAGTGTCCGGAAGATTGTCCGGGGTTCCGACGATGTGCTGTGGTTCGCGACGGATTCGGGCGTGTATCGCTACGATTACGTGCTCTGGACCCGATTGGACAAAGAGGACGGGCTGATCGACGGAGCGGCCCGCGGGCTGGCGCTCGATCGGCAGGGAGCCGCATGGATCGGCACCGATAGCGGGATCACGCGCTACCGGCCCGCCAAGGGAGGCACGTTCAAGCCACGGCTGAGTGTCCAGACGGATCGGGATTACCGAGCCGACGAGTCGCTGCCGCCTCTGGCCAGCGGCCGACACGCCGCATTTGAGTTCAAGGGCATTGATTTTCGCACCGCTCCCATCAAGCGCTTTTACCGATACGGCATCTTCCCCGGCAGACTGGAGAATCCGCCATCCAAGGAGACGCAAGGCTGGGAGCCTGCCACGATTCGAGGCCGGTTTGATTGGAACGCCACTTTGCCGGGCGACTACACGTTCCTCGTCCAGAGCATCGATCGCGATCTGAATTATTCGCCGCCGGCCCTGGCGCATTTCACCGTCTTCACACCGTGGTATGCGAATGCCTGGGTCATGACGCCCGGTGGAGCGGGCGTGGTGGGGCTGCTGGGCTGGGGGGTGGTCGCGCTGGCCTTGGTGACGCGCCGGAAACGCGAGGCGGAGCAAATGCGGGAGCAGATGATGGAGGACGAGCACAGGGCTCGCGAGGTCCTGGAGATCAAGAATCGGGAACTCGAGGCCGCCAAGGACGCCGCCGAGCGGGCGCATCAACAGGCGATCGCGGCGAAGGAATCGGCCGAGAGCGCGAAGCAAGCCGCCGAAGCCGCCCGCCAGCAGGCGGAGTCGGCCAATGCGGCCAAGAGTGAATTCCTGGCAAACATGAGCCACGAGATTCGCACGCCGATGAACGCGATCCTCGGCTTCTCGGAATTGCTCCGCACGCAAATGGCCGCGTCGAAGGACCGCAATTATCTCGATGCGATCACGTCCAGCGGACGCACCTTGCTCACGCTCATCAACGACATTCTGGACTTGTCCAAGATCGAAGCGGGGAAGCTGGAGTTGCAATACGAGCCGGTGTCGGTGGCGCGCTTGGTCGATGAGATTCAAAAACTCTTTTCGATCAAGGCCGGCGAGAAAGGGATCACGCTGTTAACGGAAATTGATTCCAAGTTGCCGCGCGGATTGATGCTCGACGAAGTGCGCCTGCGGCAGGTGCTTTTCAACGTGGTCGGCAACGCGCTGAAGTTCACCGAGAAGGGGCATGTGACGATAAGGGCGTGGGCGGACTATGGAGTGCGGGGGCAGAGCGAGTCGGCGAGCGGCGACCCCGCTTTGGCTGAGCCGACAAGCATGGGTGGCTCACAGGTTGATCGAGATCGCGAGGAATCCAAAGCGGCGTCGCCACTTCGTTCTGCCGCCGCAGTCCAAAGAGCGAGTGCTCTCGCGGAAACCGAGCCCGACGAAACGCGCGTCACGCTTGTCCTCGAAATTTCGGACACCGGCATTGGCATCCCGAAAGCGCAGCAGGACCAGATCTTCGGAGCATTCTCACAAGTGGCAGGCCAGAGCACGCGCAAGTTCGGCGGCACGGGGCTGGGGTTGACCATCACCAAGCGTCTCGCCGAGATGATGCACGGCGCGGTCACCGTGCAGAGCGATCCCGGACACGGCAGCACGTTCCGATTTGAGTTCCCGAACGTGGCGATCACGGAACTGGCTGAGTCCGACGCCATTGCCGCGGATGGTCAGGGCGACTTCAGCCAGTTCGCGCCCGCGACGATCCTCGTGGCGGATGATGTGGCGTTGAATCGCGCGTTGCTGACGGGCTACTTCGAAGGCACGGAACACACGGTTGTGCTGGCGATGAACGGCCAGGAAGCTCTGGAACAAGCGGAGAAACACCGACCGGACGTGATCCTGATGGACATGCGGATGCCGGAACTCGACGGTCACGAGGCGACGAAACGACTGAAGGCGAATGCAACATTGCGGCACATCCCGGTGATCGCGGTAACGGCGTCGTCCTTCCGCGAGGAAGAAGCGAAGGCGCGGAAGATTTGTAATGGGTTCATTCGCAAGCCATTCAATCGGGCCGAGTTGATTGCGGAGTTGAAACGTTTCTTGAAGCAGGCGCAGCAACGCGAGATCAAGCCGGGTGCGAATGGTGAAACTCCGATTGCATTTGACTCTCCAGTCCCGATTTCCGACGCCGCCCTTGCGAGACGTCCCGAGTTGCTGCAAAAGCTGCGTCACGAGGAACGAGCTGTCTGGCCCCGGCTATGCGAGACGAAGGCCATGGATGAAATCGAGGAGTTTGCCGGCCGACTCCAGATCTGGGCTGAGGCAGGCCACTGGCCGACTCTGAGCCACTATGCGAGCCGCTTGGGTCAACAAAGCCAGGAATTTGATTTTGATCGGCTCCCGAAGACGTTGGCCGAGTTCTCGGAACAAATTGGAAAACTTGCCGCTGAAGGATGATGGGCGATGTCGCATTGCAATGGCGTGGTAATTCATGCCGCCTGGTGATCCAAGCTTAGTGAAGACCTATGCAACCGCTTCTCATCAATTCCCGTATCCTCGTGGTGGATGATATCACCAAGAACCTCCAGGTTGTCGGCACGGTATTGCGCAACCAGGGATACAAAGTGATGGCGGCAGCGAGCGGCGCCGAGGCGCTGAAATGCGTTCGCGCCCAGTTGCCGGACCTGATCCTGCTGGACCTGATGATGCCCGAGATGGATGGCCTGGAGGTGTGCAGGCGATTGAAGGCGGACCCGGCCACGAGCCAGATTCCCGTGGTCTTCCTCACCGCCAGCAACGAAATGGAGCACTTGGTTCAGGGGTTCGAGGTGGGAGCGGTCGATTACGTGACCAAACCCTTTAATCCGCCGGAACTTCTCGCCCGCGTGAGGACACACCTCGAACTCAAGCATGCGCGTGAACGCCTGCGGGAAATGAACGACGAGAAGAACGAGTTTATGGGCATCGCCGCGCACGACCTCCGCAATCCGCTCGGTGCTATCACCGGATACGCGGAGATCCTGATCGAGGAAATGGAGTCGTTGCGGCCGTCCGTGCCCGAGCCGGGGGCGCGCGCTGTGCGGGAGGCGGGCGAGTGCGCGGGACGGATTCGGGAGACCTCGCGGCGCATGGCGGAGATGGTGCAGAATCTTCTCGATGCGAATCGGATCGAGCGCGGGGAAATGCAGCTCAACCTGGCGCCGACCGATATAGGCTCCGCGCTCAATTCGGTGGTCGAAACTCAGCGGGCTCACGCCACCGCCAAGCAACAGACCATTCATCTCGAAAGTGAATCGACCCCGGTCCTGGTCCTGGTGGATCCCAGCGTCACGGTCCAGATCGTTGAAAACCTCGTTTCCAACGCGGTGAAGTATTCGCCGCCGGGCAAGGACATTTTTGTGCGTTTGAAGAAACACGTGCAGGGTGTGCGCGTCGAGGTGCAGGACCAAGGCCCCGGCTTGAGCGCGGAAGACCAGAAGAAACTGTTTGGCAAGTTTGCCCGGTTAAGCGCCAAGCCCACGGGCGGGGAGCATTCGACGGGTTTGGGGTTGTCGATCGTGAAGAAGATGGTGGAAGCGATGAACGGCAAAGTTTGGTGCGAGAGCGAGCTCGATCGAGGTGCCACGTTCATCGTGGAGTTTACGAAAACTTGAATTTCAGAGGATTTTTAGGGGTCAGAACGTAAAGGGGTCACCGGCTATTGGTAGATTCACAACGACGAGCGGTTCTGGATTGAACCGCCAGCGAGCCCAGGCATTTTTGAAGGCTCTCCTTGAAAGTGCGGCCCAATGTGACCCTCGACCACCCCGGGCCGAGAGTAAACGCTTACGGAAGCTCTTGGTATTATGTTTGGTCTTCGGGTTGGTCTTGCGCGCCCGGTCCACTGCCGCGTTGGACAGACTCACGATCAGGCGCCGGATCATCCCCAGGACGCGAACCAAGTTGGGGCTGCGCACCCGGCTGAGGTCTTCCTGCAACGTGATGTCCAGACAATGGTGCAGGCGACTCTCTATGACCCAGTATTTGCGCTTGAGCCAAAGGACCCCCCGGGCCTGCAACTCACCGAGGCTCCGGCTGCTGATCAGGTACACCGTCTCGCGTTCCCATTTTTTGTTCCTTCGTACCCGGGTCTCCAGGCGTGCGACCAGGCGTGCCCCCGGGAAGCCCACTTGGCTAGGCGTCACCTCCAGGCAGTCGAGGAGTCGGATTTCGATCCGCCCGCAGTTGTGCTCCCGTGTCAG
>CAMAUY010000187.1 GCA_945861565.1 Akkermansia muciniphila
CCGCTGAGGTTGCGACCTTGCGCACGGATAAGTTCAGTTTTGATCACCGGAGCATCCTTTCGGAAAATCCGATGTAAGTCCCGCAAAATCGCTCCACCGACCTCTGATTACCTCGCTAACCTAAGCCCAAATCTGAGTGGCATTGGGCAAGATGCCGGCGCTCCCAGGAGGACGGGAGCACACCGCGCCGATCCCTATCGGGCACTGACAAAAAACTGGCCGACACCGGGTGAATCGCCCAACCTCGCGATGTGTCCGGTGGATTCCCACCGAGTAACGCCGCCCGCATGAAAGCCAAGATCATCATCACTCCGAAGCAAGCCGTTCTCGATCCGCAAGGGAAAGTCGTTGAGAACACCCTGATCCACATGGGATATCAGGGGGTTACGGGAGTGCATGTCGGCAAGTATGTGGAGATCGACCTGGCCCCGGGAACGGACCGTGAAGCAGCGAAAGCGGCTCTCAACGAGGCCGCGCACAAATTCCTCAGTAATCCGGTGATCGAGGATTACCGCCTGGAGATCGAATAGTCGCGAAGCGATTCGCGCCGCGTCGACTCCGGGATGCGGCCCGCTTCACCAAAAATATTCCACCGCCCAGAGCTCCTCATCGATGCACTTCGCCGTACTACAATTTCCCGCTTCGAATTGCGATCAGGACTGCGTTCACGCCATCCGGGTTCTGGGTCATACCGCGGACCTTGTGTGGCACAAGGATGGGTCCCTTGGCGGTGCGGATGCGGTCATTGTGCCCGGTGGATTTAGCTACGGCGATTACCTGCGGTGCGGGGCAATCGCTCGCTTTAGTCCGGTGATGCAGGCGGTGAGTGACTTTGCAGCGAAGGGTGGCTTGGTGCTGGGCATCTGCAATGGCTTTCAAATCCTGTGCGAAGCCGGATTGCTCCCCGGGGCGTTGATCCGCAACCGGGATCTGCAATTCCACTGCGAACAGGTGTACTTAAAAACGGGAAATCGCGACACCCCTTTCACCCATCAGATTCCGCCCGGCAAGCTGCTGCGCATTCCCATTGCACACGGGGATGGCTGCTACTTTGCCGACGAGGAAACCCTAAAACAACTCCAGACCGGTGGGCAAATCCTGTGGCAATACTGCAATGCTGCCGGCGAGCTAACCGATACCTCGAACCCGAACGGGTCACTGCTGAACATCGCCGGAATTTGCAACAGCTCACGGAATGTCGCCGGCCTAATGCCGCACCCCGACCGGGCCAGTGAAACCCTATTGGGCAGCGATGACGGACGCTGGATTTTCGAGAGCATGCTGCACGCGCTGGCACCCAGCGGAACCTGATCCGGCATACGTCCGTGAACGCCCTGACCTCGTCTCAGGGGCTCTTCTTAATTCTGCTTGGCGCGTGAAGCCCGGCCACCCGGCGTCGGACTTCGGCCAGATTCATAACAAACACCGCGCCCTCCTCGCTGCCAAAGGCGATCCGCTTCCCGTCGGGGCTGAACGTATACGTGTCACCGATGGGGTTCCCATCGGAAGTCATAAGGAGGGCCGGTTGGTGATCTTCCCGGTCACGTTGACGCCAATGGGTGATCTGCCTCCAGTCGGCGTACTCGGAGCCCACCGGACTGAGTGCCAAACAATCAGTGCTGAATCTCACGATGGTTTGCCCGTCATCCACATTTAGGAGAGCCATCTCTCGTTTCTCAACTCCCGGCCCAATGACTGCCGCGCATCGGCTGCCCGTCGGGTCCACGCGTAACACCTCCCAGTTCTTGGAATTGCCGGTCGCGAGGCGCCACGTTTCCCGCCCGCTGACGACCTCAATCGCCGCAAGATGGTTCGACCCGGTTTGACGGTCCTTGCTCAGCACCAGCAAGCGGGCCGCGCCGGCGGTGAGGGTAAGGTTGATGGCGGTGTCATGCGTGCCACTTTGGCCGTGTCGCCGGACCGCGGGTTGTCCGGGTGGCAATTCGTAGATATTCCAGCGCTGGAGTGCGGTCGGTTCGGGGTCGCGTTCAAGCCTGCCAAGGATGAGCCGTCCATCGGATGTGAATTGCAGATCATTGAGCTCACCGTTGGGCAGATCCCACGTCGCCAGGGTCTGCCCGGTGCCCAATTCGAATATCCGCGCGGAAGTGCCGCCGGCGAAGGCGAGCCGCCGGTGGTCTGCGTCGAACGCGCAGCCGGCGTTGTCCGCGTAAGTCGAGGCGGCACGTTCGAAGATTCGCAGGAGCCTGCCGCTTGGGATGTCCCACACGCCTAGATGCCACTCGTCCGAGAGCGCAACGACGCACCGGCCATCCGGCGAGAATTTGACATTGCGAATCGGCGCGGCAAGACCGCGGAGTCGCAGGATTCCCCGGTCGGGTTCCAGTTCCCAGATACTGACATCGCTCGCAATACTTTCGTCTGTCGAGCCGGCCGCCAGCCACGACCCGTCCTTGTTGAAGGCGAGGGCTCGGGTTTTGTTACCGTTCTCATTGGCCCACAACAAAGACTGTCCGGAGGCCACATCCCAGAAGTTCACGCCCAATCGTCCGGCCGAGGCCAACGTCACGCCATCCGGATGGAATGCCACGGACTGCACCTCCCATGTCGAGCCGCGACAGAAGGATCGTGGTCGATGCGCGGCCAGTTCCCAGATGACGATCCCCGTGGCACGGTCGCCTGCCGCCAACAACCAGCGGGGCTCAGTCGAAGTGCCAGACAGGGGCACGAGATGGTCCTTGCCGAATGCGATCGCCTGCACGGAATTCGGCCCGAGCGCGGCGGGCAGCGAGATCTCCTCCGCGAAGGGCTCGAGCCGGAACACGGTCAACGAACCGTCGACATGGCCGGCGCCGAGCAGGGACTGGTCGGGCGCGAACGCGAGCACGCTAGCCGTGAAATTCGTTTCAGCCAGCAGCCTGCCGGTCTCCGTGTCCCAGAGCGCCAGTCGGCGGACGTCGCCGTTTTCGAGGATCGCCGCGGCTCGGGTGCCGTCGGTGCTCAATGCGGCAACCGGTGCATGGGCAACATGCCCCGTCTCCCCGGCCTCCAGCAGAAACTCTCGCCGTACCCGTCCTGTGCGGGCGTCGCGCAGCACCGCTTTTCCCGGCTCAAGCTGGAAGACCAGCGGCTCGCCGTCGCGAGCCCAGGCCACCTTGCCTTCGCCGGCCACTGGCAACTCGACCCGGTTGGTCCCGTGGGTAATGAGCGAGGCGCGGTTCGTGCCGTAGCCGCTGAGCACGAGATCACCCGCCGGGGAGAACGCAGCCGAAGTGGCTTGCACGCCTGTCCAATGGCCGAGGCTACGCGCGTCCAAACCGGCTAGAGTAGCAACGGCCTGCCGGAGCATCACGTCGTCTGGCCGGGGAGCGACGGCTTGCCGGATGGCCTGCCAGTCATTGGCGGCCCAGCCCTGCACCCGATGCTCCATACGAGCAAGCTGGCGGCCCTCCAGCGCAGCGACGGCGGCGCGCTGGGCGGATTCCGCGCGCACGCTGCGCAAGAGCACCCCGAGCACCGCCAACACCCCCACCAAGCCCAGAACACTGACAATCCGGAGACGGCGGCCGAACTCCGCCTCCCGTTCCTGTGCGCGACGCGTTGCGGCCAAAGCGTCGGTTTGGCGCTGCTGCGTCTCCCGCTCCTGTCGGCGCAACTGGAGCACCGATCCGGTAAGTTGCAACCGTTCCAGTTCCGCTCCAAATTCCTGCGCGCTCGTCTGACGCAGTGCGGGGTCCGGATCACAGGCTCGGTCGTAGATCGCACCGAGTTCAGCCAGTGCGACGCGCTCCTCCACCGGCAAATCCGCATGCCCTTCGATCAACTCCGGAAAATCTTCCAAGGGCCTTCCGTTGGCCATCAGGTACAGCACCTTGCCGAGCGCGAAAATGTCACCGGTAGCCCGGCCGGCACCATGGAGGGGCACGAACTCTGGCGTGCCTGCCTGGGACACCTGCGTCGCATCGGGATAGCTCACCAAGCCGATGTCCGCCAGCTTGGCCCGGCCGGACACCAGAATGATATTGGACGGCTTCACGTCGCGATGGACGAGGCCATGCTGGTGAAGGTATTCGAGCGCCTCCGCCAGGGCGATCCCGTGGCGAATACACTCCTCGGGGGACAGCCGCCCCAGTCGTAGTTTCGCCTTTAACGTCAGCGGCCGGTAGCGGGCGGCTAGGCCGGTGGCTTCGGCAAGGTTTTCGGTGACAATCGGCGGCAGGGGCAACCCGGTCACGGCATCATCCGCAATTTCCATCGCATAGTGGAAAAAGCGGCCGCACGCATCCTCGCCGACGTTCGTGACCGGCATTAGGCTTCGGTCCGTGCCCGCCACCGTGACGTAGCGTTTCAGACCGCGGAATTCCTGATCCTGATTACGGACCCCTGCGCCGGTACTCCGTCGCACAACCTTGACCGCAGCCCAATGGTGAAACACGTCCAGCGACAGCCACACCTCTCCGAAGGTGCCCGAACCAATGCATCGGAGCAGCCGGTAGTTCGGGACAACCGGCGGGGTGTTTGGCTGAGGCGCCCTCTCCATCCAACGAGAAGCCTGACCGAAGTCCACCAAGCTAAGCAACACTGGTCGATCGTGGCGCAGCGCCTCGGGCGCATCCCGAAGTTGGTGGTAGAGGTTGTCGCGCTGCGACAACCCCGCCCGCGTCCAGCGGGCGGACAGGGCCGCAGCGCGGTTCGTGCCGCGCCTGAAAGGCGCGGGCTGGAGATTGGCCATTTTCTGACTGTCCCGGAGGGACATCATGACAATAGCCCGGCGTTTCAACGCCGGGACGGTGGATCAAATCGCCCGAGTCCCGAAGGGACGGCTGAGTCGGTGACTTGTCCTACGCAAATTCCTATGGCCATTGCGTGTTCCGCACGCGGAAGCAGTGTCCCCCGTCGTGGGTTTAATTTTTCAGCCGTCCCTCCGGGACTTGCTGGTCTGTACTGTAACCCGGCGTTGAAACGCCGGGCTATTGTCGATTGTCCCTCCGGGACATCCTCGCCAGAAAATGGCCAAACTCCAGGCCGCGCTTGAACGGCGCGGGGACGCCGCAGCGCGGCGTCTGCTACCTTCTCCAACAACTTCGGGATGCACGACAGCGTCTCGGGCGCATCCCGAAGTTGGTGGTGGTGGAGCACGACCTGAGAAAATCCCAATGTGATGTTCCTATCGTGGCAGCGGCGTCCCGCCGCTGTTCCGGGCAGAACCGAGACGGCTCCACCACTTTACCAGCATTACCAACAATCTCGGGATGCTCCCCCAGCGTCTCATTCCCCGTACTGATTGCACAATCTCGTCAATTCCTCTTCCACCAGCTTCAACACCCGCGACTTGGCGAGGTGCACCTGCGCCGGTGTGACGTGGGACTCGCAGAACGCCGCTACGGTCGCGGTCACATCATGCCCCTCCACAACGTGGTAGAGATAGAGGCGGAAGTTCATCGGGCTCGCCCGTCGACCGGCGAGCTTGCGCGCCTTGTGGAGCAATTCTTCCCCGAACTTCGCATCCCACGCGGCGTCCGGTTCCAGCGTGCTGGAGTCGGCAACCTCCCCCTCGCGATCGGTACCGATCGAATCCCCGGCGTCCGGGCGTGATTCCGGGAGCTGTCGATGCTGCCGACGCCAGTGGTCGGCAACTTTGCGCTCGGCCACCCGGAACAACCACGTCCTGAACCGACACTTCTCGGGTTGGTAAACAAATTCCGGCAAGCGCTTGCTGACGCCGAGCAAGATCTCCTGAACCACATCCTGCGTCTGGCATGGGTCGAGTCCCCGCCGTTTGGCGTGGGCAAAGAGAAGCGGTTGGTAAATATCGAGGAAACTCCGCCAATCCTGATCCGAGGCTGCGCCGCCCTCCATCGGATGAAGCCGGTCAAGCAAGCTCGCCCGCGTACCGGGGGCGTCACCGGCACTGGGTGGAACAAGTTCAGGCGCGCTGGCCACGTCCCCACTCTATCGTCACCCGCCGCCAAATCTGGCAGACAAACTTGCACGACAATCGATCAGCAGCGGCGAATTTCTTTCCAACTTTTCCTGCAAGAATCCCTCGTCGCCGGCGATTGAGGGTTGGCGGGGCGCTGGGCGCGTACCGCCTCAACAATAATATTCCCACCCGCTAGAAACTCACTCCGTCCGTCAAGGAAGCGTCGATTCTCTGTCGGTTACCACCTGCCAGACGGTCAATGGGCTTCAAGCGTTACCAAACAAACAAACAAAAAGAGACACATCAGAACGATATGAAGACTACGATTAAATGGCGCACACTCCCCGTGTTGGGCCTCTTGGGCGCCGCGCTGGCGTTCAACGGTTCAAATGTCCACGCAGCGACTGTACTCCCCGGCGACCCTGCTTGGGCGAGCATCGGAAATAGTGGACTTGGCTCAAGCGCCGTCACGCCTACGGTCCCGCGCTCGGGTAATGGGTCGTTGGAGCTAACGGGTGATCGCACTCGATTCACCGGGCTTGGCAATCCGTTTGACCCATTGAGCAATCTGGGTCTTTTGAGTTCGGTAACCGACTTCAGATTCGATTGGTCGGTGGCTATTGGCAGTTCTCAGGGCACGACGCTCGATTACTCTCCGGCGCTGAGGCTTCACATTTGGGACGGGTTGCAACGCAGTGAGTTGATTTGGGAAAATGCCTACAACGGTCCGACGCCGGTGGTGCAAGGCACCTGGTATTCATCCGGCAGCGCTGATAACTTCTGGCGGTTTGAGACTGGCCCTGGAGATAGCGGCATTTACAACCGGACAATCGCGGAATGGAGTACGGATGGGTACAGTGCAAACGCTTACGTTGCGGCGATCAGTGTTGGCGTTGGTTCTTCCGCAGCTGCCACGTACCATGCCTTTGCCGACAATGTCGTCTTGGACTTCGGCGCGGGTCCCACAACTTACAACTTCGAGGCATTTGCCGACCAGGACGGAGACGGCATCGGCGACAATGTGGACAACTGCCCGACGACGGCGAATACCGGCCAAGCTGACACTGACAACGATGGCGTGGGTGATGTCTGCGACAACTGCCCGACCACTACGAATGCCGACCAGGCTGACACGGACAGCGATGGCGTGGGTGACGCCTGCGACGCCTGCCCGAATGACGCGGACAATGATGCCGACAGTGATGGTCTATGCGGCGATGTGGATGCGTGCCCCACTTCCAACCTCGACCCCACCGTCATCATTGACGGCTGCGACTCGGGTGTCCTCAACACCCGGTTCCCAAATGGCTGCACGATCTCCGACCTAATTGCGGAGTGCGCGGCCGGTGCGATCAATCACGACCAGTTTGTCAATTGCGTGGGCGAACTGCTCAATTCGCTCAAGGCGGAGGGAGTGATCACCGGCAAACAGAAGGGCGCGATCCAAAGCTGCGCTAGCCAATCTAGCATCGGCAAATAACCGAAGCACAGATTGACGATGTTTCGGAGGGGATCCTTGCGGGTCTCCTCCGATTTCATTTCCACGGGTCTCGGCCGCCGTCGTTTTGCCTTGGCTCCGTTAGCTCGTTTGTCGTTTTGGCCCCGCAAGACAGCCGCGATGAATGAAACCAGGGAGCCATCCGATCCAGGGGATGGGCAGAGCCATGAATGAGACACAGGACCCGATCAAGTCGGAGATGCAGGACAGGGAATTCGAGCAGGGGCCTGCCCAGACAGAGGTACTCCTCGCCCAATACATTGACCTCTACGACTTCGCGCCTGTGGGCTACGTCACCGTCAGCGAGGCGGGCTTGATCCTGAAGGCAAACATCCTCGCCGCGACGCTGTTGGGAGCGCCCCGCAGCGTGCTGGCTGGGAAGCCGCTTGCCCGCTTCATTTCGCCCGAGGATCAGGGCATCTACCACTGCCATCGCCTACAGCTCTTTGGAATGGGCCGATCACAGGCGTGCGAACTTCGCATGGTTCGGCCGGACAGCGGCTCATTTTGGGCGCGGCTGGACACGACCGTCGCGCGGTATGCGGCGGGCGTCGCACCCGTCGGCCGCGTCACGATGACCGACATCACTGCGCGCAGGCGGTTGGATGAGCAGATCCGGCAGTTGAATGCCGACTTGGAGAGGAGGGTGCGCGAGCGCACCGCCGAATTTGAGCAAGCCACCACACGGCTGCAACAGCGTGAGGAACAATTCCGCACCACCGCGAACTTCCCTACCCTTGAGAGTGAGTTCACGAGACGAGATCTTAAACCCTATTGAACCAGTCACTTTTTGTCACTTTTTCGCCCGAACAAACCGGCAACCGGATCATGCCGTAACCTCGACCACCTCTTCATTCATGGGCAGGAATGTTTTCCAAAGAATGGACATGAATTGTGACCATGAACCGCGCTCCGTGCGTCCCGGCACATAGGTCGGTGTGCTGTTCGTCGCCATCGACGGACGAAGGACGAGGACGAGGGCGAAAGCGCCGCAATGGGGTCCTTCAAATCGTCCTCGTCCGTCGCGCTCGTTCTTCGTCCTCGAATTGGGAAATGGAGT
>CAMAUY010000188.1 GCA_945861565.1 Akkermansia muciniphila
GCGCGGTTCGTCGGGTTCGGTTTCGGGGGGAGCGTTCGCTCTTTGGACTGCGGCGGCAGAACGAAGTGGCGACGCCGCTTTCAATTCCCCGCGATCTCGATGAACCTGTGAGCCACCCGTGCTTGTCGGCTCAGCCAAAGCGGGGTCGCGGCTCGCCGACTCGCTCTGCCCCCGCACTCCATACTCCGCCCAGGCCCGGATCTTCACGTGGCCCTTCTCCGTCGTGCCTCGCCCGGGTACGATTTAAAGTGAATGAGCCATTCGAAATAGTGTCGGAGTTTGATCGCCGCGGAATACCGGATGCTGTTGTTTGTGACGGGGGGATCGGCGCATCGAAGTGACAAGGTGGTATTGGAACCCGAGGCGATTAAGGCAGAGCTGGCACGTGGAGGCGAGCTTGGGCTGGGGCAGGTGTTACGGTTGCGAGTGCGGCATTTGACGGACGGGGTGATTCTCGGATCAAAGGATTTCGTAAATGAAATGTTTATTCGACATCGAGATCGCTTTGGTGCGAGACGCAAGGAAGAGGCACGACCAATTTGGGGCGTACCGTTGCCGGGGATTAGTGTGATGCGCGACCTGCGAGTGAATGCGATCGGTTGACGGTTGAAAGCGAGCGATTTGCTGGCACCGAATCCCAAGGCTACCCAAGGCCACCCAAGGCATCCGATTCAACGAATCCGAGGATTTGGATTCACAGTTCGATTGATCGGATGACTTCCGTGCTTAACTCAACTGCGGAAGCGGAGTATCCCGCTGGATAAAAAACTGCTCCAAAACCGATCCAAAACCAATTCTGGCAATTGGAGCGTTGCGTGCGTAGGATTCACTTACTTTAATGCCCCACAACTACTGAGAGATGCCCATGAACCTGATTTATTCTCCCTTCCAAAACCGGGGGTGCGGCCCTTCGCAGGGCAAGCTCCCGTCCAGGTCCGGATGCCTGCCCCGGGGCTTCACGCTGATCGAACTCCTCGTTGTCATCGCCATCATCGCGATCCTTGCAGGGATGTTGCTGCCCGCACTGGCCAAGGCCAAGACCAAGGCCCACGGCGTTGCTTGCATGAACAATCAAAAGCAGCTGGCGTTGGCGTGGATTCTTTATTCGGACGATCACAACGACAATCTCGTCTGGAACGAACTCTCGGCGGACGGCTTTGGCTGGGTTCGAGGTGTTCTCGACTACAGCGCCGGTAATCCGCACAACACGAACACCGCGGGCCTCATCAACCCAAGCTACGCCAGGCTCGCGCCCTACACAAAAGCGGCCGGCATTTACAAGTGCCCAGCCGATCGCAGTTATGTTGTGATCAAAGGGCAGCGCTTTCCCCGGGTGCGGAGCCTGTCGATGAGTCAGGCGATGAATTCCCGTGACGACTGGTTAAGTCATGTCACCAAGAAGAAATACAATGTCTTTCGCAAAAGTTCCGACATCCAGGTGATGGGGCACTCGAAGGCGTTTGTGTTCATCGACGAGCATCCGGACAGCATCAACTATGGCGACGTCGCCGTGGCCATGAACGACGGTGCGCCTCCGGCCGGTATTTTTATCATTGACTACCCAGCCAGCACTCATAATGGCTCGGGCGGGCTCAGTTTCGCCGATGGCCACGCGGAAATCCACAAGTGGGTCGACCCTCGGACAAAACTGCCGTGGAAGAATCAGTCGATGACGTTGGTGGTGCCTTCGCCAGGAAACCAGGACATGGTCTGGCTGTCCGAACGCACCTCGATTGCGAAGTAATAATATATTCACAATCGCCGCTTTTGAATCCCAGTCGCGCAGCCTTTTGAGAGCCGCTTTGCTAGTCCGACCTGCCGGGGGCGTATCCAGGGTTTCAGACAAAAGGGGCCCCCACCCGAGCGTGCTGAGGCAAATCCGAGCCGCGGTCACGGCCCCGGCGGGCTTGGACGGTGGCTGTCACCGTCGCTCACCGTCAGGCGCTCCACGTCGCGGCCATCGGATTTAGACGAATAAAGTTCGAACCCGGCGTCCCGGTTCGACGAAAAGATCAACGCGTTTCCGCCCGCCATCCAGGCCGGTTCCGTATCCACCCCAGGATCGTTCGTCACCCGCACGATGTCGGATCCGTCGGCTTTCACCGTGTAAATCTCAGGATTGCCGTCACGATGGCTTACAAAGGACAGGCGCTGACTGTCGGGTGACCACACGGGATGCGTGTCGTCACCCGGGCCGCCCGCGAGCCGGGCGACTCCGCTGCCGTCCGCGTTCATCACGTAGAGGTCAAAGTCTCCTCCCCGATTCGACGCAAAGGCGATCTTGAGGCCATTCGGCGACATGGCTGGATGACGGTCCGCGGCCGCATTCGTCGTCAACCGGGTAAGCAAGCCACTCAAGAGATTGAGGCGGTAAATCTCGGCATTGCCGTCGGCCTCGGAGGTAAACACCATGTTCACGCCATCCGGTGTCCACGCGGGGTCATAGTCCGGTGCGGCATTCGTGGTGACCTGCGTGAGCGTGTTGGTCGCAGACAGTTGCAGCACGTATAGGTCGGCATTCCCGCTGCGGTCCGAGACGAAGGCGATGCGCGTCGCCTCGGGTGAAAGAGCCGGGGAATGATCGCGGGCGGGATCTATTGTCAGGCGCCTTGGAGGCGTGTCAAACCCGCGCGCGAGATAGATTTCCTCGTTGCCGTCCCGCGTCGAGCTGAAGGCGACGTTGGGCGAGAATCCCCCCTGGGCTCCGTCCGTCGAGGTACTGAATTCCGACGTGTTGTCGGCCGTGTCGGTCACGGTTGCGTTTAATTCGAACGTGGCGCCCACCTGGGCGACGGCGAGTGGCTCCTTCAACTCTGCCTTGAAGTATCCGTTCGCCGCGCGGCCGCTGCCGATCGGCAGGCGGCCTTCGTTGGCGTCCCCGCAATCATCGCGAAAAACCTCCACGACGCTGCCGTCGGGTGCGTCGGTAGTTCCGATGACGGAGTGCGTGCTGTAGCCGGTAATTTTCGGCGCAATCCGCGCCGCATTGCCACCAGCGGCGAGATCGATACCCGGGCCCGAATTGCAGAAGAGAGTGTTCACTGTCAGTCGGTTACCGACGGTCCCCGCGCCCGTCACGCGCACTCCGACAGCATTTCTGGTGATGGTGTTTCTTTCGAGTCGATTGCGGTTTGCGCCACCGCGGATCTCGGCGCCGGCGGCCGCGTTATCTTCGATCTGGTTCCCCACGATTTGATTCTGTGAAGCGCCAACGAGCACGAGGCCGGCAAGGGTTTGCCTGCGGATCCGGTTGTTGCGGAGTTGGTTTTTCACCGAATCGGTGAAGCGCACTCCGGTTTCGTTCTCCGCGAAGAGGTTCCCGGCCGCGAGGTTTCCCTGCGCCGCGGCACCCAGGATTTCCAAGCCGATCCCATTTTGCTCCAGGGTGCAGCCGAAATTGGAAGGGGCGAGTCCCGCATTGCCACCCAATGCAGAGGCGCCACCGATCACGGAATCGAGGGCATTTTCAATCAGGATGCCCCGGTGGACGCAGTGCCGCGCCGTGGTGTTGAGAAGGGTTGTATGGGTGGCACCACCGCGAATGACGATGCCATCGCCACAGTCCGTGACGGCAATTGCCAAACCGGGCAACTCGGCGCCGATCGTCGTTCCGGCGGCCGCATATTCGATCAGGATGCCGATGGGCGAATTGGCGATGACGGTACCGAGGATGAAGTTACCCTTCGTCGCGGTGCCCGTAATGCGGATGCCGGCGCCGGCGTTCTTGGTTGCCAGGAGTCCGGTGCCGATAAGGTTCTCGCTCGCGCCATCGCGGAGGTGGATGCCGTCGGCGCCATTGCCGGGTGAGTCCGTGCTGATGGGGAGGCCAGCCGAGGAATGCTGCAAGACATTGGCCCGGGTATTCTCCCCGCTGAAGAGGAACCCATGCTGGCGGTTGGTGTTGGATTGGGCACCGTCGATGACGTTGTTGTGGGCACCGTCGGTGAGTGCGACGCCGTGGCGGTTGAGCAGAAACTGGCCGCTCACGAAATTCCCGGCGCTGGCGCCTTGCAGACTCAGGCCATCCAGATGGTTGCTTTCCGAGTGGATCGAGAGGTGGTTTGCGTTGGCCGCCGTGAGGGTTACTCCATTACCGCCGCAATTGCGGACGTCGAGCCACAGGTTATTCGCGTGGGCACCCGCAATGGAGACTCCATCCGATGAGCAGCCGCTGATCTCGAAATGCAGCTTGTTGCTGACGACCCCATCGCCGTCGAGTTCGAGGCCTACGGAACCCAGTTCGTTGATCCCCGCGAGATCCAGTCCCCGCACGTTGATGAGCGTTAAACCAGGCTGGGAGTTAGCGCGCGTATGGACCGACGCGAAGGACGAGCCGTCATCGTGAACACCCGAAATTCGCACGCCGCGGCCGTGGTTCTGAAAACTGCGGAGCTCGCCCGTATTGATCTCGCGGCAGCCGGACAGCGACACGCCATCGCCAGCGTTGTTGCGGGCGACGATGAACGGCATCTGTGTTCCCTCCGTGCCGTCCAGATGGAAGCCGTCTCCGCCATTGCCCACCGCGTCCAGAATCGTGAGCACATTGCCCTTGACCCCGTCACCAACGAGGTGCACTCCGTCGCGCGTGTTACCACCAATCGGACCGGTCCCCATAATTTGATTGAATCGGGAGCCCGCCAGCAGGGCGATGCCGTGGCCGCCGTTACCGCTGCCGGGCAGGGTGCCGAAACCGGAGGGAATGCCGGTAATGACCGCGACATTGTTTCCCTCCGCGCCGCCCGTGAGAGTGACGCCGTTGCCCCCGTTTCGCACCGCAGCCAGGTTGACCCGGTTGAACCGTCCGCCGTCGATCACGACGCCATCGTTCGCATTGGATTCCGCGCCGACATTCACTTCGTTATAGCTGCCCTTGAGAACCAGTCCCGCTCCTCCGGATTTTCGAACTTTGGCGGAGAAGCGGTTGTTGTCGCCCAGGATAAGGACGCCCTCGCTTAGTTCGCAAGTGGTGGCGTTGAATTGGTTGTGGCTGCCGGTGATCACCAGCCGGGCACCTCGCATCGTCGTGAGATTCACGACGTTATTGCTGCCGCGGATGACGAGGCTTCCGGTGAGCGTTTCGTCGAAGCTCAAGAAGAGTTGGTCGTAACTGCTTTCCATGACGAAGTCGCCCGCGACACTCCCGTTAACATCGATGCGATCCGCCACGTTCGCGCCGACGGGCCAGCGGAACTTCCTGTCGCGTTCCACGATCGTATTCGGCCCGATGTAAGCGCCGCCGTCCGGATTCACGAAGTCGCCCTCCTCCCACTGGCAATCGAGGTCGACCTCTGTTCCGACGATCTGGTCATTCTTGTACTCACGGAACACGTCGGTGTCGTCGTCGGGGAGCCGTTTGCCGGAGGCAATATCGAGTGCGGCGGCGAGAGTGATCGGAGTATTGGTCGGCCCAAAGCATCCATCGACCCCGCCCACCAGAATCGTCGCTCCCGTCGCCCGACCGGGCTCGACAATGAAAGGCCGCGTCGCTCGGCCCGCCGGTGTGACGAGGACTATTTCCGTCAGGCCGGTAGAAAGCGTGGCGGGTACCAGGACGCGAAGCGAATCACCATAACGCTCGGATGCCGTCCGCAAGTCGTCGGCAAAAACAACCGCTTGTGGTCCGGCCGAGGCAAGATTCTCCGCCTGGAGGGAAAGGGTGGCGCCAATCGGGCCGCTGGCGTGCGCGAGCGAAATAATCGCCGGTGGTCCGACCACCTTAAATGCCGGACCACGCCCCTCCCGCACATCGCCCGAGGCCACCTCACGTCGGACACTGACCGTGCCGCTACCGGCCCCCATTGGCACATTTACCCACACATCGCCGTCAATGCCGCTGCGGTCGTTGGCCTCGGTCCCGCCAAAGAAGAATCGGTTGGTAGAACTGAACCCGGTCCCGCGAACGCGCACGGGCGTGCCGGGAAAGGGGGTGCCTAGGAAATTCGCCACGGCGGCGAAGCCATCCGTCGGCAATATCGAATCGATGACGGGCTTGTTCTTGTGCGTGAACGCCACAATGCCGTCGCGGCCTTCCGCGCGCACGCGGAGTCGCATCGGTCCGTCCGCCAGATTGCGCAGCGTGGTTGGCAGCACAATGCCGAGCTTTTGCCGACCATCACCGTCGGGCACCGCGCTCGTGATTGTCGCATCCGAACTAAACCCAGTGCTGCCTTCCCCCTCGAGTACCGTCACCCGGTCGCGGTCGTCGGTTCGGTTGAAGGTGGCCCCCCGAATGACGACCTCGAGGGTGTCATTCGCACCTCCCTCTGGCGGCGTCACGCTCACGATGTCGAGTTGGAACGGGTCGCCCACGACGATGAACGTCGATTCCAACGGCGAGGTGCTGAAGAATCCGTCGGCCCGTTCGAGCACGCCGCCCACCACGCCGATGTACCGGAAGAATTCGAGGATCTTGGCGGCCTTCTTGACGAACCGGAGGATCTTGACGCCCTTTTGGCGGAACTTTTTTGCGAACGCGTTCGCCAGTTGACCCTTGACATCCGGGCTACCTGCCGACGCCTCCTCGACTGCCTTCAGGACGTCTTCGTAAAGCTTGTAGAGGGGGACCAATACGTCCGCCGCCGACTGCGCAGTGGAGAGGCTTTCTGTTGCTTCGCGAGCGGCGTCGAGGAGAGCTCCCACGAAGTCGGGATCCTCGAGTAGACCCGTCTGCTCGCTCGTGTCGATCGCAATGCTCAGCAGGTCGAACAGCGCGGCAGCCACATTGAGAATCTGCGCGCGGTAGTACACGTCCTTGAGGTTCTCTCGGTTTGCGAGCACGAACGCCTTCTCCTTTGTGTCGGTATCGTTGCCCTTGCGGCCGAGCGAGGGGCCCACGGCGCGCAGCAGATAAACGCCCTTCGTGTCCGCCTTCAGTTCAAATGTGGCCAGCTCGCCCCCGGAGCCAAACGATTCGCCTAACTTTTCACCCAGAGCAGCGATGACGTCGAAGTACCGGAAGAATTGTCTGGCCTCGATTCGCTTGATCCCCAGGAAGGGTCCAGCATTGGGGAAACCCTTGCCCTCGTTCGGCGAGATTCCCAGCGTGGAATATGGGGGCAATGACGCCTTTCGAAAATCTTCGCGGCCGCGCGGGAATGCCGCCCGGGCGTCCACTTGAAACGCGAGGGCGAGGCTGTCAACCGGCGTGAAATTTTGCGCGCCCACACCGATTTTAAGGATGCTCTCGTCACTCTCGGGCTCGGTGGTGAGGAGGATATTCTCCAGATCCATTTCCCAAGCGGCACCCGACAGCGAGGATTGGCGTGCACCGAGGCGCGCAGTCGCCGCCGGGACACGGTGAGGGAGGCTCTGTGCGACCGAAACGACGGCGTTGCTATAGGCGAGGAAGAGCAGGTCATCGTCGAGCGGATCTCCGGGGCCAGCCACCAGAACCGACCACCGGGAAGCGAGAGCGGCGACCTGCGAATTCGTGTGGGCAGTTGACAAGACCCGTCCCGCGGAATCGGGATCATGGGTGAGAAATAGTGGATGTAGGAACACCAGCGCCGCGGCGGTGGACGCCGCGTTAAACGTCACGTTGGATTCCGCACCCAAGGTGACCGCTGCGAAGAATACCGGCTGCTGTGCGTCGTTCGGAAGGGCGAAAACCACCTGGGGGCGGTCCGCTCGGATCTCGAGACGGAGTTTGCGATCGGCCGACTTGGTGGCACTGCCGTAGGCGCCGGCTATTTCGAAGGCCTCCGGATTGACACCCGGCGGAAGTTCAAGTGTTGTTTCGGCGCGGTGTGTGACAACGAAGGCCGAGCGGCTGCGGGCTTCACCCTGGGGTGTGATGACCTCGATGGGTCCGGATCCGGTGCCAGGCGGGAGTTCCACGCGGAGCGCCGTCTCGCTTGCGGCGAGCACCCGGACAGACCGGCCGCCGATTCGTACCTGGTTATCACCCAGCGACGTCGAAAAGAACTGACCGTAGATCTCGAATGAAGACCCGAGGTCTCCATGGAAATCGCTGGCACCGGTGACCTCGGTTTGTGGCAGAACCTGCCGGGCGCGGAAAAAATGCGTGGTGGATACAGGTAGATCTTCAATAAGAGTCGCCGGTACGCCGGCGAGGTGGACAACGCGCAAGGGGCGCCAATGACGGAGGTCCGAGGACACCTCCACGCGGGTGTACGATCCCGGTTCACCAGTGACGGTAATCGTTGCCTGATTCGACCCTGGGAAGATTGTGAGATCGAGATCCAGGGCACCCGACCAGCCGCTTGATGCGAAAGCAAAGCAGAGCAGGAACACAAGGCGAAGACAGGGCAGTTTCAAGATTTTGACTTTAAGGAGGCAGGTGAAACAAAAGACGATGTAAAACTGGACAAAACTCGCTGACTTTATTTAACTGCCGGCATGGCCGAGCCTTTTACGCTACCCGAGCACGAGCAACAAACGCTTTTGGATG
>CAMAUY010000189.1 GCA_945861565.1 Akkermansia muciniphila
CCCTCATCCGAACCGGACTGCAAGCGCTGCTCCGACGAACCGTCAAAGAACCGCTGCCAGTCATTTTTGAAAACGTCGCCGACCATTTGGAGCTGGGGCTTACTTGGCTCAAACAACGCAACTTCCGGTCGTGAAACAAAAAGCCGTGACGATTTCCTTGAGTCGCGGTGGCGCCGGGGGTATACGAACTCCCAATCAATCTCCAATGAACTCCTACCCGTCCCCGACCCGCCGCTCGTTCCTGACCACCCTCGGTACTCTCGCCGCCGCACCAATCTGGGCGCGCGACTACGGACGGGACGCAGCGCCGGTGCGGTATCCCGAGCCAGACGTGGTGGATCTGGATCCCCGCTTCAAGAAATACAAGATCGGCAGCGCACCCATTAAACGCCTGCACACCGGGATGCTTTGGGCGGAAGGTCCGGCCTGGAGTGGGACGGGAGGGTATCTCATGTGGAGCGACATCCCAAACGATGTGCAATTACGCTGGTTGGCCGACGACGGGCACTTAAGCACCTTGCGCAAACCCGCCCATAACAGCAACGGCAACACCTTTGACCGCGAGGGCCGTCAACTCTCGTGCGAACACGGGACCCGCAAGGTGGTCCGTTATGAACGGGATGGGTCCGTCTCGGTCCTCGCGGAAAAATTCAACGGCAAACCGTTCAACGCGCCCAATGACATCGTCGTCCATCCCGATGGCGGCATCTGGTTCACGGATCCAGGCTACGGCAGCCTCGGAAACTATGAAGGTAACAAGGGAGAATTGATGCTCAAGGAGGCCGTCTATCGGATCGATCCGGTCGATGGCAAGATTGCTCTGGTCACGGATGCCATTTTCAAGCCGAACGGGCTCTGCTTTTCCCCGGACTACCGGAAGCTCTACGTTGCGGACACCGGGTTTACAAATTACCCCGAGGCACCGAAGAATATCCAGGTCTGGGATGTCGTCGATGGGCGCACGCTGGCGAAGGGGCGCCCCTTTGCGTCGATGGAAATGGAATTGAAAGGGCAGAACGTGGCCGGTCTCGCCGATGGCATCCGCTGCGACACCGACGGTAACGTCTGGGCGGGGGCGGGTTGGGCGGAAATTGGTGACGGCTACGATGGGGTCCATGTATTCGCACCGGACGGCCAGCGAATCGGACAGATTGTACTCCCCGAAGTCTGCAGCAATGTCTGTTTCGGTGGGCCGCGCCGCAATCGACTCTTCATGACCGCGAGCCAGTCCCTCTACGCGGTCTATGTCGAGGCCATCGGCGCCCACTTCTGCTGAACCGTACCTCAGAATTGGTTCGTATGGTTGCTGGAAAGTAAACACTTCCGGCTGAGCCAATCGAATCGAACCTGACTTGCGGGTCCGATTGGAAACCAGGGAGCTACTTTTTCTCGACCGCTTTCTCTACTTCTTTCTTCACGTCCTTGGCGGCGTCCTTGACGGCGTCGGCCGTCTTATCCATAGACTTACCCACCTGCTTCGCCGCGTCGTTGAGGCTGTCTGCAGCCTTTTCGACCTCGGACTTTTCCTTGCAGCCCACTGCTCCTAGGCTGAGTGCGCCGCCGGTGATGATCGTGACAAAAAGGTGCTTGAGGTTGGATTTCATGTGGGAGTTCAGGGGCTTCAATGTGTTAAGTAACGCTCCATTAAGTCAAAGTACGTTCCCCTCCGCAAGAGCAGTCTTACGCTCGGGTAAGCCAGCGGGTGGATGACAAAAATCTTCACGAGTTCCAGCATCATCCCCGTTCCTCCTGCCAACGGGTCGATGCCTTGATCGGGCTCTTCTCGACCGGAGCCACCCGGTAGGATTCGCACGCGAAGCCGCGAAGCGAAGCAGAGGGCCTGGTCAAAACGTCCTCGGACAACGTTCGAGTCGAAACGCAAAGTGCCGGGGGGAAGAACCGCGGATTCACACGGATGGACCCGGATACGGGAAAGCCGTTGCCTCTCACCCTCTGAGTGAGCGCTCCCGCTTGCGGGGCAACTCTCCACCGAGGTGTTCCCGGAATGCGGCGAGCGTCTCAGGGCTGACGTGGTGCTCGATGCCTTCGGTGTCGGAGTGAGCCACCGTTTCAGGGACGCCGAGTGATTTGAGAAACTCGAATACGATCTCATGGCGACGGCGGGATTCTTTGGCGAGCTTGCGCCCGGCGTCGGTGAGGAAGATGGATCGGTAGGGTTGGGCGGTGACGTAGCCGACGCGCTGCAGGCGCTGGACGGTGCGGCTCGCGGTGACGTGGGTGACGCCGAAGCGGCGGGCGAGGTCGATCGATCGAGCTTCGCCAGTCTCTGCAATGAGTGCGGCGATCAGCTCCACGTAGTCTTGCGCAGTTTCCTGGGAGTGCTCCTCGCGGGTGCGGCGGCGCGCGGCAGCGGGCGAGGGGCCAGCTGGGCGAAGTTTGGAGGAGTGGAGCGGCGGGCGTTTCACGAGAAGGAGTTAAGCGGAGAAGGAACCTTTTGACAACCTTCACTCAAGATGTACTGTCGGCTACAATATCAATACCAGACGTGATACTAGAGCAGCTGCTAGATTGTTCCGCGCCTCGCCTCCAACCTCCGGCACGACTCCCAGCATGATGGATTTCCTCTCCTCTCATTTGTTCCGAGAGTCGCCCCGCCAGCGCCGAGCGCTCCCCCACCGGCAAGCCCCTTCGTCTGCCAAGGAGTTCCTGCCCCTCGCGGTCTGTTGGATGCTTCGCGTAACCACGGTCATCGTCCTGCCCGCGGTGACGACGTCCAATCTGCTGGCGGAGGCCGAGTCGGTCGGCGAGAGCGTCAACGCCCTCCAGGACAAGAGCCGCTACCACCTTTTCAACCCAACTCCGGTAGGACGGATGCGTGAGATGTCCACGGATCGCCCGGACAAGACAGAGAGCCCATACACGGTGGATGCGGGCCACTTGCAATTGGAGATGGATCTCGCGAATTTCACCCTGGAGAGCGAGGACGGCGTGCGCACCCGGACTTGGAACATCGCGCCCGTCAATTTGAAGGTGGGCTTGTTGAATAATGCCGATTTGCAGGTGGTCTTCGACAGCTACCTGCACGAACAGGTGGACGATCAGGCGGCGCAGACACGCGAGACGACGTCCGGTGTGGGCGATGTGAATGTCCGGCTGAAGATGAATCTGTGGGGTAACGACGGCGGTCTGACGTCCTTCGCGATGATGCCGTTTGTGAAAGTGCCGACGCATTCGCGCGGGCTGGGCAATGATGCGGTGGAGGGCGGGGTGATCTTCCCGTTGGCCGTGGCGCTGCCTGGCAATTGGGACATGGGGCTGATGACGGAGTTCGATTTCCTGCGCAACGAAGCCGGCAGCGGCGACCACACAGAGTTCATCAACATGATCACCTTCGGCCACGACATTGTGGGCAAACTCGCCGGCTATGTGGAGTTCTTTAGCAGTGTGAGCACGGAGCGCCAGTCGCGCTGGGTGGGCACGGTGGACCTCGGACTGACTTACGGACTGACGGAAAACATCCAGCTCGATGCCGGTTGCAACATCGGCGTCACCCGCTCGGCAGACGACGTGCAGCCCTTTGTCGGACTCTCGGTGCGCTTCTAGAACACGCTCTTTTCTTTATCCTCAACCAATCTACCGCGATCATGAAACTCAGTTCACGCATTCGATCCACTCTTACCACCGGCCTGGTGGCAGTCGCCTTGTTGACATGGCACGCTCACGCTGCGGGGCCAAAGCCGAAACGCATTGTCACGACGTTCACCATCATCCAGGACATTGCACAAAACGTTGCCGGAACGGCTGCGATCGTCGAGTCGATCACCAAGCCGGGGGCCGAGATTCATGAATACGAGCCGACGCCGCTCGACATCGTGAAGGCGCAGTCCGCCGATCTTGTACTCTGGAACGGACTGGGGCTGGAGCGCTGGTTCGAGAAGTTTTTTGGCAATCTCAAGAATGTGCCGAGCGTCGTGCTGACCGAGGGCGTGAAGCCGATGGGCATCACCGAGGGGCCTTACAACGGCAAGCCGAATCCGCATAGCTGGATGTCGCCAGCGAACGCGATCCTGTATGTGGAAAACATCCGCAAGGCGTTGGGAAGGCTTGATCCGGCGAACGCGGCGACCTACGATACGAACGCTGCGGCGTACACCGCCAGGCTCAGGGCCATCGACGAGCCGATCCGGGCGAAACTCGCGGAAATCCCGGAAACGCAACGATGGCTGGTCAGCAGCGAGGGCGCATTCTCCTACCTAATCCGCAATTACGGGATGAAGGAACTCTACCTTTGGCCGGTGAATGCCGACTCCGAAGGCACGCCCCAACAAATCCGCAAGGTGGTCGATTTGGTGCGTAAGAATAAGATTCCCGTCATTTTCAGCGAGAGCACCATCAGCGACAAGCCCGCGCGGCAGGTGGCGAGGGAAGCCGGCGCGCGTTACGGCGGTGTGCTCTATGTCGATTCGCTGACCGGCGACCAGGGCCCAGCACCGAATTACCTCAAGTTGCTCGAATACAATGCGCAGACCATAGTGAAAGGATTCTTCGGGAAATAGCGGCAGATTGTGTCGGGAAAGACCGGCCGGCTGGATCCCATGCTCCACCGGCCTCACTGGAAAAAGCTACGATGAACACCTGCGCCCCAGCACTGCCTGCGATCGATGTCTCGGTCGAGGCCGTCACGGTTACTTACAACAACGGCAACGTCGCGATTCACGACGCCACGTTTCGTCTCGAAAGCGGGACGATCTGCGCGCTCGTGGGCGTCAACGGCAGCGGGAAATCCACGCTCTTCAAAGCGATCATGGGTTTTCTCACGCCCGCCAAAGGCCGCGTACGCGTCGGCGGCGAGCCGATCCGCGTCGCCCAAAAGCGCAATTGGGTCGCGTACGTGCCGCAAACCGAGGAGGTCGATTGGAGTTTCCCGGTGAGCGTTTGGGACGTGGTGCTCATGGGTCGCTACGGCTATATGAATTTCCTCCGCATCCCGCGTGCTGCGGACAAACGCATCGCCGATGAAAGTCTGCGCCGCGTCGAGATGTGGGAGTTCCGCGACCGCCAAATCGGCGAGCTGAGCGGCGGGCAAAAGAAGCGCGTTTTCCTCGCCCGCGCTCTCGCCCAGCAGGGCCGCGTGATCCTGCTCGATGAGCCCTTCACCGGTGTGGATGTGAAGACCGAGGCGGCAATCGTCGGGCTCCTCCGCGAGCTGCGCGACTCCGGCCATATCATCCTCGTCTCGACGCACGATCTCGGCTCGGTGCCGGAGTTTTGCGATCAGGCAGTGATCATCAACCGCACGGTGCTTGCCTTCGGCCCGCTTGCGGAAGTCTTCACCGAGGCCAATCTCTCAATGGCTTTCGGCGGCGCGTTGCGGCAGTTCCGTTTCGCCGAATCGACCGTGCAGAAGCACGACGGCCGCGCCGTCACAGTGCTTAGCGATGACGAGCGCCCGCTCGTCTTTGGCAAGGACGGACACCTCGAGTTCAGCCAGCGCGCCGGTCGGGAGGCCATCGTGCATGCCCGGGCGGAGACGGAGGACGACCAATGATCGAGAATCTTGGCATCCCGTTTCAATACGACTACATGCTCAAGGCCATGTGGGTGAGCGCGCTGATCGGCGGCGTGTGCGGGCTCCTCTCGTGCTTCGTCACGCTTAAAGGCTGGTCGCTCATGGGGGACGCTCTCTCCCACGCCGTCGTGCCGGGCGTGGCCATCGCCTATCTCCTCGGCGCTCCGTTCGCGCTCGGGGCCTTTATTTCCGGACTGCTCGCCGCGCTCGGCATGGGCTTTGTGAAGGCGCGCACGAGTCTACGCGAGGACGCGGTGATCGGCGTGGTCTTCACCACTTTTTTCGCGTTTGGCGTGCTTCTCATCTCGCTTTTTCCGGCGGGCATCAGCCTGCGCACCATCGTCTTTGGGAATATTCTCGGCATTTCCAATCCCGACGTGATCCAGGTGGCGATCATCTCTGCCGTCACGCTCCTCGTGCTCGCGCTGAAATGGAAAGACCTCGTGCTTTTCTGCTTTGACCCGCAGCAGGCGCGGACGCTTGGCCTCAATCCAATGGTCCTGCACTTCACACTGCTCACGCTGCTCGCTGCTACCGCCGTCGCCTCAATGCAAACGGTCGGGGCCTGCCTCGTCGTGGCCACCTTGGTCACGCCCGGCGCGACCGCCTACTTGCTCACCGATCGTTTCAACCGCATGCTTGCCATCGCGGGCGGAATCGGCGTCGGAACGAGCTTTCTCGGCGCTTACGCCAGTTACTTTCTCGATGGCTCGACCGGTGGCTGTATCGTCGTTTTGCAAACGCTGCTTTTTCTCACCGCGCTCACCTTTGGGCCAAAGCATGGCCTGCTCGCCAGCCGTGCGAAGCGCCGTCTCGCGTTGGAAGGAAAATTCGCATGAACTGGCTCTCGCCTTTCCAATACGAGTTCATGCTTAACGCGTTCGCCATTGGAGCGCTCGTTGGAACGGTCTGCGCGGTCTTCTCGTGCTTCCTCGTGCTCAAAGGCTGGTCGCTCATGGGCGATGCCATCTCGCACTCGGTGCTCCCGGGAATCGTGCTCGCTTACGTGGTCGGCGTGCCGCTCGCGATCGGCGCGTTTTGCTCCGGGCTGCTTTGCGCGGTCGGCACCGGCCTGATCAAGAGCCACAGCCGGGTGAAGGAAGACACCGTCATGGGGGTCGTCTTCACCGGCCTCTTCGCGCTTGGGCTCGTACTCTTTTCCAAAGTCGACAGCGACCAGCATCTGAATCACATCCTCTTCGGCAGCCTGCTCGGCATCCCGCGGGCTCAGATCATTCAGACGGCGCTGATTGGCGGAATCACCCTCGTGATCACGCTGGCCATGCGCAAGGACCTTCTCCTTTTCTGTTTCGATCCCGGCCACGCCCAGAGCGTCGGGCTGAATACCACGATGCTCAATTACGTGATGCTCTCGCTGCTCGCGCTAACCATCGTCGCCTCGCTCCAGGCAGTCGGCATCATCCTCGTTATTGCCATGCTCGTCACGCCCGGCTGCGTCGGCTTTCTGCTCGCCGACCGTTTTTCCCGCATGCAGCTTGTGGCCGTCGGATGCGCCGTCTTCTCGAGCCTGACCGGCGTCTATGTGAGCTTCTTCATCAATGGATCCACGGGCTCCTGTATTGTCCTCGTCCAGTCGGCAATCTTCCTGCTAGCGCTCATTTTCGCGCCCAAGCGCGGGCTGCTCGCGAACCGCCTTTTGCGAGCACCCCATCACCGGCGTTGAAATGTGAATCAATTTTGGAAATCTAGGTGCTACACGGCCAACGGGTGTAACGCTGGACGCTGCGTCGTTGTCGGTTCATCCTCGGACCATGCAGCCAGCTGATTGTCAGGTGATTGGTACGGAACTCGCAATCCGGTGGGCGGATGGTGCCGAGAGCTTTGTCGCGCTCGAAACTCTGCGCCGGTTTTGCCCCTGCGCGGGTTGCATGGGAGAACAAGACATTTTCGGGAAAACCTACCTTCCTCCGGTGCGTCCCTATGGTCCCAATGCCTTCCACCTGCAAGGATTGGAACCGGTCGGTAGTTATGCCATCCAGCCGCGGTGGGCAGATGGACACGCGTCGGGCCTGTATTCGTGGGAGTATCTGCGGCGGGTCGCGGATTCGGCGAGTTGAGGGTGTGCCGTTCATCGCCATCGACGGACGAGGACGACGGACGAGGACGAAAGCGCTGCAATGCGGTCCTTCAAATCGTCCTCGTCCTCGAATTACGCAAGGTACAGGTCCACACGAGTGAGGGTGAGGGGCCATTTGTTGTGGGCCAACGGCCCTTGATTCCTCAGCCCAGCCCAACGGGCTGGGTTGGAGAGCGTTAACAAATTCATGCGTTCCAACGGGATGCGATAGATGGGCGCATCAGACCGTTTCAATCGCGGCCCTTCAGGCCGCCCTCGAGATTGGCCATTTTCTGGCAGGTGTGTCCCCGATGGACAATCGGCATTTAGAAAAGCCGCGGAGTGGCGGCAGACCGTAGCCCACGGCGCGAGCCGTGGGTATGACGTTTGAACAAAACGCAAGCCCCGGAGGGGCGACAGAGCTTGAGGATAGCGGCTTCTGCCAAATTCTCTGTCGCCGCGAGCCATGAATCGGATGGCGGCGCGTGGCCGTGCGTCCGATCGGCCGGCGGGTGTTGACCTCTCTGCAGTCTCGCCGGCAGGATGCCCAATGCCACTCAGATTTGGTCAAAGAAGTTGGGCATTAGCGGCCGCTCGTGAGCCGGTAAACGTCGGAAATTTCTGAGGGTGGTGGCGAATTTTTCGAATTTGGCCAGGTCGCGGTTTCTTGCGCTTCGGCAGTTCACAGAGG
>CAMAUY010000190.1 GCA_945861565.1 Akkermansia muciniphila
TCTTGATCGCCCCAAGCATGCCGACGACACTACACCGAGCCGCGGGCTATGTCTAGGGGTCTTTTTTCCGGGGAAGGGTGAGGCGCTTGCCACCGCACTCCATAAGGCGCGTCCGCAATTTGGAGTGCGCCGGCAGAGCTGTCAGCGACGACGGCGCTTTCGATCTGCCGCCCGGTGTGAATACTCACCCAAAGCGGTGTCGCGCTGCGCTTGCCACCGCACTCCATAAGGGGGCGCAATTTGGAGTGCGCCGGCAGAGCTGTCAGCGGCGACGGCGCTTTCGATCTGCCGCCCGGCGTGAATACTCACCCAAAGCGGTGCGCTTGCCACCGCACTCCATAACCGTTTTAGCGAGCCAGAGGGGTGCGCTCGTTGAGTTGTCGTTCGAGTTCACTCACCCGTCGCAACAGTTCCGGAAGCCGTTCCATGGCGAGCAACTGGCGTTTCATGATGCGATCGGGTTGAGCGGGAGCTCCCATCCATTTTTGTCCTTCGGGAATGCTGTGCATGACGCCGGATTGGGCGGCAACCGTCACGTGGTCGCCCAGGCGCAAGTGACCCGCGAGCCCGACCTGTCCGGCCAGGGTGACGTGGTCGCCGAGCTTGGTACTGCCGGCGATGCCGACCTGCGCGACGAGGATGCAATGTTCACCAAGGGTCACGTTGTGAGCAATCTGGACCAGGTTGTCGATCTTGGTACCCCGTCCGATCACGGTGGAACCCAGGGCCGCCCGGTCAATGGTAACGTTGGCACCGATCTCGACGTCATCGTGGACAATGACCTGGCCGACCTGCGGCACTTTCCGGTGCTCCCCCTTGTCGAAGACGTATCCAAAGCCGTCCGCACCGATGACCGCTCCGGAGTGAATCCGAACCCGTTTGCCGAGCTGTGTTCGAGGGTAGAGAGTGATTTGAGGGAAGAGCCGGCATTCCTCGCCGAGTAAACAATCTTCCCCGACATAGATTTGCGCCTGGAGGACGGTTCTCGGGCCGATCCGGACCCGTTCACCCACGATGCAACCGGGGCCGATGTGCGCCGAGGAATCGATGTGCGCCGAGGGGGCAACGATGGCTGAGGGGTGAATTCCAGGAGCGAAGCTGGGCTCGGGAAAGAAAAATGGAAGGACCTGGGCGAAGGCGATCCGGGCATTGCTGACCTTGATCAACGTCTTGCCGTGCTTCGATGTGAAGTCATCGGCCACGAGCACCGCCGCGGCGGCGCTTTGATCGGCGCGGGCGAAATACGATTCGTTTTCGGCAAACGTCAGATCTCCGGGCTTGGTGCTGTCGGCCGGCGCAAATCCGGTCAGCCTCAGGGCAGAGTCACCGATCACCGAACCATTTAGGCTGACGGCAAGTTCGGCAGTTGTGAAACAGGGCATGGTTGTGGGGGGCGGGTCGAAAACTCGGTGTGGAAACGGCGAAGGGTGGCGTTGGGCGGGGTCGCTTAGGTTCCACGCCGGTCGACGACTCGGTTTTCCGGGCCCAGCACGATGACCTTGGGTTTCCAACGGCGGCCTGCGGCTGCGGGCATCTCGGTAAAGGACATGATGGTCAGGAGATCTCCTTTTTTTCCGAGGCGAGCCACCGCTCCATTCAATTCGATGGCACCGGAACCCTTTCGGCCTGGAATTGCGTAGGTTTCCCAGCGTTTTCCATTGGCTAGGTTGCCGCAAAGGATGCGTTCGTAGGGAAGTAAGCCGGTGCTCTGCATTAAATCTTCGGCAATGGTGAGGCTGCCCTCATAGTTAAGGCTGGCGGCGGTAACCCGGGCCCGATGGATCTTCGACTTGAGTAGATGGACAATCATGTGCGTGGCCCGCGGTGGCAGACAGGTCACCGTTCTGGCGGGCGAAAACCCGGGCGACACTCGCGGTTCAATAAGACGCCGCAATATAGGCAGACCCTTCCCGAGGACAACCATTGAATCGGCGTAACCCGACCGGCCGTGTATCTCGAAGTTGTTCGAGAAGGTAGCGGACGCCGCGCTGCGGCGTCCCCGCGCCGTTCAGGTGTGGCACGAACCGCGCAGCGGCCCCTGTCCGCCCGCTTGACCCGGGCGGGGTCGTCGCAGCGCGACAACCTCTACCAACAACTTTGCGATGCGCCCCCATGAGGAAATCCACGATTCAAGGCGTGAGGTGAGTGGAGGTTTGTTTTATCTTCCCTCGGTGATTGGCTCCCTGACGGCGGAACAACAGGCGGCGGTGAGTGCGGACGGCGACGTCTTGCTGATGGCGGGTGCGGGCACTGGGAAAACCGCCACGCTCGTCGGGCGGGTTCTGTCCGGCGTTACGCGACCGGTCCACCCGTGGTCCCTGGACAGGGTGCTAATGGTGACGTTCACCGAGGCAGCGGGGGCGGAGATGCGGCATCGGCTTCGCGCTGGACTTCGGGAGTGTGCGGATAAGGATCCGGACAATCTCCGACTCTCGGAGCAGTTGGCGCTGCTGGATCGGGCGATGATTGGCACCCTTCACAGTTTCTGCTTGAGCCTCATCCGTGAGAATTTCCATCGCCTGGGATTGGATCCGCAACCGGTCGTTTTGGAAGAGGGAGAACGCCGACGCCTGCGGCGGGAGGCTCTGGACACTGTCGTCGAGCGGGGCTTGGAACGGGATGCCGTCCGGGATTTGGTGGACAGTCTTTTCTTGGGAGATCCCGGCAGGATGGCCGACGAGGTGGCGCACCTCCACGACCGGGCGGTCGCCCGTGCCGATGCCGCCGGCTGGTTGTCCGAACAGGAACAGCGATGGGGCGATTGGGAGGGTTCGGATTGGGACCGCATCTGGTGGGAAGAACTCGATGCCGTCGTGGAGGGATTGGTGCTGCCGGACGGGAAGAAGCGGAAGGAGCGGCCTGCCAGCCCGGAGTCATTAGCGGGGCGTGCGGAAGTATTCCTGGGTGCATTGGGCAAGGCCGTGGATCGAGAGTCCCGACTGGAGACCCTTGCGAGTGTGGCTGCTCTCGGGCGCGAGAAGGCGTGTCCGGCGGGGCTCCGGAACCGACTGGGGCCACTGATATTTTTGCATCGATTGGCACCGGGTTCCGCTGAGCGGATGGCCGATTGGGAGAATTGTGCCCGGCGGATGCGGACGCTGGTCGAGTTGACGAGGGACTTCCGGAGCGAGTTCCTGAGATTGAAGCGCGAACGGGCGGGTGTGGATTTTGGTGATCTGGAACAATCCACACTGGAGCTCGTGAGACTTCCCGGCGGAGAGATCGCGGCGGCCTGTCGACGTCGGTTTGATACCGTGCTCGTGGATGAATGCCAGGATTTGACGGCGGCGCAGGAGGCGATCCTCACGGCGGTCAGCCGGAAAGGTTCGGAGGCAAACCGATTTTTGGTGGGTGATCTGAAGCAAAGCATCTATCGGTTTCGGCTGGCGGATCCGGCATTATTTCAGGCTCTTGCCGAGGATTGGAAGCGGACACCCGGGCAGGGGACAGTGCTGTCATTGACCGGCAATTTTCGCAGCGCAGAGAACATTCTGGATTTTGTGAACGGGATTTTTGGCCAACTGCTGTCGGCGCAGTTTGGCGGGATGGACTACGACGAAAATGCCCGGCTTCGGTTTGGCGCGACCGCCGGCCGAGGACGGCTGGCGGTGGATGGGCCGGCTCGGGTGGACGTCCGGATCCTGACGACCGAGAAGGGAAGGGAGGAATTGGGCGAGGCCGAGGCTGATGAGGACGACGATGCCAGTGACGAGACGACGGTGGAGGCGGAGGCTCGGGAGATTGCGGCCCGATTTCGCGAATGGCATGGGGCTGGTCTGGAGGTATGGGATCGAAATTTGGGCTGCTTGCGGCGGGTTCGCTGGGGGGACATGGCGGTGCTGCTTCGTTCTCCGGCGGGAAGGAACGCGAGCTTTGTATCGGAATTCGCGCGCGCGGGAGTGCCATTGGCGGCTCCGGCGGGCGGGGTATTCGAGCAACGGGAAGTGGTCCTGCTTTGGGATCTCCTGCGGGTCCTCGATAATCCTTTGCAGGATATTCCTCTGGCGGCTGTGTTGCGTTCGCCGATTGCCGGGATTCCGAGCCTCGACGAGCTGCTGGTAATTCGGCTTTTAAATCGGGGCGAACCTTTTTGGACCTCCTTGCAGATGTTTGTCGCGGCGAGGGCGGCGGATTTTTCGATGGGCGATGATCCGGAGGCGCTCTGGCGGTTGGCCGATGGCGTTCGTCCTCGCGTCGAGCAGTTCCTCGATCGGCACACTCGGTGGCGGCGGCTGGCCCGGAGTGGTTCCATGCAGACCCTTCTGGAAACAGTGATCGATGAAGTCTGGGATCGTGGGGACGCCCCGGGAATCGGTCGCCCCCTATTTCGGAGGGGTATCTTGGAACGCCTGCTCGATTTGGCGCGGCGCTTTGATTTGCAGCAGCGATCCGGATTGCACCGGTTTCTTGGGTTTTTGGAAGATGAATCCGCCGGGGAGTCCGAGGTTCATTCCGACGTGGGGTCGGACTCCGTACGGTTGCTCAGCGTGCATCGCAGCAAGGGATTAGAATTCCCCGTGGTGGCGGTAGCCGGACTTGGCAATCCCTTCAATCTCCTCGATCTGCGGCGCGATTTGATCGTCGATGACCGCTTAGGCTTATGTCCGGTGGTGGTGATCGGCGAAACCCGTTTTTCCAGCCTCGTCCATTTTGCGGCGGGCCGGCGGCAGCGGTCCGCGGTCCTCGCGGAAGAACTGCGGCTGCTATACGTGGCGTTTACGCGCGCGGGCGATCGTTTGCTTTTGGTCGGGAGCCGGGCGGGACGTTCCGCAGGCGGGGAGGAGCCGAGACAGCCGGGTTGGAATGCGCCGCTCAAGCTGGCCGCGGCAAGGCGGGCACTCGACTGGTTGGAGCCAGCGCTGGCGGAGATGGCGGGATTGGAAGCCTGGGCCGAAACGCAGGGCTCGACTCCCCTCTTTTCGTGGGATCGCGAGCCTTCGCCTCCGCGCTCCGGCGTGACTCGGCCCGAGGCCCTTTTGCGCGGGCCGATGCCACCGGGTGAGCCTGCGCCCGGGAAGATCGGGGCGGAGTTAGTCCGCTGGGAATACCCCCACTGCACGGCGACAACCGAGGCGGCCAAGCAGTCCGTCACGGCTCTGCGACGGCGGGTTGATGTGGACGAAGATGTTGTGAGAATGCGCATCGAGGGGGAATCCGTGGAATCCCGAGGAACGGCGAGCGGGCGCGTGGCGGGCGGCGATCCTGACAGCGGACGCCAGCGCGGCCTCGTTTACCATCGATTCCTTGAGAAGATGGACCTTTCTGGATCCATGTCGGAGGGCGAGATGCACCGTGAAATGCAACGACTGACGGAGGCAGGGGAGATTGCGGTTGGGGAGATCGCCGAATTGGATGTGCAGGCGCTCGTTGAATTTTGGCAGTCATCGGTGGGAAAGTTGATCCGTGGGGAGTGGGGGAACGTGCGTCGCGAACTGCCGTTTACCCTTCGGTTGTCGGCCAACGATCTGGCCGTGCTGGGTTTACCGGTCGGCACCCGTCTGGATGCGGACGAATTCATCGTAGTTCAGGGAGTTGCGGACCTCGTGGTACAGTTGCAGAACGAACTCTGGTTGGTGGACTTCAAGACCGACGTCTTAACGCGGAGCGAACTTGCGGCCCGGGTCGGGAAATACCAGCCTCAGCTGGCCGTTTATGCGCTGGGGCTGAGCCGCATCCTGCGGCGTCCGGTGACCCGGCGTTGGCTTCATTTCTTTTCCCTGCGCGAGACGGTGGAACTGTCGCGAAGTGACCCCGTTCCCTCGGTGCTTTAATTCGCGCCGCAGGCTGGGTTTTCCTATTGAGCTATGTTGGAGATCTACTTTGATTACAATGCGACGACCGCCCTGGATCCTGCGGTCCGAGATGCGATGCTGCCGGTGCTCGGCGCGACGTGGGGGAACCCTTCCTCCGTGCACCGCGTGGGACGAGCAGCCCGGGCCGCATTGGATGACGCCCGCTACCGGCTCGCGTCCTGCTGGGCATGCCGTCCGTCTGAAGTGGTGTTCACCAGTGGCGGTACGGAGAGCAATAACCTGGCGATTCTTGGGACCGCCCAGATCCTCCGGGACCGGCGGCGCCATCTGGTGGCGACCCCGGTGGAGCATCCTGCCGTGCTCCAAGCCGTGCGGTATCTGGAGCGGCACGACGGATTTCAAGTGACGTGGCTGCCGGTCGACGCCTGCGGGCAGGTCACGGTGGAGGCCGTGAATGACGCGATTCGGCCGGACACGGCGCTCGTAACCGTGATGGCGGCCAACAACGAGATTGGCACCTTGCAGCCGGTCGCGGCGATTGGCGAGCTCTGCCGCAGCCAAGGCGTGCTCTTTCACACCGACGCGGTGCAGGTATTTGGGAAGCTGCCCTTCACGGACATTCATCAATTTAACGCCGACCTGGTTTCGGTGTGTGCCCACAAGTTCCATGGGCCGAAGGGGGCTGGCGCGCTCTTCGTTCGTTCACCCTTGCAGCCTGGGTCGTTGGTGATGGGCGGCGCGCAGGAAAACGAACGGCGGGGTGGGACCGAGAATCTGGCGGGGATTGTGGGACTCGTCGAAGCGTTCGTTCGATTTGTGCCGACGCCGGTTTTTGTTGAAGCGACATTGCGGGAATGGACGGAGGAACTCGCCCGTGGAGCGCTGGCCATTCCCGGCGTGGTTCGGCGCGGCCACCCGGTGCAGCGCCTGCCTAATACGGTGGCATTCACGGTAGCCGGAACAGACGGGATGGCGCTCGTTGCCGGGCTGGATCTCGACGGGATTTGTGCCTCGAGTGGATCCGCGTGCTCGGCGGGTTCTCTCGAGCCAAGTCATGTCTTGCAGGCGATCGGCGTGCCGGCGGCCGAGGCAAATGCACTGATCCGCTTTTCGCTCGGGCGTGGTAATTCCGGAGTCGAAGTTCAGTCGGTGGCCGGCCGGCTCGAGTCAATTTTTGGCAAGTTGCGGCGTGGCACCCGGCGGTGAAACCGGCAATAACTTCGTGAGATCAATGGACCGTTCCCTGCACATTCTGGGCAGTCGTCATTTTGGAGGCGCGGACCGGTTTTATGTCCGGCTTGTGCAAGCGCTGCACGCGGACGGGCAGTCCGTCGTCGCCGTCAACCCGCGGAATAGCCCGGTCGCGGAGGCGTTGCGCCCCGACGGCATCGCTCAGATCCATCTGCCCCTCGCGAACTCCTACGACCTTTGGTCGCTGTGGCGCATTCGTAAACTGGCAGCGGCTGCCGAACCCTGCATTGTGCAGACCTACATGAGCCGGGCGACGCGGCTGACGCGGCTGTCACCGCATTCGGAAATTGTCCACATCGCCCGCCTGGGCGGCTTCTACCGGATCGATGGATACTTCCGTCACGCCCACGCTTGGGTGGGCAACACCCTGGGCATTTGCGATTATCTGGTTAAATCTGGGCTGCCCGCCGACCGCATATTTCAGATTGGCAATTTCGTTCCTAAGACTCCGCTCCCCACTCCGGAAGAGCGCAGGGCATTGCGTGAGAAACATGGCATTCCCGGCGAGGCTTGCGTCCTGTTCGCTTTGGGAAGACTCATCAAGAAAAAGGGCTTCGACGATTTGCTGCGGGCCGCCGTCAGCCTGCCCCTCGAAACGAGCGGCCAACCGATTCTGCTCCTGATCGCCGGCGCGGGCCCCGAGGAGAAAAACCTCCGGGCGTTGACGGACGACCTTGGACTCGGGGCGCGCGTGCGCTGGCTGGGTTGGCAAAATCCGGAGGAGTTTTATGCCTTGAGCGATGTGTTTGTCTGTCCCTCCCGTCACGAACCCTTGGGCAACGTCATCCTGGAAGCGTGGAACTACGGATTGCCGGTGGTGAGTACCGCGACCGATGGCGCCCGGGAACTAATCGAAGATGAGGTCTCCGGCCTCCTATCAAAATGCGGCGATACCGAGGCGCTGACCGCGCGCCTGAAGACGGTTATTGCGGCACCTCTCGAGGCGCGGGCGGGGATGGGAGAGGCGGGGCGCGTGGTTCTTCTCCGCCGATTTAGCCCTGCAGCCATCCTCGATGCGTACCTCACACTCTACCGAACGCTGCTCGCCGAGCGGGGCGTGTGAGATGCGGGCTGGACTGCTGCTTGCCTGGGAGCGCTGGCATCCTGCCCAATGCCACTCAGATTTGGGCTTAGGTTAGCGAGGTAATCAGAGGTCGGTGGAGCGATTTTGCGGGACTTACATCGGATTTTCCGAAAGGATGCTCCGGTGATCAAAACTGAACTTATCCGTGCGC
>CAMAUY010000191.1 GCA_945861565.1 Akkermansia muciniphila
AAAATGGTCCTTCAGTTCGGCATCTTTCAAAATGGCCCCCGCCAAACCTTTGCCACCCTGGAGGTCGCCGGTGATTGTCTTCATGTTATCGGCGGACTCCCGCAGACTGCTGACGGCCGCGCGGATCTCCGCCTTGTTGCTGTCGAGGATGCCGTCCGCGTTGGTGATCACGGAGGAAATGTTGGTGCCGATGGCCTGCAGTTGATCGCCCAGGGTTCGTACCCGCCCGGAAAAGGCATTGAAATTACTCAACGTATTACCGAAAGCGGGGGCGTTCGTCTTCACGATCGTTTCAATCTCGGCGACAGCCTGATCAGCCCGCACGGAGAGTGACTTGAAGTTGGCAAGGGTCGCGGTGAGATTGGTGAGCGTTTCCTCGCTTAAAAGAAACTTGTCAACCCGGCCGACCGCCGTGTCGACCTTGATCACGACCGAATCGAGTCGGCTCATCAACGTGACGGCGGCGCGGGCCGCCTCCTGGATATTGAAGGGGGATTCCGAGGTTTTTTCCGCGCCGTCCGCGAGGATGCCCCCTTCGTTCTTCGTCGGAACAATTGAGACAAATTGATCTCCCAGGAAACCGGATTGCTCAATTTCGATCCGGGCATCGGCGTGGACGGCGTAGCGGCTTTGGAGACGGCAATCAATCAGGACCGAGCGACCATCGGCAGCGAGGTTGAGTTCATTGACCGTGCCGATCTGCACGCCGGACATCATGACGGAGGCGCCTTTCTTGAGGCCGCCCACGTTGCTTGATCGAACAATGAGTCGCCTATTGCTGGAGAAAAAAGCCGAACCCTTGCTGAAATTAACCAGCAAGAGGCCGATGAGGACGAGAGCGAAAAAGACGAAAAGGCCGACCTTGCGGCTGGGATTGATCGTGGTGTCCATGATCGGAAAAAGAGGCTACCGAGTTTCGTTGGGAATTCCGCGCACGAAATTCGAGATGATGGGGTCGGTTGAGCGCAGGATCTCGGCGGTGGGAGCATCCCCATGAATCCTTCCCTCGTGCAGCATGAGAATGCGGTCGCTAATCGCTTCGGCGCTCTTTAAATCGTGGGTTACCGCAATGCTGGTGATCTTCAATTGAGACCAAACACGGCGGATCAGTTTATCGATGACACCCGCGGCGATCGGGTCGAGGCCGGTCGTGGGTTCGTCGTAGAGAAGGATTTCCGGCCGGTAGATGATGGCACGGGCCAAGCCGACGCGTTTGCGCATGCCACCGGAAAGTTCAGCGGGCTTCTTGGATTCGATCCCCCGGAGATCCACCATCTCGAGGGCTTCTTTCACTTGTCGCGCAATTTCACCGCCGGTGTGACTCCGTTCTCGCTGCAGCACGAATCCGACGTTTTCTTCGACCGTCATCGAGTCAAAGAGCGCGGCCCCCTGGAATAACATGCCGAAGCGCCGCCGGATGGGTAAGAGTTGGCGTTCACTCAATCCAGTAAGATCGATGCCGCCGACCAACACCCGGCCGTTGTCCGGTCGCAAAAGCCCGATCAGGTGCTTGAGGAGGATACTCTTGCCACCTCCGCTCCGGCCGATGATGACGATCGCCTCGCCCACGTCGATTTGCAGCGATGAACCGCGAAGCACGGCATTCGTGCCGAAGCTTTTGTAGATCTCGCGAACCTCGATGATCATGGGGGCAGATTCACTTGAATAGGCGCGTGAGAAAAAGTGTCAGGAAAAAATTGCTGACCAGAATGCTGATACTGGCAGCCACGACCGCCTCGGTGGTGGCGCGCCCGACGCCTTCCGCGCCCTGCCGGCAATTCAAACCCTTGTAACAGGCGATCAGAGCGATGATGGCTCCAAAAATGAGCGCCTTGATCAACCCCGTCACGACGTCGGATGGCGCGGTATATCGAATCATGTTGGCCCGGTAGTAGGTCCCCTCGATTCCGAGCAAGTTCACGCCGACAAGCTGGCTGGCGAGGATTCCGACGACAATGGCTTCGGCGGTCAGGAGCGGGGCGGCAACAACGCAGGCAAGGAACCGAGGGACCACCAGGTAATCGATGGGATGCGTCGCCAGCGTGCGCAGCGCGTCGATCTGTTCGGTGACCTTCATGGTGCCCAATTCCGCGGCCATGGCGGCACCCACGCGTGCGGTGAGCATCAAGGCTGCCAGGACGGGTCCCAACTCGCTGCACATGCCGACGCTCACCACGGCACCGGTCGCCGTGTCCATCTTCACCTTGTGAAACTGGAAGTACGTTTGAGCGCAGAGCACCATGCCCGTGGCCGCACCGGTCGTCAGCACGACGCTCTGGCTCTTGACGCCGACGAAGTGAAGTTGCCGCATGAAATCCAGCCAACTGGGCCGCCGATATCGGAGGGAACGCAGCGCCTCGATCGCGAGCAAGCCAAAGTTGCCCAGACCGGTCAGGGCATCATTGATACGTTGTCTAAGAGTTTCGACCATCCGATGCCGTGAGAATGAATCAAGCGGCGTGAAGTTCAACCGCCGATTGCGAATGGGGAGGAGAGCGTCTCACGAGCGTTCTACTTTGAAGGCAGGAGTCTCTGGCGCGCCAGCAGGCCTGCGGTGAGAGCAATCCCGGCGCAGGCTAGGTACGGCGCCGCCAGGGAGAAATTAAGAAGGCCGGTGGCAAAGACAGGACCGAGCACGCGGGCGAGGGTGGCGGCGCTTTGCGCCACGCCGAGGGTGGCTCCCTGTTCGTCGGCGGCAGTGAAGCGTGAAATCAATCCCATCGTGGGAGCTCGGTTGATACCGGATCCGGCCGAGAAAAGGGCGAGGACCAAGAGCAGGGTGACCAACCCACCGACGTAGGGAAGCGCGGCCAGACTCGCGGCGACGACCATGAGGCTGCCCCAGATCAGTGTGCTCTCGCCAAAGTGCTTGACGAGACGTCCGATCAGACCGCCTTGAATCAATGCACCCACCAATCCGCAATAGGCGAACAAGTAACCGATCTTCTCCTCATCGAAATGGAATCGTTTTTCGAGCATCAATGGGATTGTGCTCTCGAAGCAGGTGAAACTAAAAGTGGCCAGGAAATAGAGCCCGACGAGCAACCCCACTTGCGGAACCTTGATCGTGTGCGCAATTTGAGCTAGCCGATTCATACGCCGCTCGGGCTGTGCGCTTCCAGGCTGGCGACTTTCGGCGAGGATGAAAAGGCCGGATATGAAATTGAGCGAACAGAGCAAGGCGGCGATCCATCCCGGGCCTGCGAGCCCGAAATGTTTGAAAGCAATCCCGCCCAGCACGGGGCCAAGGATGAATCCCAATCCGAACGCCATCCCGATCATTCCCATGCCCTTAGACCGATTTTCCGGGGTGGTGACATCGGCGATATAGGCTGACGCGACGGAGAGGTTAGCACCGCATATTCCCGCAAACACCCGCGAGGCCAACAATATCAGGAGGCCCGCCGAGCCCGTATAGCGGGCGGAAACGGCAAACAGCGCATACGCGCCGGCTGCCCCGAGATTGCTGATCAGCAGCACGGGCCTCCTTCCAATGCGATCGCTGAGTTGGCCCCACCAAGGTGCAAAAATCAGTTGCATGAGGGAAAAGGCACCAATGATTGCCCCGATCTGAAGCCCGTGCGCCCCGTAACGCTCCGCATAGCGGGGCAGCAGCGGCATCACGATCCCAAATCCGATGAGATCGATGAAGACGGTGAGAAAGATGATCAGAAGCGAGGGGCGTCGCATGGTCGGTTTCCTTTCACAGCGGGCCCGGTCGCCCGCGAATGTCCCCACGGCGTCGAGCACTCACCGGATATCCTCGATCCGCACGCCATCACCCATGTCATGGTCAAGGCGGGCCTTGGCCACCGCGTATTCGCGCAGTGAGACGGTATAGGTCGTGCGGGCTTGGATTAATGCCGTCTGCGCGGATAACACTTCCAATTGGGTGCCAGAACCTGCGTCCGTCCGTACGGTCGCAAGGCGCAGGGCTTCGTCGGCTTGCTCGATGACACGCGCCTGCGACTCGAGGACTTCCTTCGCCGCGAGAAATGTCGAGAGTGCAGTGCGAATTTCGAGTTCAATCCGACGCCTGATATCGTCGATTTCAAGGCGCACCTTTTCTTTGCGGGCCATGGCCGCCTGCACCTTGCCCCGGGTGAGGCCAAAATCCCAAACGTCCCAGTTCAATTGGGCACCGGCCGTCCAGCCGTGAAGCTCGTCCGATAACCCGGGTGCAAAGATCCGATTTCGAATTCCGTACCCTGCAATACCCTCGAGTTGCGGATAATACGCCGAGCGCGCCTGAATAATTTCCTCTTGGCGAAGGCGGTTCGACGTCCGGAGACCCGCAAGTTCGGGGCGTTGCGCGAGCCCTTTCGCCAGGGCGTTGGCAAGATCAATCAAATAGGGGTCGAACTCCAGCTTGCCCGAGAGCGTCAGCGGAACCTCCTGGCCGATGCCCGTCGGCAGGTTCCAACCCAGGAGGTTTGCCAGGCTAATCTTGGCGATGTGAAACGCATTCCGGGCGCGGATCAACGGAGGTCGCGCATTCCCCAACTCAACCTCCGCCCGCAGCACATTGAACCGAGGCGCAACACCCGCATCGTAACGACGTCGCGTGTCCGCGAGCTCCTGCTCCGAGAGCCGTATCGCGGATTCTCGGACGGTGATCTGTTCGGCAGTCATGAGGACGTCGCTATAGGCTGTGCGGACCTGGAGCAGGGTGTCGTTGACGACCACCGCATGCTGGGCAACGGCGGCTTCGCGGGTGAGACGGGCCGAACGCGCCGCCGACTTGAGACGTCCGCCTCCGAACACGGGCTGGGCGATTTGCAGATTCGCCAGCCAGTTTTGATCCCGTTGAAATCGGAACCCTTCGGGTCCGATGGGCACGGTTTCGAGTGAACCCTGATCGGTGATCGTGTACCGCCCGGTGGTGTTCACCCTCGGCCGATAGGCCGATTGCGTTTGGAGGGCGATGGCCTGGGATTCCTCCACATCCTGCTTTGATGCAAGAATCGCCGGGTTCTGGCGCAGCGCGATCTCAAGGCAGTCGGGCAGCGAAACGGGATGATCCGGCCACGCGAGCCCATTCGTACCGTTGGCCCATGCATGGCTCCAACTGAGAGTCAGGGCAAAACAGGCGATGCGCGCGAGCAACATGGGGGTGCAGTCTATTCCGGGGATCCCGAAGGTCAAGGTAGTGGAGGTTCAGCAATGCCCACTTAAACTTCCCGAGTCAACGCGAAGGATCAACCTCGCCCGCCGCCTTTCGGATCCAAGGCATCCCGGAGGCCGTCGCCGAGGAAGTTCAATGCCAGCAACGTCGATGCCAACAGGATCCCCGGACCCGCCAGCAACCACCAGTACACGCGCACCGAATTGATTTGCGAGGCGCCTTCGGCGATCAACGTCCCAAGGCTGGCTTGCGGCGGCCGAATGCCCAATCCCAGGTAGCTCAGAAAACTCTCGTACAGAATGATCGAGGGAATGGTAAGACACAAATAGACGATCACGATCCCCGAGATATTTGGAAGCACATGGTGCAGCAGCATTCGCCGCGTGTCCGCCCCGAGTGCCCGACTCGCGAGAATAAAGGGGCTGTTCCGCAGCGTGATCACCTGCCCGCGGACAATCCGCGCCATCGTCAACCACGAGACCGCCCCGAGCCCTGCGAATAAAAAGACCAGACGCGCCGAATTCCCCAGTCGGGGTGAAATCAATTCGAAAAGACGGGCCAGATGCCCTTCCAGCGTGGTGATGAGCACGATCACGAATACGATGCCCGGCATGGAATACAACACGTCGACCGCGCGCATCATGACGCTGTCGAGACGTCCGCCGCGGTATCCGGCCACCATTCCCCACAGCACTCCGATCAACAGGCTCACCCCGGCTCCGACACTCCCCACGAGAAGCGAGATCCGGGCGCCCGAAAACGTGCGGACCCAAAGATCGCGCCCATGGACGTCCGTTCCCAACCAGTGCTGCCATCCGGGGGGGCTGAACTGGCTGTCCGACCCGTGATCAGAATCGAAGTGACTGAGCGTGGGAATGAGCACCGTGGCGGCGACGACGACGGCAAGGAAAATACCCGCGAGCACGGCGGGGCGGTTCCGACGAAACCGTTGCCATGCCCGCTGGCCGGGAGTTCGCGGTGCGCCTGAGGCCTCATCCGGCCCGCGGCCACCCTCTCCCCCGCTCGGAGCGGGGGGAGAGGGCACTGTTGGGTATTCACACAATTTGGGACTCATAACGATTCCGGCCGGTGCGGATTCAATTGGAGATGATTCGATAGGGAGAGGTCAACGACGCAATCCCCCCCAACCATCAAGGCCGTGATCCTGGCTTCCCTGGACCTTCCCGAAGGCGGGCCCTTTTGTCACTGAGGTTACCTTTGGCGAACACCTTGATACCCCCAGCATCCATGCGTTTTGAGCCTCCCGATCCAGGTGCTCCGCTACTCCGCCAAGGTGCCCACTCAACACTCAAAGGAGCCGGGTGCATCCCGAAGTTGTTGGTAGAGGTTGTCGCGCTGCGACAACCCCGCCCGCGTACAGCGGGCGGAACAGGGCCGCAGCGCGGTTCGTGCCGCGCCTGAACGGCGCGGGGACGCCGCAGCGCGGCGTCCGCACCCTTCTCCAACAAATTATTGATAGGCATTCGCTTATCGCTCCGCGGCTAACGCAAGGTCCAAGCCACCGCCGCGCACCTCGTCGATCACGTTCTCCTCCCCGTCCCACACCGCCACTTCGTTTTGGCCTTGCCCAAGCTGCTTCGTCCCCTCTTTTATAAAGTGACAGGCTTAATATTTTTAGATAGGATAAAATGGCTTAAAATTCTTCTTTGGATCGGTTTTTTATGTAGCGGGATACTGCCGCTTTCGGCAGTTGAGTTACGCACGGAAGCCAACCGATCAAATCAATCGACCTGTGAGTCCAATTTTCGGATTCGTTGAATTGGATGCCTTGGACCTTGAATAGCCTTGGGATTCGGCGCCAGCAAATCGCTCACTTTCAACCTTCAACTTTCAACCAATCGCATTCACTCGCAGGTCGCGCATCACACTAATGCCCGGCAACGGTACTCCCCGAATCGGTCGTGCCCCATCCTTTCGCCGCGCACCAAAGCGGTCTCGATGCCGAATGAACATTTCGTTCACGAAATCCTTCGATCCGAGAATCACCCCGTCCGTCATATGCCGCACTCGCAGCCGTAACACCTGCCCCAGCCCAAGCTCGCCTCCACGGGCCAGTTCCGCCTTTATCGCCTCGGGTTCCAATACCACCTTGTCACTTCGATTCGCCGATCCCCCCGTCACAAACAACAGCATCCGGTATTCCGCCGCGCCTTTCGCCCAATTCTCTTCCACTAACAAACTCAGTAGCCCCTGCCGCAGTGCGGACACGCCGCTCAACGCCGCCGCATAGCCGCAAAATCGATACTCCTTGGGATCCTTCACCAGTCCCGCCCGCACCGGATTCAAATCAATGTAGGCCGCCACCGTTCGGACGGCACGCCTCGAGTCTTCCACCAATACGCTCGTAAACCGCTCCGCCCACAATGTTCCGAATCGTCCCGTTGTTTTGTTGTACCATCGGCTAAAGCGCTGTTTGAACTCCTTCATGAAGGCGGACACGTCCCCCATCCGACTCACCACCGATGCGCGGATGTCCAAATCAATCTGCCCCCGCAGCTTCAAACTTTCCTGCGCCAACACCGTCAGGATTCCCTTCTTGCCATAGAACGCCGCCATTTTGGCCAGGAGTTGCTCGTCGGAAAGCTCAACCCGGACCGGTACCCGCAAGAGCAGATGGAAGTGATTGGACATCATGCAGTACGTGATCACTTCGACATCGCAGAATTCGGCCAATTTCCCGAGGAGTCCAACCAGCTTCTCCTTCCCGAGATCATCGAGCAGCCTCTGCCCACCCACGATCCGCGAGATGCAATGATACACTGCGGTCGCTCCTTCGATTTTGATCCGTGCCATTCTCATAATGCCTCTCTTTAACAAATTTCGATTCAACCCCATGTCAAACCGGAAATCGCATGTCTGTCAACTATCAACAATATTGAACCTGTCACTTTATCTACGGTCAACGGTGTCCGTACGGCAACTTAAACTAGTTTTTAAAATACCGCCAGCTGCGTCGCAGTAGGCCGGTGGAATCGTTAGCATTGGGCTGCCGCGTTTCGCAATGGTAGAATCGCCCACCGAGGTTCTCGATGTCGACTCGCCGTTGCA
>CAMAUY010000192.1 GCA_945861565.1 Akkermansia muciniphila
GTTGCTCGGCCAGCGCCTTGAGAAACGCCTTGGTTCCCGAATGGGCTATGGTACCGATATTTTGCACCAATTCATCGCGGGTCATGCCCACCCCCGTATCGGTGAAAGTCACCGTGCCGGCCGTCTCATCGGTGGTCAGCGAGATCGTAAGGGCGGGCTCGCCGGTGGGGGACTGGCCGCTCGCCTGGAGAAAGCGAAGCTTTTCGCAGGCATCGGCCGCGTTAGAGACCAACTCCCGAACGAACACCTCGCGGTCCGTGTAGAGAGAATGGATGACGATGCTGAGAAGCTGCTGGATCTCGGCTTGAAATGAATGTTGTTCCGGTTGACTCATAAAACGTCTGAATTGGAAAATGGAGCCCGCCCGGGGCATCCGCCAGCCCCGAAATGGACGCCGCTTTTTGTCGCTCACGCCGGGCGCGTGTCAAGGACAAGACCGCACCGCAAAATTATGGATGCTGTTTTCGGAGCGACCCTACGGCAGCATCCGGGCGTGTCGGCGGACTTCGATATTGTGGGGGACGGTTCCAGTTATACCGTTGCTTGATTGGCATCGACCGCACGACTTCGCCTCTCAAAAAACATGTCTACTCAACCGCACCACCTTGGCATTGATCTTGGCGGCACCCGAATCAAGGCCGTTCGCGTGACGACGCCCGGCGACCTGATCGAAGAGGCCAATCTGGCTTTCGAGGACCGTGACCGCAATTGGGCGGACACGATTCGCGCATTTGTCGATGCCTCCGCGAAAGCCCATGGCCCACCCGCAAGCATTGGCGTATCGGCACCCGGGATCGCTGCCCCTCACGGCCGCCATATTGCCTACTTGCCCGGAAAGCTCACCGGACTGGAAGGGCTGGACTGGACATCGTTCCTCCGATCCGCAAAGCCCATTCCCGTTCTTAATGATGCTCACGCCGCCCTGCTCGGTGAAGTGTGGCAGGGGGCGGCGCGCGGGTGCCGCAATGTCTTTCTCCTGACCCTTGGGACCGGTGTGGGCGGAGCCGCGATGGTGGACGGTCGCCTCTTAAAAGGCCATCTCGGACGGGCCGGTCATCTCGGGCATGTCTCCTTGAACTTCGACGGACTTCCCGATGACGTCGGGACACCCGGTTCAATCGAGGGCGAAATCGGTAACAAAACCCTTCCTCGGCGGACGGACGGTCGGTTTTCCAGCACGGAAACCCTCGTCGCGGCGCATCGACAGGGTGACGCGGACGCGACCCGAATCTGGCGACGTTCCGTGCGGGCGCTCGCCGCCGCGATCGCGTCCCTCGTCAACGTGCTGGATCCGGAAGTCGTCATTCTGGGAGGCGGAATCGCCCGCGCTGGTGCGGACTTATTCAATCCGTTACGGGAGGATTTGGCGGAATTCGAATGGCGGCCCGGAGGAGCGCAGGTTCGGATTCTTCCGGCCCGACTGGGTGACCTCGCCGGCGCCTACGGCTCGGCGTGGAACGGGATGCGGGATAAAGTGGGAGACGACCGTTAGCGTTAGCGAAGCTGCCTGCGTCACACTTCGCCGTTCTCGTATTGTTCCCGGCTAACGAAACCCGCTAATAAACGCGAATCGACGCTAATCCGGGCGACGATGCGGGATCCATCGGCGGGTGACCGCACGTTCCACAGGTCTGTCGGAAAGTACCAAGCACGTTCCATGAGCGAGGCGAGGATTAACGATCATTAGCGGTTCAGCATCTGAGTATTGGCAAGTAGGTGATTCTTTTCTGGATCGACAAAGTTTCCGACAAAGTTTCCGACGAAGGAAAGACAGAGCGGGCCAAAAATGGCCAATCTCCAGCGCCGGCTTGCCGCCGGCTTTGAGTCCGTGTTTCCGTGTTCATGGTTTCTCGGTACCGAATTCGTTGGTATCCAAAGCCGGCGGCAAGCCGGCGCTCCAGCCTCCGGGATCTACCGCTCTCAAAGCACCCTCAGTACCCCATTGACAGCCCCAGGCCACCGGCGTAACTGTCAAAGCCGAGGCCCCGACTGCCGGGCACAAAATCTGGGTAGGCCGGGGGAGCGTTAATTAAATCAAGAGGCTTGCCGATCAAGCCAAGGTCCACTGCGAATGAATGCACCCCTGCTAAGAAAAAATCCTTCAAACCGAGCTGGGAACCCGTCGAGAAAAGGATTCACGCTGATCGAACTCCTGGTCGTGATCGCGATTATCGCAATCCTTGCCGGAATGTTGTTGCCGGCCCTGGCCAAGGGCAAAGCCAGTGCGCAAACCGCCAAATGCTCGTCCAACATGCGTACCTGGGCGCAGGCGACCTTAATGTACTTGGATGATTATTCCGATCAGATACCGCTGTTCGGCGATTCTTCAAGTGATTACACGCAGCCTTTCTGGCACAACAAGCTGGCACCGTACGTCGCGAAGCGAACGCAGCTGAAAACTGTTTTCGTAAACACGGAGGCCTATAATTTTGAGGGGCGAAAATGCCCAGGCGGAAATACCACCAAACCGCCTTTCGCCGGCAAGGGCGCGGGCTGGTCGCCCGATACTTGGAACTGTTGGGTCGGCGCGCACTTCGGCTCGACGGGCAGTGGTCGCCTGAGCGGACCGTTTTACTACGGCGAGACCGCGAAACCGCTCAAGGTTTCGCGCATTGCGAATCCAACGGACGCGATGATGTACATGGATACCCTGACCCACTACGTCTACTCGCCGGTCGACCCAACCTATAGATTCGCTCTGGACGTCAACGGCGACACCTTCGCGGACACGATGCAAGCGGACTCGAACTATGGATTCAACTACGCTCGCCCGACGGTCCACAACAACGGTGGCAATGTCACTCTGTTGGACGGCCATGTCGAGCGCGTCAGTTTCAAGAAGTTGTGGGCGGTTGACTCGAAAAAGCAGGTCACGCACTCGTTTTGGTACATGGAAGATTAGGATGACGCCGAATCAACCTGTGAGCTCACAGTCCTTGCCGGGTCACGGCGCCCCTGGCACCCTCCTCCCTCCATGCATTCCTCCGCAGCCGGACAAAAGTTTACGCTCACCGAGTGGCTGATTCTCAGCGTCGCCGCCATCGGCTTCCTGTTCGACACCTACGAACTGCTCCTCCTCCCACTGATCGCTGCGCCCGCGCTCGCCGAGATTCTCCAACTCCCCACCAACCATCCCGATGTCACCGTCTGGGTTGGGCGCCTGCTTTGGATTGCGGCCCTCAGCGGAGGGGTTTTTGGCCTACTCGGCGGCTGGCTCACCGACCGCTTCGGGCGCAAAACCGTGCTCGGACTGAGCATCGCGCTCTACGCGTTTTCGCCGGTCGCAGCAGCGTTTAGCACAAGCCTCGGCTGGTTTGTCTTCTTCCGTTGCGCGACATTTGTCGGCGTTTGCATTGAATTCGTCGCGGCCATCACGTGGCTCGCGGAACTTTTTCCCGACAAACATCGCAAGGAGGCTGTCCTCGGCTGGACACAGGCTTTCGCCTCGGTGGGTGGACTGTTCGTGACAGTCGTCAACGGGTGGATTCTGAAAAATGCCGCTTCGCTCCCGGCGCTGCCCATCATGGAGCCGTTTAACGCCCACGCCGATTGGCGCTACACGCTGCTCACCGGTCTGTTGCCCGCCATTCCCATCGGGTTGCTCCTGCCGTTCGTACCCGAGTCCAAGGTCTGGATCGAGCGACGCGCCGCCGGCACGCTCAAACGTTCGAGCTTTGGCGAACTATTCTCGCCCGCGTTGCGCCGCACAACGCTGGTCACCGCCGCGCTCTCTGCCTGTGCCTATGGCATTGCATTTGGCGCCCTGCAATTGACGCCCACGCGCATCGTTCCCGGCTTGAGCACGCTCGCTGAGCAGCAGAAAATCCTGAAGCCATTGCAGGACGAAGCCAAGGGTTTCAACGGTCAACTCGACGCCGTGCGCCCGCAGTTCGACAAATCCTGTGCCGAAGTTCCGGGATTGAGAGAGTTGTCCGGCCAGCGGGCCAAAGTTCGAATCGCCGTGCGCGCCACGCAGAAGGCGCTGGCAGCCCCCGCAGCGGCCGATGCCACCAAGGCCCCAAACCAAGCCAAGCTGGAATCGCTTAACCAGCAGCTTGCACAACTGGATGTGAAACTCGACCAAGTCGCCGCCAACAAGCCCGAGGCGAAGAAGGCGCTGCTCGACCGCGAAAAGATTCTAGGCCAGCTAGGTGCCAATCGGGCGAAGCAGGAAGGCCCGGATACCCTTGTTAAAACCTTCGGGAAGAACGTACAGTTTTGGCAGGAATTGGGGGGCTTGCTGGGACGAATTGTGTTTGCGCTTTTACTCGCGACCATGATTTCGAGAGCGTTGTTGCTGCGACTGTTCCAGGTACCCGGCCTCGTCGTTATCCCCATCACGTATCTTTGGTTGTTCACCAGCCGGCCCGACTTGTTCCAATGGGGGATCGCCCTCGCCGGCTTACTGACCGTGGCGCAGTTCAGCTACATGGGTGAATATTTGCCCAAAGTTTTCCCGCTCCACCTGCGCGCCACCGGCGGCAGCTTCGCGACCAACGTGGGCGGCCGCATGATCGGTACTTCGATGGCATTTGTCACGAGCAACTGGCTCGCGCCACTGCTCGGCGGGACCTCTCCGATGTTTGTCGCCAAAGCCGCCGGTATTGTCGGCACCGCGATGTTTGCCTTCGGCCTGATCTTCAGTTTCCTGCTGCCTCAGCCGAAGGCCGAAACACGGGACTGAAGCAGGGCCAATGCCAGCCATTGCAACAAATCGCTCGCCGCGGGACTCCCGCTACGCTTTTCTCTGACCATGCAGACAGTCGCCGTTCTCGGAGCCTCCACCGACCGCACCAAGTTCGGCAACAAAGCCGTCCGCGCATTTCTCAGGAAGGGGTGCACTGTTTTTCCGATCAACCCCAAGGAATCGACCATCGAAGGTCTCTTCGTTTATAAAAACATCGGCGAATTACCGGTACGGCCTGGAATTGTCACAGCCTATCTTCCGCCCCCGGTTGTTCTCAAGGTACTGCCGGAGATCGCCCGCAAGGGTTGCGACGAGCTCTGGCTCAACCCAGGAACCGGCTCACCGGAGGTCGTCGCCGCCGCCGAACAACTAGGGCTCAAAGTGATCCAGGCATGCAGCATCGTTGGTGCCGGGATGTCTCCGGCGGATTTATAATTGTAGGAACTGCAAATTCCCTGCAACCAGGGATGGTCAACGCCAGGGTCTGATCGGTACCCTTGGCGGCATGCGTTTTCTGACCGGCATCCAGCCGAGTGGCGCTCTGCATCTGGGAAACTATTTCGGGGCTATGCTCCCCGCCATTCAGCTCCAAGAACAGGGCGAGGCCTACTACTTCATCGCAAACTATCACTCGATGACCTCGGTGACCGATCCCGAGGCCCGGCGGCGGTTTACCCGCGATGTCGCCCTCGATTTCCTCGCGTGCGGCCTTGACCCAAAGCGATGTGTCTTCTGGCGACAGTCGGACACGCCAGAACACACGGAATTGGCCTGGTTACTCAGTACCGTCACTCCCATGGGCCTGCTCAAACGCTGCCACAGCTACAAGGACAAACTCGCCCGTCTGGCCGACGGCGATGAAGGCGCCGTCAATCACGGTCTGTTTGCCTACCCCGTGCTGATGGCCGCTGACATCCTGATGTATGACGCCAACGTCGTTCCGGTGGGTCGTGATCAGAAACAGCACCTGGAGGTCACTCGCGACATCGCCATCAAGTTCAACGAAACCTACGGGCCGACCTTCGTACTGCCGGAACCGCGCATCCGTGACGAAGTGGCGGTAGTACCGGGACTCGATGGGCAAAAAATGAGCAAAAGCTATAACAACACGATCGAGCTTTTCGGTGAGGAAAAGGCCGTCCGCAAGAAAATTATGAGCCTGGTGATGGACAGTCGTTCGCCGGCGGAACCCAAACCGGACGCGGACAAGAACCTGGCTATTCAGCTCCTTCGCTTGGTCGCTCCGCCCGCCGTTGCCGGGGATTTCGAGGATCGACTGCGGGGGGGCGGCCTCGGGTATGGGGATCTCAAGAAGGCCCTGTTCGAGCATCACTGGAACTTTTTTGCGCCGGCGCGGCAACGTCGGGCGGAGCTGGCAGCCCATCCGGACCAGGTGGAACAGATCCTCCAGGACGGCGCCCGGCGGGCGCGAGACGTGGGACATGTCGTCATGAAACGCGCCCGCCGCGCGTGCGGCCTCGATTGACGGGGGTGTGTTGTCGACCTGAATCACCGCGCCGTAATTCGTTTGCTGCGGATTCGGGAAGCACCTGGTTGGCGAACCTGCTCACCCGCTTGATCATTTTTCTTTCTAAGTTAGACTGAACCCGTTGAAAGTTCGGGAAGCTATCCGGCTGGTCTTGGAAGATGGATGGTACTTGGTGAGCACCCGAGGCAGCCATCGCCAATTCAAACACGCGGTGAAAAAGGGCCGAGTGACCATCGCTGGACATCCTGGGGACGATGTCCGTGTCGGCACACTCAATAGCATTTTGAAGCAGGCGGATCTAAAATGAGTTCTCCAAATTACCTGGTGGTGATTGAACGTGGCCCACGCAATCGCTCGGCCTATTCGCCGGACGTGCCGGGCTGTGTGGCCACCGGCGCGACCGTCGAGCAAACCCTCGTGCGAATGCGGCGTGCATTGCGGGACCACTTCGCCGGACTGGTTGAAGATGGCGAGCCGATTCCGCCCGCGCGCGGCCTAGCGTGGCACCTGCGCCACGCGCAGAATTTCCAACCAACACCAGACGATTTGATTGCACAGGTTACCGTGGAATTACCCTCCGTTGCACCCCAGCTTTCGCCGGTGTGACGCCAACGGACGCCAAGGACGCGAAATAGATCCGGTGAGTGATATTCCCCATGGGAAGCCGAGTTTTGTCGCTGCTGACTACGAAAACGGTGTCCTCCGTGGCCTACAGGTAAACGAAATTCTCACTGGGGTTTATAGCTGGTCTGCGTACTCGGCAGAGCATCGGTGCGAACTCACCTCGCAGGCTGTACGCCATGGCGTTGATTTTCTCGTGTTCGATCCGATTCCGCTCTCTGCGGCAGTCACAGGCCGGTTTCCGCCCGTCCCTCCCTCCGCGGTTGTTTTGACCAACGACAATCATGAGCGCGCAGCCGTCGAATGGAGCCAGCGGTTCCTGATTCCGGTGTACGGGACGGCGGGATCCCGCATGCCGATCCGCGGCTTGCGCGAAATTCTTCCAGGCAGTTCCCCGTTTTCCGGCTGGGAGGTTCACTCACTCGCCGGCGGCGCGCCGAATGAGTCGGCGTGGCTGCTGCCCGAACGGTCTCTGGCAGTCTTTGGAGACGCCGTCGTCAATCTTCCCGGGCGGCAACTCGAGTTGCTTCCGGCGAAATACTGCGAGAATCCAGCGTTGCTTCGTACCTCGGTGGCGCACTTCGCACTCCGTCATTTTGAGCACGCTGTCTTTGCGCATGGAACTCCATTGCTGGCCAATGCATCGGCTAAAATAGCGGCATTAATTGCCTGAGGCGCCGAACCCGTCGATCTGAGCAAGCCTGCCAAGGGGTGTCAGACGAAAATCTTCTGGCTGGGTTCGCTTTGGATGCCGCGCGGATTGGCGAATACCTCGATTTTCATCCTCATGTTCATGCGCTCGTCGCCGACGGTCTGCTCGATTCCGACGGCACCTTCCAGCTCGCACCGGAGATCTCTGATAGCGTTCTTTCCGAACTCTTTCGCAACCGCGTTTTCAAAGAACTGCTCACCCACAAACTCATCTCCCCAGAACTGGTTGCCCGCATGAA
>CAMAUY010000193.1 GCA_945861565.1 Akkermansia muciniphila
TTACAGGGCGATGAGGAGATTGCTCCCAGGCCGTTAGCTCGGTTAAGTCTCTTCGATGAATTGGAAACGAATGCTGGCGACCATCTCCGGTTCGGTTGATCAGGAACTCCTCCTGCGCAACGAGTATCTGGTGACGGAGAACCGGATTCTCAAGAACCAGATCAAAGGGCGGTTGCAGCTCACGGACCCGGAGCGAATCAGCTTGGCCGAGATCGGCCAGCGTCTCGGTAGGAAAGCCCTGGAGGAAGTGGCGCAGATTGTTCGACCTGAAACCATTCTTGGCTGGCACCGCAGGCTTGTCGCCAAGAAGTTCGACGGGTCCAAAAACCGCTCACCCGCCGGTCGTCCCAATACGGATAACTCCATCGAGAAACTGATCCTCAAGATGGCTCGTGAGAACCGAAGTTGGGGCTATCGCCGGATTGTGGGTGCGCTCAGCAACTTGGGTTACGAGGTCAGTCACCAGACCGTTGGCAATGTTCTCGAACGCCACGGCCTTCTTCGAGCTCCGGATCGGGAGCGGAAGACTTCTTGGCGAGAATTTATCCGATCACACACCGAGGTCTTGGCTGCCTTGGACTTCTTCTCGGCGGAGGTTTGGAAATCCGTAGGACTGATCACGTATCACGTATTACGTGCTGGTGTTCATGCGCGTCGGATCACGCCGAGTGTGCATCGCCGGGATGACTCCCTCTCCCGACCAGGCATGGATGAAGCAAATGGCCCGGAACATGACCATGGCGGACACCGGGTTCCTTTGTGGCTGCAAATACCTGCTACACGATCGAGATACAAAGTTCTGCACAGCGTTCGACGGGATCCTCCAAGCCGTCGGTATCAAAGCGGTGACATTGCCGCCGCGGAGTCCAAATCTGAACGCCCATTGCGAACGCTCGATTCGAGCCGTAAAGGACGAGCTCCTGTCGAAAATGATTCTTTTTGGAGAAAGCTCTCTCCGCCACTGCCTTGAGAATTACGTGAATCATTTCCACGCGGAGCGAAATCACCAAGGCAAGGGCAACGTGATCCTGTTTCCAGCGCACGAGGATCGGATCGGTGAAATGTCAGGGAACATCCAGCCTCGCGAGCGCCTCGGCGGCCTCCTGAAATTCTACTACCGAGATGCCGCATGAGTTTTTTGACCATACGGGATCGGCTCCCCAGATTCGACGACCCGAGCGGACGCCCCCAGTCACCTGACGCAAATAAAAACACCCAAACCTCCATGAGGTTTGGGTGTGTGAAACCAGGCGAATTCGGCAGTTACTTGATCAACTGGTAGAACTTGTTGTTCGGGCCGATCTGTTCGGTCACGGTGAACACCGCGCCGTTGAGAACCGGAGGCGGGCTGTTGGTCTGCCACGTGCCGCCGGACAAGTTGCCCGTAGAGCGGAGCGTGAAACCCGTCGCCGTCGCTGGCCAAGACAGAACCGCATTGCTCCCCGAGCGTGCAATGGACAACTGGATTGGTGTTGTCGCCACATCATTGAACACTCGAAGTCCGACGACTGCCTTGGCGGTGTCGGGGCTGCTCAGGCTCTTCCAGACTACCGCGATCAGGTTATCGCGCCAGGCGAGTTTTGGCTCGACGTTGTCCTTCACGGTATTGAAGGGAGTTTCCCGCTCGCTGACATAAAACAGCGGGCCCATCGAGTTGCCTTTGGGATCAAACATTTTCCCCACGATCAGGCGGTTATTGTTGCCGGCAAGGGAGGAGCTAATCAGGTCGTCCATGACGACCAACACGCGGCCATCCGGATGAATCGCTGCATCGGGAAACTTGGCTGAATTCGTTTCACCCGCTTCGGCCACCGGGCGATGCCAGCGCACCGTGCCATCGGCGTTATACACCGTGACGTAAGCGGGCCCCGAGACGCCTTCCTGGTCTCCGATGCACACGTTCACGTAAGCGTCCTTGCCGTTGCCGTGGAAGCCTACAGAATCACCCCGGCCGCCATTGCCGCCGGTCGGATTGTTGGGCCCGGTGCCAAGGAAGGCACCCACTACGTCGGACTGATTGATATCACTGCTCACCGGGTTGCCGTTGTTATCAAACAGGCGGAGGGTGCCCGAGGTTCGGCCCGATCCGTCGTGCCGTGGACGGTAGGAGAAACGAATCGCAAAACCATTGGACGTCACGCCCACGATGAAGCCAAAGACCTCCGTTCGGTCCAGAGTGGAACTTACCAGGGAATAATCTTTCACCACTTCGCCATTGGGTTTGAGCACGCGGTACACCACGTGCCGGTTGGGTTCCGCCGCGCCGAACCGATCCACGTAAGCCTGCTCCTGCCGGGACTCCATTACGATCACGATGTTTCCGTTGGCGAGGTATTCCATGCCGTGCGGTGTCACCTGGCCGTCCGGCTCCGCTTGTCCATCGTCGGTTCCTGTGAGAATGCCGGCCCCGGGTGTCCCGTTGTTGTTCAATAACTGCACTGCCGGAAATCCACTGCCAGAGGAAAGCGGGGTAAGCACCGGATTCTTGAAGTCTTGGTTGATGGCCAGAAAAGATGGAATCTCGAGACCGAGCCGCTCTGCTCGCGCCCCGAACAAAATCCCGTCGCCAAAGCGGTTCGCTCGAATCCTTGCACTGGCGCTCGCATTACCGGGCGTCGAGCTGCCATCGGGCCGGAAGAACGCCAGGGCGGTGTTCGTCAAAGAGGTGGGGCCGGCCGCACCCGTCTTGTTTGTGATCACGGTCTGCGGTATCCGCTGGTTACCATTGGCATCATACAAGGTCCACACGCTGTTCAGTGACAAGAAATCCGTGCTGGCCGTGCTGGGTTGGCCGGCGGTCCCGGCATCACCCCAGGTGACCGCAACACTGTGATCGTTGGCAATGTCCACCCACTGGTTCCCGAGAGTGCCATAGTTGAAATTCGGGTTCGCATTATTGACGTCAATCGTCGCGGTACGGGGCGACAGGCCATCCGCTTCCGGGGACTGGACGCGCACCGCCCATTTCGTTGGGTCTTCCTTCGGATCGGGGTGGCTCAAGACCGTGTAGAAATTGGATTCGTTGGGTGTGTTCGCCGCGGCGCTCGGGTTGTTGGCGCTGTTGATCTCTCCCTTCGCGGCGATGCAGATCTGCCGGGTGGTCATCGCGACCGCCGGCGTGAAACTGGTGGCCGTATTATTGGCATGGGTGGAGGCATTTGCGAATACCAGAAACGAATGCGTCAGGTAGGTAAACTTTTTCGGGCTGACTGCATCGTCGAGCTTCAAGACGCGCATGGCCACCTGCCTTCGGGCACCCGGAGCATACAGCGGGTTCGGGCTGTCAAGCCCCAGTTCAGAAACCACCGCAACGCGGTTTAAGGCGTCAACCGCCACATTGACACGTTCCACTTTCGATGCGGCCAGGGTGCTGGTGTCCGTTCCGCCGGCAGCCGGTTCCAGTTCGTTTACATTGATTTCCGCAACGAAAGGCCCCGAAGGGCTCGTGACGAGGCGGGAATCCCACGCGGCCACGTACACATCGGTGCCGCGTTTCTGGGCCATGAAGACATACGGACTGTTGATGTGGCCGGCAATACGGCTGTCATCACCGCGTCCACGATCCGTAAATAATATCGAGCTGTCGAAATCATCCACCGCAGTGTTTTGGTCAACTCCGGTACCGATTTCGTTGCCCTCGTTGTCGAAAAAATGCAGAAGGCCGTCGGTGTGCACGCAGAATCCGCCCAGGAATGGGGCCACGTTGGACCATTGCTCACCCTCCGCCGCCACGAACCGTTCTTTCACAACGGTCCCGTCCGGTTTGAAAATGGTCGCGGTCGCAGTGCGTCCGGTGCTCAGGTTTAAGCTGCGATCCTCGACCACCGAGACAAAGTTGCCGTTGTCCAGGGCGACCAGTTCACCGCCGAAGCGGGAATACTGTTGAGTGGCATCCCCATTGCCAGTTGTGTCACGGCCGTAAGCCGAATCCTGGGCTTTGCTCAACATGGTTTGAGCTAGGGTGCCGGGATTCAGGGAAAACGTTTGCACCGTTCCATAACGTGAGTCCGCCGCGCGCCCAAACCCCAGACTCCATCGATTATTCGAGCCGAACGAATGAGGGCCGGTGACGTAAGCATGGGGTGAAGCCTCGGCTCCCGTAATGAAGTTGGTCGCGCCGCGCCGGGCATCGCCCGCCACTCGGGCGGGATTCCCATCCTGGCGTGACGCATTCACTGGATCACGGAACGGTGTGCCGTCGTCGGCAAAAAAGACGTGCCCCTCAACATTGGGGCCGCCGGCGGCGGGTTGAAACGCCACGGCGAAGCGCTGCTTATCGTTCGAACCCTCGGCGAAGGTGTTGGCCGCAATCAGGAATGTACTTGTCCCGAGCACGCCGGCGTAGGGTTCCCAGTTGCCCAGGGCCGGAAGGCCATTGGTAAAGGGAAAGATGATCCGATCGGGCACGATGCGGGTCAGGGTGGTGGTTTCAAGTCCACCGATCACATAATCGGCGCCATAGACGGCCGGGGCGGTCAGCAGGCAGCTGAATGCCACACAGCGTGGAAGTGTTTTAGTCATGCGGTCTTCGCGGTAGAGATGAATCTCCAGAATTCAGTGTGTGTTGAAATCAAGATTGACTGTTTGAGGAAAAGACAACCGGTCAAGATTTTTATTCAAAATTGCAAGTCTCGACAATTCCAGCGGCGTCGAGAACATTCTGCGGTGCCCAACCTCGACGGCGCGACAATTAGGGGACCTGAGTCTTGGACTGGGTCCGCAAGTAAACCCGTATGGTCAAAAAACTTGAACCTACCGATTTGCAAGGGATTGCAGGGCAGCGGGAGATTGCTCGTAGGCCGTTGCCGCAGTTAAATCTCGTCGATGAATTGGAAACGAATGCTGGCGTACATCTCCGGTTCGGTTGATCAGGAACTCCTCCTGCGCAACGAGTATCTGGTGACGGAGAACCGGATTCTCAAGAACCAGATCAAGGGGCGATTGCAGCTCACGGACGCAGAGCGAATCAGTCTGGCTGAGATGGGCCAGTGTCTCGGCAGGAGAGCCCTGGAGGAGGTGGCACAGATGGTTCGACCCGAAACCATTATTTGGGACACGAGGTCAGTCATCAGACGGTAGCGAACGTCTTGAAGCGACACCGTTTATTGGCGGCACCAAGTCGGGAAAAGAGAACCACCTGGCGGGAGTTCGTTCGTACCCAAAACCGAAGTTCTGGCAGCGGCGCACTTCTTCTCGGCGGAGGTGTGGACGTCAGGACTGGTCACCTATTACGTGCTGGTGTTCATGCGAATTACCTCACGACGGAGCAGCATTGCCGGTATCACTCGGGCGCATGAGGGGGATTGAATGAAGCAGATGGCTCGAAACGTGACGATGAGCGGCAATTTCCCATCAGCCGCCCCATGCGATCATCTGCAAATCAATCCGCACCGGGTCGAATGAAGCGTAGGTTCCAGAGAGTGCCCGTTGAACCCAAGATTTCAGAGTGTGAAAAGCCCAACACCTACTCTGGTGTGGAATTGAGTGAGTTTTGGGATTCCGTCAGGCCCAATAAATCATCAAGCATAGACAGCACTGCTTTCGAAGGTGTGCGGATGTTCGACTCCCAGTCCGTTATGACACGAGTGGCAACCCCAAGAATATGAGCGAGTTGAGACTCCAGAAGACTTTTTTTGATGCGTCTGAATTGGAGTCGTTGGCCTAGAGTGGTCAGGGCTATTTTGGGAGGCGTTTTTGGGGCATGATCCTCCGGAAGTTGATGGCGAAAGCGTGTAATTTTGCGGTATGCAATACCCAACAGCGCTATCAACCGATGTTGGTTTTTGCATACTTCTTCAGAAGTACTTAGGTATGAGAAAGTTATGTCTATTTGGCTGTCACCGATTACGATTTTTTCAATCAAGCTTTCGGCGATTTTGCGTTTCTCGGCCGTTGGCATCGAGGGCCATCGGTCATACAAAGTGCTCGCTTCATGTAGGATTTCGTCCGGATTTCTCCAAGTGCACGGCAATCCGTTCCGGTTGGGCGAAAAATGCTTTGAGTTCACCGTGCACAATCGTTTCCAAATCATTGATGTAGAACTTGTTGCAGCATTTTCGGTAAAAGTATTTTGGACTCCTTGTGGGCACGTACATCGTTTTTGACGTTCCGCGATTAGCCCGCCACCGGAACCGGCAAAGCCGCGGAGCCTCCTCGCAAAGCTGCGCTCCAAGAAATCAAAGTAGCCCGGCGCGTCCAGCCGAGATCGGAAGCCGGGCTATGATCCCAAGAAAAAAGCCCGGACTCTTTCGAGTCCGGGCTTTGTTGATTCGGGAGCGATTACTTCGCGGCCGGAGCGTTCGTTCCGTCGAGAACCGCAGGGGCTGCCGGGGCGGATCCACCGGACAATGCGGGGATCACCACGCCCTTGCCGCTTTCCCACTTCGGCGCGAAGCCGAACTGGTTCGCGAGGCTGTAGATAAAGCAGATCGCGACGATGACCATCACCTTCCTCGGCCAGGTGACCGGGCGCTCGGCGAACTTGTCGGCGACCTGGGCGGCCTGGGCTCCGGGCGGGAGTTTCGCCACGCCTGTGAGGGAGGTGCCGAACGGCACGTTGATCTTCGCCTTGGCGTTCACGGCCCAGCCGTTGGCGTCGAGGATCGGGCCGAGGTTGCGCTTACGCAGCTTGAGCCACGCGATCAGCATCGAGGGACCGGAGATGAACAGCAGGATGGCGACGAGCGCGATGCAGACCTGCCAGAAGGGCAGCTTGAGCATCCCGCCCAGGTATCCGGCGACGGTGGCAAGCGCAGTGCCGATGGCACCGAACGCGACACCCATCGCCGCGACCGCGCCGACGTCGATTTTCTTGGGCTCCTCCGGTTTGGCTGCGGCCTGGGCCTTGAGCGCCTTGTCGGCGTTGGCGGCCATCTCAGCGGCCTTGGCGAGGCGGGCATTGGCTTCGGCCTCCTTGGCCGCGGCGCGCTTGGCGACCGTCTCGTCGATCAGCCGGACCAGCTTCTTGTAGGGCGACCAGAACGCCTGGCGGATGCTGATGGGGTTGTCGATGATCTTGGTGATCGTGGCGTCGTAATCGCGGCCCTTGCGGTCGTAGAAGAGGCCGTTGCGGCCGACCATCAGGTTGTCGCTGTCGCCGTCGGTGAAGGCGGCCATGATGTTCAGCTTCTCGCCGGTGGCTTTGCGGAAGCAGTCCAGGTAGGCGATGTAGGTTCCGGCGAGTCCGGCCATCGCGCCGTGCTTGCCGGCGTCTTCGACCGGCATGCAGAGCGTGCAGCTGCGCTGGTCGAGGAAGAGGGTGCCTGCCTGGAAGGTCGCCGGTTCACCGCCGTCGTAGAAGTCGCGGAAGTTGACGAAGTTCTCGCAGAGGAGGTGCAGGTCCCGAACGTAGTGGAGGAGCTTGTCGACGCTCGCGATCGAAGCTGATTCGGCCTCGAGGGCCTTGTCCTTCGCGACCAGCGCGGTGAGCGTCTCCTTACCGTTGCCGGCGAGGATGGCGCGGACTCGGGCGATGCCGAGCTTCTCGACGGACGCGCCGGCCTTGGAGGCGGCCCAGCCGTCATGCGCGGCCATCTTGCCGCAGATCGTGGCCCAGTCGGCCTCGGTCAGCTTGCGGAGGCCGGGACCTAAACCGTGCAAAACGACCGGTCTGAAAACCGCACAGTTTTCTTGATGGATTTTCTTCAAACACTTCAACAGATCTCTTCTTCCTTCTTCCTGGATCTTCTTTGCCTGACCCGGCGGCTTTGAGCGCTAAC
>CAMAUY010000194.1 GCA_945861565.1 Akkermansia muciniphila
GACCCGACCTTTGACCCTGGTCTGGGTATCACGGCGAGCTTAGGTACGGTTTGGCGTTTTGCTTACCAATTGGGTGAAACGAATAACTTTGGGCCAGTGACCAACCGGGTGTACATGGTGGGTGCCTTTAGCGGCTTGAATGAGCACCCACAAAACCGCATTGCCCGGATTATCCTCGGGGATGGCACGGCAGCGGCCGGGGTCACTCCCCCAGCCCAGCCTACGCTGAGCATCGCATACTCCGCCGGGAATGTATCCCTTTCCTGGCCCGTTTCGCCGGAAACGTTTACACTCCAATCGGAGGCTAAACTCGACAACACCTGGACGCCGGTGACGGCTGAGGTTGTCATAACTAATGGCCGAAATGTAGTGACTCTTCCGGCCAATGCAGACAGCCGGTATTACCGATTGAAGTATTGAGGCCATGGGTGGAACGAGAAACTGGAATTCGGGTGCCTGGGCGATCCTTTGACACCACGTTACCTTATCCACGACGTTAATCGTTCAGATCACCGCATAACGGACGCTGAGGTTTGGGGAACGCGTGGGGGTACATCCGTCCCCGCCGAGGGCTTCTCCAGAAACAAAACAGGCGCTTCGGGTCGTGAACCCGAAGCGCCTTTGATCAAAAACTGAAGGAGAATTTAGATCTTCTTTTCCAGTTTCTGGCCGGCTTGTTTCCAGCCTGAGAGGCCGGCGGACATGTGCTTGACGTTCTTGTAGCCCAACTTCTGGGCTGCGTTCGCGGCGGCCTGGTAGGCCTTGCACTGGGGCCCACCGCAATACGCGACGATGAGCATGTTCTTGTCCTTGGGCAGGGCCTCCGTCAGGTTGTTCTTGATGGCGGCATAGTCGAGGGCACCCGGGATACGCCCCTTGGCGAACGATTCCGAGCCGTTGACGTCAATGAATACGGCCTTTTTGGATTCAGTGAGCGCTTTGACTTCCGTGACGCTGATGTCCGGGAATTCGCCAGCAAACGCTGACGCTGCGACGAATGCCGTCGCGAGGAGTGCGATGAGTTTCTTCATTTTGTTTCTATTGGTTTAGTTTTGTTGGCCCAACCGCGAGAGACCGAGCCGTGCTAATAACCGACCACGGGAATAGGCCAGTCCCGTAGTCAGAGAGATTTGGTTGGAGTGGCGTGTTGTCAAGGGCATTTTTGGCTTGAAAGCTGGGCACTCGGCTCAGCGTGCGGACAACATCTCCGGCTGCTTTATCTTCTTTCCCGTGGAGGGACTGATGCGCTCCACATCCACCGCAACCACTTTGTATTCCGGGCACAGGGTATCGGCATCGCAACCCGGTCCGGTGACGTTGTTCACCATGGCTTCGGGGAAGTGGAACGTGGTGTAGAGAACGCCTGGTTTTACTTCATCCGTCACGATGGCATGCAACGCAACCTCGCCGCGGGCCGAAAAGAGGCGGACTTTGTCGCCGGTGCTGATCTTCTTCTTCTTCGCGTCCGCGGGACTGATGGAAAGCACATCCTCGGTGATGATTTCACCGTTGCCGGTGCGGCGGGTCATGGTGCCGCAGTTGTAATGTTCGAGGAGGCGTCCGGTGGTGAGAATATAGGGGAATTGTTTGCCGTGGGTGACGAGTTCCTTCGATTCTTCCCAGGGGAAGAAGTGGAACTTGCCAAGGCCGCGTTGGAATTTCTCCTGATGCATGATCTGCGTGTCGGTGCCATCGGCCGCAATCGGCCATTGCTTGCCGTTGTCACCCAGGCCCTCCCACGTCGCGCCTTTGAAGAAAGGCACAATGCCGGCGATCTCGGCGAGGACACCGTCCGGGGTGTAATCCGGCTGCGGATAGCCGAAGCGCTGCATGATCTCGCAGAGGATCTGGCCGTCAGGTTTGGTGCCGCTCAGCGGTTTTACGCTGGCATTGACCCGTTGTACCCGCCGCTCGGCATTCGTGAAGGTGCCGCTCTTTTCCAGAAACGAGGAAGCGGGCAGAATGACGTTGGCGTATTTAGACGTCTCGGTCATGAAAATCTCCTGCACGACGAGGAAGTCCAAGGCGTTCATCGCGTGTCGGACGTGCTCGGAATCCGGGTCGGTCTGCACGACGTCCTCTCCCATGAGCCAGAGCGCCTTGAGTTGGCCGGCAATCGCGGCGTCGAACATCTGGGGAATCTTCCAGCCGACTTCTTCGCTGAGCTTCACGCCGTAGAATTGCTCATACAGCCGGTGATGCTCGGGATCGCTGACCTCCATGTAGCCCGCCCCCTGATGCGGCTGGCAACCCATGTCGGCAGCGCCCTGCACATTATTCTGACCGCGGAGAGGATTAACGCCGACGCCGGGGCGGCCAATGTTCCCGGTCATCATGGCGAGATTGGAAATGAGCATGACGGTCTTCGCGCCCTGCTCGTGTTCCGTAACGCCGAGACCGTGGAAGCTCATCGCGGCCTTGGCACTGGCGTATTCGATGGCCGCGGCGCGCACCTGTTCACGATCGACACCGGTGGCGGCCTCGAGCGCATCGAGGTCGAGCGCCCGCAAACCGGCCTCGAACGCCTCCCAATTCTCGCAACGTTTGATCACGAAATCCTTCTTCACCAATCCGGCATCCAGGATGAAGCGAGCCATCATGTTCAGCAGCGCCACATTGGTGCCGGGGCGGAGTTGCAGGTGATGCTTGGCGTAAGGCACCAACTCAATCTTGCGCGGATCAATGACGATCAGCGGCACCCCTTTCATCACCTGCTGCTTCAACCGCGCGCCAGTGACCGGATGGCCCTCGGTCGGGTTCGCGCCAATGACCATGAGGCACTCGGCGTATTCGATATCTTCGAAGCTGTTCGTCGCCGCACCGGTCCCAAAACTCTTCTGCATTCCCCAGGCCGTCGGGCTGTGACAGACGCGCGCACAGCAGTCGATGTTATTGGTTGCCATCACCGCGCGGATGAATTTCTGCATGAGGTAGTTTTCCTCATTCGTGCATCGGGCGGACGAAATGCCCGCGATGGCCTGCCCGCCGTGTTCGTCCTTGATGCGCTTCAAGTTCGTCACGATGTGGTTATAGGCCTCGTCCCAGGTGGCTTCTTCGAAGTGGCCATTGGTGCGGATCAATGGTTTGCGCAACCGATCCTTGTGATTGTAGAACTTGAAGGCGTAGCGGCCCTTCAGACAGGTGTGGGCGTGATTCACCTCGGCGTCGATGGGCGCCTGGATGCTGAGCACTTCGTTACCCTTGGTCGCCACCACGAGGTTGCAGCCCACACCGCAATAGGTGCAAATGGTACGGGTCCGCTTCGTCGCTTCGATCGACTTGGACTGAAACACATCCGAGATCGCGGACGTTGGACACGCCTGGGCGCAGGCGCCGCACGAGACGCAGGTTGAATCCGCAAAGGAGTCGTCCATCGTCTTGATAATGCGGGCTTCAAAACCGCGGCCATGCATGGAGAGGACAAACTGTCCCTGCACTTCGTCACAGGCCCGCACGCAGCGGGAGCAGTTAATGCACTTCGAAAGGTCCGAAGTCATATACGGGTGCGACAGATCCTTTTGGCGATGCAGATGGTTCGCTCCCGCCGGATAACGCACGGTCCGCACGCCGACCTTGGCCGCCACCGTTTGCAGTTCGCAGTTCCCATTCACCTCGCACGTCAGGCAGTCGAGCGGGTGATCGGTGAGCACGAGCTCGACGATGTTCCGACGCAGCCGGCGCACCTTTGGCGACTCGGTGAAGATATGCATCCCCGGCGTGATCGGTGTGTGGCACGCCGCCACAATCCGACGCGGCCCATCGGCGCTCGGCGCGATTTCAACCGAGCAGACGCGGCAGGCGCCATAGGGCTTCAACTGCGGTGCGTCACAGAGCGTCGGCACGTGCCCGCGTCCGCGATGCCGGTCGATGACGTTGAGCAGCGTGTCGCCGGACAGAAAGAGCTCCGGTTCGCCGTCGATAAAGGCGGTGAGGGTGGGCAAGTCTTGGACCATAAATGTCAGCGGTTGGCAGGCGTGGTCGCCGTTTTCAGGTACGGGCCTAATTCGTCCTCGAAATATTGCAGCGCATTCTTGATTGGCAAGGGCACGCCGCCGCCGAGGGCGCAGAGGGATGTCTGTTCCAGCGTCTCGAGCAGGTCGTTGAGGAGTGTGCGGTCGATCTGGTAGCTGCTGTCGCTGCGCGCCTTGGCGATGAGTTCCTTGCCGCGCGTGCTGCCGAGCCGGCAGGGAAAACACTTGCCGCAACTCTCGTCGGCGGTGAATTGGAAGAGGTGCTGGATGTACTCGATCATCGGGAATGTCTCCGGAATGCTGACGACACCCGCGTGGCCGAGGAGGAATCCGGCTTTCTTGAACGATTCGAAATCGACCGTGAGACCGTCGATTCTGTCGAGTGGCACGATCCCGCCGAGCGGACCGCCCACCTGGAGGGCCTTGATCTTCGTCCGGAAGCCGCCCGCGAGCGCCACCACATCGCTGAGCGGCGTGCCCATGGCGACTTCGTAAATGCCGGGCGTCACAAAATGGCTGTCCAGCGAGAGCAACTTCGGTCCCGTGCTCTGCGCCGTGCCGACCGCCGCGTAGCCTTTGCCGCCGAGCGTGAGGATCGCGTGGAGGTTTGCGAAGGTTTCCACGTTGTTGACAATGGTGGGCTTGCGATAGAGGCCCTCGATGGTCGGGAAAGGGGGCCGCACTCGTACTTCCGGTCGTTGGCCTTCGATGCTGGCCAGCAGGGCGGTTTCCTCACCGCAAATATAAGCCCCGGCCCCTTTGATCGTCTTGAGTTCGAAGTGGAAGCCGCTCCCGAAGATGTCCTTGCCCAGGAGTCCCGCGGCGCGCAATTCAGCGATGGCCCCATCGATGATGCGCACCGATTCCGGATACTCGGCCCGGATATACAGCACCCCCACTTGGGCATTGGCAAACCACCCCGCAACCATCATGCCCAGCAACACCGAATGCGGGCGTTGCTCCATGAGGTATTTGTCAATGTAGGCACCCGGATCACCTTCGTCCGCGTTGCAGACCACGTATTTCACGGCCCCCTCCGCCGTCCGGCACGAGGACCACTTAAAATGCAGCGGAAAACCGGCCCCGCCCCGCCCCCGCAAGCCGGAGTCTTTCAGTTCGCCCGCCAGCCAATCGCGGCTCTTCCCCAGCAACTCCCGGAACGGCGCGTAGTAAGCCTCAATGCCGGGGAACGGCGCGGTGAGTTGGGCGGGCTGAAGGTGGGACACCACGGCGTAACGATCCTCCGCATCCCCCGCGCCGTTCGAAAAAAGCCCGTTCAGCGCGGCCGCAGACTGCCCGGAATAGTTCCGACCCTCGAACTGAAATGCCCCGCCTTGATGGCAGCGGCCCAGGCAGCAGATATGGCCGATCTCGTCCTGCTTGAAATGTCCACCCATCGCCTCATGCAGCGTTTCCTGCGTGCCCGCGCATAGGCAGGCGGAACCATTGCAGATGAAGACCTTTTTCCCCTCGTTTTCCTTCTTTAAGAAGTCGTAGAACGACACCGCTCCGAGCGTGATCGCATCGCCAAAAAGAGACTCCTCGCCCAGGCGATGCACCGTCGCCGGAGTAGCGGCCGTTCCCGCTTTGTCGGCAGCCTCCACCATCCGCTCAAAAAGATTCTTTTCGGCGCTCTTGCGGAACGAGAGGGCACTGAGGTTATCAGACATGAGATCAATGAGAGTACCGGGACGGATTATTCAAAGCACGAGCTTACGCACATTGCCAGCGGTGTTGCGCCTTGGGGAGATTCTTTTTTCGAATGGTTTCGGGCAACGCGTTCGTGAATTCATCCGGCGTCCAATTCGCGGTCGCCTCGAATTTGCGGGGATTGATTCTCGATCGATGGGTCCGAAGCAAGACCCATTGAGTCGGCACGAAACAGCGAAATACCCCGCTAATTCGAAACGGCCGCAAATGAAGAAAGAACCGCTTTCATCCGGTCTCCAATGCGCGGAGGGCAGACTTGGCGTTGTACGAACACCTAGCGCCCAGCCACCGGAAGGGTGACATACGATGCCCTCCGTCGGTCCACGAAGACCGTGTTATGGGCAACTTGTTTCCGGTCACTGGCCCGGAATCGTTCGCCTGTGTTGGGATTCGGATCGAAGCCTGGCGAGCTGCTCGATGTGACTTGCACCCGAATGCGGTGCCCCCGGTTGAAGATCACGCTCGTGGACCAACAATCGATGTTCAGCTCGACGGCCTTGCCCGCTGGCATCATGTCCTCGCGATCCAGCCCGTTGCGGAATCGCGTCCGCAACATTCCCTCGCACAGATTGAAGGAGCGCCCGTCGGGGTAGACATCGCACAGTCGCACGAAGAAATCCGTGTCCGGCGCATCGGTGGCGACCCACAGTGTTGCCCGCACCCGACCTGTCACCTCGGTCGGCACCCTGAGCGGTTCGGTGGTAAACACCAAAACGTCCTCGCGGGATTCCACCAAGCGTTGGTCGATGGGCCCAGCCGGGATCGAAAGTTGAATACCCCCGACGGTCGGTGCGGGATGATTCGGGTCGTACACAAACTGGAGCGGTTGGTGATTCGCGGGTTTCTCGACCGCTAACGATCGGTCGTTATGCAAATAGAAGCGGGTTGCCGTTGTTTTGACCGGCGGCCACGCCTTCGCCGTGCGCCAGACATTTCCCGGCGCTTCGCGGTCGGTGACGTCACCGATTACGTAGTAGGTCACTGCGGGCCAATGATCCGCACCGTTGGTTTCACCCTTGAGAACCCGGTCGAACCAGGGCCATGGATCTTGGACCTTGCCGGGCGGTGTCTTGCCGCCAGGGAAGGTTAACCCACCTACTTTCTCTTGAAAAACACCATGTCCCCAGGCACCCATGATCAGCTTCTGATGGCCACGCGCACCTCGTCCGCCGCGGGTTTGGTAACCCACGAAGGCGTCCAGGGTCGGTTGCGCGAAAATATCCCAGTAGCCACCGATGTGAACCGCCGATGCGCGAATGCTCCGGTAATTCCTCGACGCGTCCTGAGCGCGCCAATAATCATCATAAAGGGGATGCGCAACCCAAAGGTCCAGGGCGTTGGTGGCAAATTTGGTGAGTCGAATCCAGTCCTCGACGAGGGCCTTGCGGAAGACGCCGCCGGTGTAGACCACGTCGTAGAGATTAGGCGCCCCCACCGTGAGATGCTGTGCGACCACGTCCCCGGATCCCTGGGCGACCAGTTGAAACTGGGTGATGGCACCCGCGGAGCCGCCGAAGGTACCGACCCGCCCGTTGCACCAGGGTTGCTGGGTGATCCACGCCACGCTGTCCTCGCCGTCGGGCCCATCCCGGTGGAAGGGGAGATTCTCGCCTTCAGATTTAAATCGTCCGCGGGTGTCCTGAGCCACCACTGCGTAGCCTCTCGCCACTCCATCGCGTCCCAACCCGGCACCGAGGTCTTTGTTGTAAGGGAAGCGAAGAAAAATGACGGGCCTAGGCTGCGTGTTGCTGGCAGGCAGCCAGACGTCGGTGGCCAGCTTGACGCCATCGCGCATGATCACCGGGAATTCCAGTTTGACCGGATCGGCCGCCGCAAGCCGGGCGCAAAACAACGAAAGCAGCACGGCGGCCAAGGTGCCGCAGGGCAGTTTCAAGATTTTGACTTTAAGGAGGCAGGTGAAACAAAAGACGATGTAAAACTGGACAAAACTCGCTGACTTTATTTAACTGCCGGCATGGCCGAGCCTTTTACGCTACCCGAGCACGAGCAACAAACGCTTTTGGA
>CAMAUY010000195.1 GCA_945861565.1 Akkermansia muciniphila
GCAGAGTTGTTCGCGTTCGGCGCGGTTTTCCGGTGGCACGGAACGGCCGGAGTGAACGTTGAAGCCGGAATGTTTCCAGGTCTTCATGCGGGCAACCAGTTCTGGGGAGATGAGTTTGTGGGCGAGAAGTTCCTTGAAAACGCGGTTACGAAAGAGTTCAGACAGAACGTTATCCGGGATCTCCGGTGCGAGTTGGAAGGTGCCGTCGGAATCGAGCAGACCGTCGGCGACCAGTGCGTGAACATGAGAATGAAAACCTCTCCCGGGGAGAGAGGTGTGGCGGAGGATCAATAGTCCTAGGGCATGAGCAGAGTTGTGGATGCGCGATCTGCCTCGGTGATGATCCAGAACTTGGTTCCGTTCGCATCCCGGTCTTCGGAGTCCAATTCGCCCCAGTCACCGAACAGATGCCGCCGCAATGCCGACGTGATGTCGTCTTGGGCAATTTGCGAGAGTGCATTCGGTGTCGCCACCAAGCGCCCCATCGGAAATTTCGCGACGCTCATAAGGCATCAGCCACTTGCGCGGCGGTGGGATGTTCCGGTTGTTGACCTTGCTGCTCGAAGACATGGATCCGCACGAAGGCGAAGTGTGCCAGTCGTGCGGCAATGTCATTGCGGGCCGCCCGTCCGGCTTCGTCTTCATCGAGCATGACGAGGATCTGGCTGCGACGGTCGGTGTGTTCGTGAATCAGCTATCAGTTCCGCGCCGTTCGCGCTCAGGTCGGATCGCCCTCGAGCGTCTCACGCCATGGAGTCGCTTGGATGACGGTATTGGCGAATACAGATTCACTCCCTAAATATCGCGATCTCGTTCATTTGGCTCGCCGTACACGAGGATTCTAGCGAAGAATCTTCCCATGATTTCCCGCCGCCGCTTCGTCAAGAGTGCCGCTGCGATCTCTGGCGGCGTGTTTTTACGCCCGGATTGGCTTCTCGGCGCGACACGGCAACTCCGTATCGCCGCTATCGTCACCGAGTACCGCCCCTGGTCTCACGCGGACGTTCTCGTCGGGAAATTTATCCAAGGGTTGAAGTTGGATATCACCCCGCAGTGGACGCCAATCCCGGTCCGCGCCATGTATGTCGACCAGTTTCCCGAGACGGACCTGAGTCGATCGCTCTCGCGCCAGTACGGGTTTCCAATTGTCAAAACGATTGCCGAAGCAATTCTCGATGAGCAGGGGCGGATCGCGGTGGACGCAGTGGTCTTGGTGGGCGAGCACGGCAAGTACCCCGAAAATGAGCGAGGCCAGCAACTATACCCGCGACGGAGATTCTTCGAGGAAACCGTGGCCGCGTTCAACAAGGCGGGGACTGTCGTGCCAGTGTTTAACGATAAACATCTCGCGCCGCGATGGGAGGATGGGCGATGGATGTATGAGACCGCGCGAGCCATGAAGATTCCATTCATGGCGGGGTCTTCTCTTCCGTTGGCATGGCGTCGCCCCTGGCTGGAGATCCCGATCGGGACGCCCATGGATGAAGCGCTTTCGGTGGGCTACGGCGGATTGGAAGCGTATGGATTTCACGCGTTGGAGACCCTTCAGTGCATGGTGGAGCGGCGCAGTGGGGGCGAGACGGGTGTCGTCGCAGTTCAGTGTCTCGAAAAAGGTGCGGTCTGGGAGGCAATGCGTGCGGGGCGGTTCTCACGCGAACTGCTCGCCGCGGCATTGAAACGGAATAGTCCGTCGATCGAGGGCGATTTCGAAAAACTGTGTACAGACCCGACCGCCTACTTGATTGAATACGCCGATGGCTTTAAGGCGACCTGCCTAATGCTGAACGGACTCGCCCGCCAGTTTCTCTTCGCAGCGCGTCTTCGCGGCGATACCTCCCCCGTTTCGACGCAATTCTGGTTGCAGGAGCCGACCTTTGGTCACTTCGATTACCTGGCGAATGCCATCATGACGATGGTGCGAACCGGTGCGTCTCCGTATCCCGTGGAGCGAACCGTGTTAACCACCGGCATCCTTTCCACGGCGATGGATTCTCGGTTTGAAGGGCATCGGCGGATCGAAACGCCGGACATGCGGATCGCCTATCAACCGGTCGACCACGACCTTGGCGCGTATCGTCACCCGCAGGCGACCAACGCCCGCGATGGAGGTTGGGTCGAATTGTTTAACGGAAAAGATCTGGACGGCTGGCGGGAGAATCGGTTTGCCCATCGACCCCAGTGGGAGATTTTGGGAGGGGTGTTGCGGGCCAGCGGAGGGCAGGGATACTTGGCGACGCTCGAGGAATTTGCCGACTTCGAATTGTTTGCCGAAGTCCGGATTTCGGATGTGGCGGGAGGCCATGGAAATAGCGGCATCTATATTCGATGCCAGCCGCATTTGGATCGCGCAAAGGAATTTCCTCCGGGGTACGAAGTTCAATGTGATCACAACGATTCGAGGAATTTCACCGGCAGCATTTATAATCTAGGCGTGACAGGAGCCAGTGCGCCCAAGCCTCGGGCGCGGGATGGGGAGTGGTTTACACTGCGGATTCTGGCGCGTGCGAACCACCTTCAAAGCTGGGTCAATGGCGAGCCCGCGGCGGATTGTACGGATCCGCAAGAGCGCTGCCGACGTGGCTATATTCTACTCCAACAACATCACAAAACAGGTGTCTCCGAGTTTCGTCAGGTCCGAATTAGACGGTTAACCACGGATGCCGTAGGGTCATAAAACTAGAACCTACGAATATTCAACGATTTGCAGGGCGATCAGAAGATTGCTCCCAGGTCGTTAGCTCGGTTAAATCTCTTCGATGAATTGGAAACGAATGCTGGCGACCCTCTCCGGTTCGGTTGATCAGGAACTCCTTCTGCGCAACGAGTATCGGGTGACGGAGAACCGGATTCGATCGGTAAAGACCGAGCTCCTGTCGAAAATGATTCTTTTCGGAGAAGGCTCTCTGCGCCACTGCCTTGACAATTACGTGAATCACTTCCACGCGGAGCGAAATCACCAAGGCAAGGGCAACGTGATGCTGTTTCCACCGCCCGAGGATCGGATCGGTGAAATATCGGGGGACGAATACCCATGCGCCTGGATGCTTTTCTGCCGGAGTCATGAGTTTGCCTTCGCTTCAATCCTTGCGCAGCTTCGCACTGGCCGCACCGGTCAGAGGATTGAACCATCGCAGGCCGGCGAACCGCATGAAATCCGTGTCGTTCGTGTGAAGAGTGGCGTCGTGCTCAATAGCCAGCGTCGCAATTTGTGCGTCCGTCACCAGATTTCCTGCCGTGCCGAGATTCTCCAATGACTGGAGCACCAGCTCGAGATGATTGCTCCGAAGTTCAAGCATTTGCACCACGGGTTGCGCCAGCCAGGATCGGACATGCTGCGCCGCTTCCGCGGGAGTCATCGGATGCTTGAAGACACGCGCGTTCGTGCCGAGGCGCAGGAAGCCGAACACCACGACCGGCGGCAGCCCCACCGCTTCACCGCCCGACAAACACTTTTGCCACCAAGCCGCAGACTTCACATGAAAAAGGGAATCCGAATCGTAGGCGTAGAGCAGCAAGTTGACGTCGGGAACGATCATGACCGGCGCGCGCGTGTGTGTTTCTCCAGGAAGGCGTCCACCTCCAACTCGTCCGCCAGTTTGTTGAAGCCGGCCGGATCAAGGCCCGCGCGCAAACCCATGGGCCGCGCCTGGACGACAAACCGCCGGGCCTTGTGCTGAACCGGCTTTCCGCTCAGACCGGTCCGCAGCGCGGCGTTGAGCGCCTGCTTGAATGATTTCCGCGAACGATGCATTGCGTCGCGCAGCATCCGTTCCACATCCTTTTCCAGCGTCACCGTGGTTCTCATTACGGCATCATGATGCTAGCATACTCTGCTGTCAAGATGCCGCGTCGTCCGCTTCCAGGCACTTGAGGAAAAACAGGAGCGGATTGTTCCCGCGCCGTTCGAGTTCGTTGCGGATTCAGCGGAATACGCCTATCTACCATTCCAGGGCCAGACGCCCGCGAATGGCCTCCACAGCACCCCGCCTACCTTGGCACCCCTGCGGATCGTCCCGGTCAAGTTGTTCGAGCACATTCAGCGACTCCCTTACTAAACCCAGTGCCTCTGTTCGACGATTTGGCGAGGCATCCCTCAGCACGAGTCCAAGTTCATCCAAGTCACATGCGAGGTCGTAGCGGCGCATCGGCGTTACCATGCCCGCGTTGAGCAGCGTTCGGCGTTGCTTGATAAGCGTCTCAAGAATTTCAATTGTTTCATGAGTTAATCCAGCGTTGGACGCTGCATTTCCTAAGGCCACTAGCGTGCCGAACAAGGCGTCAGCATTCTGGGCGGCAACCTCTTTAGCCTCGGCGTCCGAGCTAACGGAGCCAATCAGGAACTCCAACTGCACGCCAATAATGGTCTTTTCCCAAACGAGCCGGCGGCGGTCAGTTTCTGTGACAGCTGTGAAATGGCCGCACGCTTGGGCGACCTCTCTCGCCTCACACAGCGCATCATAATATTGTTTTGTTAGCTCACGCCAGCCGCTCTTCGCATGTAACGTCCGAATCTGCTCGGCATGTTCGAGCGCACCGATACACCTCGTATGTTGGGTCAAACACTCGCGCATCCATTGGCCCACCTGTTTGGAGTAAATAGAGTGATGCACTTTGGTTGGAGTCTGACATATGGGGCACCCGAAGACCGGCTTACAAGTCACTATTGGGAACTTTTTTCAGGCACGCTCTCGTAGGGTCAAAAAACTAATACCTACCACAATTCAACGATTTGCAGGACGATCAGAAGATTGCTCCCAGGTCGTTAGCTCGGTTAAATCTCTTCGATGAATTGGAAACGAATGCTGGCGACCCTCTCCGGTTCGGTTGATCAGGAACTCCTCCTGCGCAACGAGTATCGGGTGACGAAGAACCGGATTCGATCGGTAAAGACCGAGCTCCTGTCGAAAATGATCCTTTTCGGAGAAAGCTCTCTCCGCCACTGCCTTGAGAATTACGTGAATCACTTCCACGCGGAGCGAAATCACCAAGGCAAGGGCAACGTGATCCTCTTTCCAGCGCCCGAGAATCGGATCGGTGAAATGGCAGGGGATATACAGACTCGCGAGCGCCTCGGCGGCCTCTTGAAATTCTATTACCGAGATGCCGCATGAGTTTTTTGACCATACGGCTTAAACTAGCGCGACAACGGGCCGGGGTACGCGGTGACGTTGCGGCCGACTGAAAGGCATTGGCTGCTATCGGCCAGCGGACTCCAAGAATAGCACCAGGTCGAGGATGTCCTCCTTACTCAAGCTGTCAACCAGGCCGGCGGGCATCGGAGAGGTCTTAGAAAAGCTGCGTTGGGTCACGTCTGATTTCCTTACCTCAACCCGTTTTTCGGGTTCGAGCGGGTTGGGTACCAGCACGAGCTGATCGGCGCTCTCATCAACCAAGCGGCCGGTGAAGTCGTCGCCGTTCTTCAAAAATACGGTCGTGTTTTGAAATTGCTCCGAGACCACTTTGCTGGGGTATCAAAATACTCTCGAGTATGTCGACGCGTTTGAAACGGGCGTTTACGACGGTGAGATCCGGTCCCACGCCGCCGCCTTCCGCTCCAAATCGATGGCACGCGAGACATTGCGCATCGGCATACGCCTGACGTCCGCGTTGGGAGTTCCGGCCCGGGGCAACCGTGTCGAGATCGCCCACAAAGTCAGCCATCGTCCACTCCCTAACGAAACTACGTGGTTTGGGTGACGGAAAGGCATTGAGGGGCTTCTTCGCGGGCGGGGGTGCAGTGAGACTGGCCAGGAGCGGACCGAATTCGCTCCTTTCGGGATCGGTTAGATTTGCGGCAGCTTCCTTGAGAAAGTTCTTGAGAAAATTGTTGAAGCTGGCGCCATCTCCGTAGGGTCGGTCCGCGTCTTCAAACCACTTCATTATGTCGCCCTCGTGGGTGTAACTGCTGCGGTCCGCCGTCCAATAGCCGAAGTACTCGCGGCGCTGCTTGGGAGTCCATTGCCTAGCCGTGCGGAGGTGGAACAAGTAATGCATTACGTCCTCCTGCGTCCTGGCGCTAGCCATGAGCGCGAGGCTCTTGCCCACCACATCCGGAGCGCCGAGGGCGATGAGGATTTGGGAAATCTCCCGATTCACGAGCCCGCTCGGGTTCGGATAACTCGCGCTCAATTTCTCCGTTGCCAGCGTCACCCCGTCGGAAGAAGGCAGGCCATGACGGGTCAGACTGATTTGAAAAACGCGCAATTGGTCCAGCTGCTGGCGCTCGGAAAGGCTGGCGAGCGGCCATTTGGAAAGCGCCCTTAATCCTACATCCTGGACAGACTTTCCGCCCACCCGCGCGAGTGCGAGCAAGGCGGTCAGACCCCCATCCGTCGACTTTTCATCGAGAGAGCGCGCCTCCCAAGTGGCGACTGGCTGGGCTTCGAGTGCGATGCGTGCGGCATAGCGAATGGCCCGATCAGGGCTATTCAAATGCGGCCAGATGAAGTCGACCGCCCGCGGATCGGATTTTCCATGAAAGGCCTCGATTTGACGCCGCAAGGCACGATCTTCGGCGCCGGCCGTGTTCGGCGTCCATGCGGTCGCGGTCGATTCAAGGCCGGTGTACGTGACGCGATAGAGCCCCGCCGCCGTGCCGCGACCTCCAGCCGTGAAATACATCGCACCGTCGTTGCCAATGACCAAATCCGTGATATTGAGGGGCGCTTTTCCCTTGGCTTTGTCGATTAACCCCGCGGGACAAACGAAGTTTTCCCACGTGCCGGTGTAGCTTGCCCCGTCCGGCGTGAGGTGAACCGCAATGAGACGGCCGTAGGTCCAATCCATGATGTAGATAGCCCGCTGATACTTCGCCGGGTACTTCGCGCCTCGCCCATTGCTGACACCGGTTGGACAGCCGAGGCCTATATCCACCACCGAGCCGAGGCTATCCGGTTGGTAGTCCGCCCACTTGCCCGTGCCGTAACGCCAGCCGAACTCCGCGCCGGATACCGCGTGGTTCACACGCGTCGGACGATACCAGGGCATACCCCAGTCCCACTCCATGTCCGCGTCATAAACGAACAATTCGCCATCGACATTGAAGGTGAAATCAAACTGATTGCGAAAACCCCCACAAAACAGGTCCCACTTCGAGCCGTCCGGACTGACCCGGCAAATATAGCCGCCCGGCGCCATGACTCCGGTGGCGTGCCCGTTGCCATCCGGCTGCCGCGGCAGCAAGTGATCTTCCTGGTAATTCTTGTGCGGCGAATCCGGCGCGAGGCCCTCAGGGAGTTTGGTGTGGTTCCCCGCCATGACCCACAAATTGCCATCGGGGCCCAATTCAATCGCGTGGGGACCATGCTCGCCACCGCCGGAAAATTTCTTGATGAGACGAATCTGACTCCAGGTATCGCTACCATCGTCGGTGATGCGATAAAGGCCGGACTCGAACCGGGTCGAGTATTTGTTCACTACGACCCAAAGTGCGCCGTTTGCGAAAACCATCCCCTGCGCATCGTAGAGTGGCTTGGCAATAAAGGCTCTTCAGAAGAATTAGTGGGTGATTAGTGAAGTTTTCTTGGGAGAGGGATTGCGAAACCGAGGAAATTCCTTCTGGGAGCGTCTCGACCCGGGGCTGGTTTGGTAACTCCGTCCGCCCGTCGGCGCGAGCTGAGGCTCAAAGCTC
>CAMAUY010000196.1 GCA_945861565.1 Akkermansia muciniphila
ATGGCTTCAAGAAGCCATGCGCTTACTTTCAAGCGTGGCCATTGTGAAAAATCAGCCGAGTTCTCAATATCCCGCCTGCCTATTGTTCTTCCGCGGGTCCATCCTTCAACCAATCCGGCCAATCCACTTTTCTTGAAACTGCCCTGACCAAATGCACTCAGCCGTCTCTCCGAGACTCGGTTCTCCATTGCCCGGTTCCCGGCGTTGAAACGCCGGGCTATTCTCATTCAATCCCTCCGGGATGACGACGAAATCCCAGCGCCATTGGATCGCTAGACTGCGGGAGCTTCTGGTTTTGCGGAACTTCGAACATTTTTGTTTTACCCCCGCCCCCACCCGTGCCTCCCGAAGTTGTTGGAGACGGTAGCGGACGCCGCGCTGCGGCGTCCCCACGCCGTTCAGGCGCGGCACGAACCGCGCTGCTGCCCCTGTCCGCTCCCTGTACGCGGGCGGGGTTGTCGCAGCGCGACAACCCCCAACAACTTCGGGATGCACCCCTCGCCACCCACTGGCCCACAATTCTAACCTGGATATTTCCAACCCCTGGGCGTATACGTGCCTCGGCAAACATCACCCATCAAAAAATCCCCCATGCAGACCTCCCACCTCCGTCTGAAGCCATCCGCACTACTGGTCCTGCTCGGATTCGTAGCCGCGCTAACTTTGACCGCGTGCAAGTCCAGTCACGAGCATCCTGCGGGCGAGCACCCGAAAAACGCCGAGCATCCCAAGAAGTAGCCCCGGACGTGACCACGGTTGCCCGCCCAATCCATCCGCGTGCGAACCGGGAACTCAGCTGGGATGTTGGTGGCAGCGGCGTTGCTTGGCATCGGCGCACTTGCGACCTCGTGCGTCCACCGCCACGCCCAGCGGGCGCCCGCCGGAGTCGAGTCGGTGTCTAGCCTCGTTACAGCCGACATCCAAGCGGCCATCGAGCAGCACATCGCGGAGAAATCCCGGGCGGGCGCCGGCTTCTTTCAGGTGCCGTTCAAGGGCGGTGAGCTGAATCTCAAGCTTGTCCGTGTTCACACCGAATACCTCGCGACGCTTGGCCCGGAGCAGCACTTCGCCTGCGTCGATCTGGTGGGCACCGAGGGCCCCATCTATGACGTGGATTTCTTCCTCGCGGGTCCGCCCGGCGCAATGCAGGTCCAGGAGACGCACGTTCACAAGCTCAACGCGCAACCGCTTTACACCTGGGACCAGCGAGACAATGGCACTTGGCGGCGTATTCCCGTCAAGCAGGCCACGGATCGCTTGCTGGGTGTGGTCAAGAGCACCGACGAGTTCGAGTTCACCTATCGCGTCCGGCTACCGCTCTTAACCAACGCCGCGCGAATGTGGCTGCCCCTCGCACAGTCGGATCGATTTCAGACCGTCGAAGTTCTCGGCATCACCGCGCCGTGCCGGGTGCAGGAACTCACGGAGGCCGCGCATCGCAACACGGTCCTCTTCCTCGAACCAACCGCCGCCGCCAGCGACCAGACGGTCGAAGTGCGTTATCGCATCCGCCGGACGGAAAAATCGCCCTATTATGATGCGGAAAGCCGCCCGGAGCGCTACCTGGCACCGGAGCTTCTGGTGCCGTCCAACGAGAACTTCCAAACGATCGCCCAGGACGTTACCCGGGGCCACGCCACCGACCTCTACCGCGCCCGTGCGCTTTACGACCATGTGATCGAACGTCTGCGCTACGCCAAATACGGTTCCGGATGGGGCCGCGGCGACGCCGTCTATGCCTGCGACGCACGCTCCGGCAACTGCTCTGACTTTCACGCCTATTTCATCGCGCTCGCCCGCGCGGCGCACATACCGGCGCGATTCGCCATCGGCGCAGCGGTTCCCTCGGAACGTAATGACGGCGGCATCGACGGCTACCATTGCTGGGCCGAATTCTTCGCGGAGGGCAAGTGGTGGCCCGTGGACATCAGCGAAGCCGACAAACATTCGAGCCTCGCTCAATACTACTTTGGCCATCATCCGGCCAACCGGATTGAGCTCAGCCGGGGGCGTGATCTCGTGGTCGAGCCGGGTCCGAATGGCGGCCCGATCAACTTCCTCGCCTATCCAGTGCTCGAGACCGGGGGGCGGTTGGTTAAGCCGGAGACGACGTTCCTGTTCCGTCGCGATCGAGTTTCTGCAAAACGGACCCGTTCAACGCCTTGACCCTCCGGGAGGGGTTCCTGTTGGAAAGGATTGGCCGCGTCCGTGTTCACCATCGCGTTGTCGCCCTTCAGATTCACGATGACACCCGTTACCACGTCGCCATCGTCTTGGTGATAACCATCGGGACGAACTGTTCGAAGCTCGCGCCGTAGCCAAACGTCACGCCGGTGGGCGAGCCGGGGCCGATGTTCAGCACGGCAGGCAGGTTAAACAGGCTTCCCTTGGCACCGAGCCTGAAATCAGTGCGAATGGGGCTTGCCCGTGCCGCACATACCGCAGGAACTCGGAACCCCGGAACACGACGGTCCCTCCGCGCCGCCTCCCGATGCGCCCGCGGCCACCGCCGCGAAAGAGGACATCTTTTTCTCCAGGCGGGTTGACCCGCACTGCGGACACACGGTCCCTTTCCAATTCGCAGAACGCACCAAAAGCTCGTGCTCCTTCCCGCAGTCCTGGCAATAAAAATCGTAAATCGGCATGGGCAAAATCTGGCGGGTGAAATGAAATTCGGCAATCCTCCAGTTTTCTTTGTCAGATCCAGCCATTCTCGGGTAACAATCCGGCCGTTTTATGGCTTCTGCCGCCCAAAAAGTCTCCCCTATCCGCCGTGATTTCCAAAAAGTCATGGCCGCCAATCGCTCGGAAATTGCCATCCGCATTTTTCGCGCTGCCACCGAACTGGGCCTTCGCACCGTCGCCGTCTATGCCCAAGAAGACCGATTCGGCATGCACCGCTTCAAAGCCGATGAGGCCTATCTCATCGGCCGAAACAAGGGCCCTGTCGCCGCCTATCTCGACATCGACAGCATTGTCGCCGTTGCCAAGGCGAAGGGTGTGGACGCCATCCACCCGGGCTATGGATTCCTGAGCGAGAATGCGCACTTTGCGAGGGCTTGCGCCGCCGCCGGCATTGCCTTTGTCGGCCCCCGCCCGGAGTTACTTGAGATGATGGGGGATAAAACCGCTGCCCGATCGCTCGCTCAAAAGATTTCCGTCCCCACTTTGCCCGGAACCGAAGTACCCATTTCCGATCGGGACGAAGCGCTGAAGGCCGCGAAGCGCATCGGGTTTCCCCTCATCATCAAGGCGGCGTTCGGCGGGGGCGGTCGCGGTATGCGGGTGGTGCAGAAATCGGGGGATCTCTCCTCGCTGCTGGACGAGGCGCAAGGGGAAGCAGAACGCGCATTTGGCAACCCGGCCGTGTTTCTTGAAAAATACATCGCCCACTCCAAACATATCGAGGTGCAGATCCTTGGAGATCAACATGGAAACGTGATTCATCTGCACGAGCGGGACTGCTCGGTCCAGCGACGACATCAAAAAGTGATCGAGGTCGCCCCAAGTTATGGCCTGCCGGAAACCGTCATTCGTGAGTTGTGCGACGCCGCGGCTCGGATGGCCCGGGCGGTGAAATACGACAACGCCGGGACCATCGAGTTCCTCTACGACCTGGACCAGCACGAGTGGTTCTTCATTGAGATGAACCCTCGAATTCAGGTCGAACACACCGTCACGGAAGTCATAACCGGGTTGGACCTAGTCCGAGCGCAAATTCTCATTGCCGCCGGCCACGCTCTCCACTCGAAGGAAGTAGGCATGCCCACGCAAGACTGCGTGCCGCGCAATGGCTACGCCCTGCAATGTCGGATTACGACGGAAGATCCCGAAAACAAGTTTACGCCCGACTACGGCAAGATCATGGCCTACCGATCGCCAGGCGGATTCGGGATCCGATTGGACGGTGGCCAGGGGTTCGCCGGTTCGGTAATCACCCCATTTTACGACTCCATGCTCGTCAAGGTCATCGCGAGCGGCCAGACGTATGATATTTCATTGAGCCGCATGGACCGCGCCCTCCGCGAGTTTCGCATCCGGGGAGTCAAAACGAATATCCCTTTCCTCGAAAATGTCATCAGCCTCCCCGTTTTCCGCACCGGCCAGGCCACCACCACGCTGATCGATACCACGCCGCAGTTGTTCGAGTTCAAGCCCCGCCGCGATCGCGCCACCAAGCTCCTCAATTTCCTCGCGAATGTCATCGTCAACGGCAACCCTCATTCCAAGGGTTACAAGCCCGAAAAAGCTCTCGCCCTCGCACCAATACCCACCGCGGACTGCGATGTCGCGCCACCGGCGGGCTCGCGACAACGCCTGCTCGAACTGGGCCCGAAGAAGTTTGCCCAATGGGCCCGAAGTCAGCGACGGCTGCTGATCACCGACACCACCTTCCGCGATGCCCATCAATCGCTGATGGCCACCCGGGTTCGCAGCTACGACATGCTCGCGACCGCGGACGCAGTCGCCCGCCGGGCTTCGGAGCTTTTTTCGCTGGAAATGTGGGGCGGGGCAACGTTTGACACCGCCATGCGCTTCCTCAGCGAGGATCCCTGGGATCGATTACGTCAACTGCGGGCGAAGATCCCCAACATCTGCTTTCAGATGTTGTTCCGCGGCTCCAATGCCGTTGGCTATTCCAATTATCCCGACAACGTCGTCCACGGATTCATAAAACACGCCGCCTCTTCCGGAATGGATATCTTCAGGATCTTCGACTCCCTGAATTATCTTCCCAACCTGCGAGCCGCGATGGATGCGGTCCAGGATACCCATGCGATCTGCGAAGCCGCCGTGTGCTACACCGGCGACATCCTCGATCCCAAACGCGACAAGTACTCGCTAAAGTACTACGTCCGACTGGCAAAGGAATTGGAGCGCATGGGAGCCCACATCCTGGCCATCAAGGACATGGCGGGACTTTGTCGGCCTTACGCCGCGTACAAGTTGGTAAAGGCCCTCCGCGAAGAAGTGGGGCTCCCGATCCACTTCCATACACACGACACCGGAGGCGTCAATTCCGCCGCGGTCCTCGAAGCGGCGGATGCCGGTGTCGATATTGTCGATCTCGCCATGGCAGCAATGTCCGGATCGACAAGTCAGCCGAATCTGAATGCCGTCGTCGCCTCCCTGCAAAATACACCACGCGACACCCGCCTTGACCTGCAAGCGCTCAACGAATTTTCGGACTATTGGGAAAAAGTGAGGGAACACTATCTTCCCTTCGACACCGCCCCGAAAACCGGCAGTGCCGAGGTCTACCTGCACGAAATGCCAGGCGGCCAGTACACGAACCTCAAGGAGCAGGCAGCCAGTATGGGCGTTTCGCACCGTTGGCCCGAAATCGCCCGCACGTACGCCGAGGTGAATCAACTCTTCGGTGACATCGTCAAAGTGACTCCGTCCAGCAAAGTGGTCGGGGACATGGCCCTGTTCCTCTTCAGCCGCGGGATAAAACCGGCGGATGTTGTTAATCTCGACCCGGGAACCACGAGTTTCCCCGAAAGCGTTGTGGACATGCTCTCCGGTGGCCTGGGCTGGCCCGAAGGCGGTTGGCCCAAGGCCGTGACGCGAGTCGTCCTCGGAGAAAAGCGCGCCGCGGAAGCGGACAAGAATTATCTTGCAGGCGTCGTCCCCGGCACTGCGGCAACTCCGGCCAATTTCGACAAGTTGCGACGCGACGTTTCCGAGAAACTGAAACGGAGCGTGTCGGATGACGACTTGTATTCACACCTGATGTATCCGCAGGTCTTCGCCGACTTCGAAAAACACCGCCGCGAATACAGCGACGTCAGTGTCCTGCCCACGCCGACGTTTTTCTACGGACTGCGGCGCGGTGAAGAGATCAGCGTGCACATTGAGGAGGGAAAAATCCTCATCATCAAACTCATTGCCGTCAGTGAACCCGACAAGGACGGACGCAGGACCCTCAGTTTCGAATTGAACGGGATGGCACGGGAGGCCTACGTGGCAGACCGCAAGATCACGCCCGCGTCCAGGGCACGCCCGAAGGCGGACATTGCCGATCCCCTGCAGATCGGGGCACCGATTCCCGGCCTCATTGCCAGCATTGCGGTCACGGTCGGGAAGAAGGTGGTTAAGGGCGAAAAGCTCCTCATGATGGAGGCGATGAAGATGCAAACCACGGCGTACGCGCCGTCCGATGCAGTCGTCGAGGCCATTCATGTGAGTATTGGCGACACCGTGGAGAGCAAGGACTTGTTGGTAAAGCTCCGCGGCTTTTGATTGCGTTGCCGTGCGACTCATGGCATTTCCATGTCTGTTGGAAGGAAGCAAACGGTAGCCGACGTGGCGGAATTGGCAGACGCGCTAGACTCAAAATCTGGTACTCTTACGAGTGTGTGGGTTCGACCCCCTCCGTCGGCACCAATGTTTGCGGGGAGGTTGTGAGCGATGGTTGGATTTGACGCGGTTTGGATACCGTTTTTCCGCAGGGGCGCGTGGAGGCAATGGGTCAAACCTGCACTATTGACACTTTGGTCACAAGAGCCTTTGCAAAGGCCTGCATTTCGAGGCGATGCGGTGTCCGTTGCCAAAACCGCCGAAGGCCTTGAATGCCGTTTGTCCGGCCGCTGGAGAGCGGAGTCCTGGTCAGCGCTGAACCCCCTCAACCCGTCGCCACCCCAAAGGTTGCGTGGCCACCGCCAGAAGTCCGTGCCGTTCCCTTATTTCCGCCCAGCCTCGCCCCTCAATCTTTTCCGCCGCCTCTACCTACCAGGGCCTCCCACGCGGGTCGCGTCATTCCCGCACCCTGAGGCATGGTCCTCGGCTGCCTCCGAGTCGCCCCGAACCGGCTTCAACACCGGCTGAGCCTCCACCTTGTTCCCGAGCATGAACCCAAGCGACCAAACTCTCCCACGGGCTTTCCAACACCCCCTGTCGAATGGGCCCTTCCGTAAACGCAGTGAGGGCCCGCCGCTGTTCCTTCGAGGGGTAACTACAAATGTCAGTCAACGTATGAGCGGGCGCCCCGTCCATCGCCCTGGTAACACGTAATGGGAGTCCCTCGGATCGACAGGCGTTGCGATGGACTCATTGACACTCGACGATTGGAGACTAATTCTTTCCGGATTCGGCAGGTTACAAGCGGCTATGATCGAATTGTCACAGCGTTCTTACGCACGTCCGCTCGCGCGGGGACAGGGCCGTTGCTGCCCATGACTGCCCGACCCGCAATCCCCCCCCATCAACGCTTCTTCGGCCTGCTCAAGCCCGAGCGCGGTGACGTGGTGGTCATCCTTCTGTTTGCGATCATCAACGGCGTGCTGCTGCTGGCCACGCCGCTGGCCGTTGATGCGGTGGTGAACAACGTCGCGTTCGGCGGCCGCCAGGGAGTTTACGTACAGGCGCTGGCGATTATCTCGCTCGCGCTCTTTGCCTTCCTCGCGCTGGTGGGACTGTTGCGAGGCGCACAGCATTACTGATCAGTCTTTAGCATAGACTACACTTTCTGCCATAAAAAATGAACGCACCAACTCTGGATTATTGTTGAGGTTCATAAGATCTTCCTCCACACGGGTCCGTAACGCTTCGTTCTTCTTTAGTGGCCTCTTGGATACTCCGTT
>CAMAUY010000197.1 GCA_945861565.1 Akkermansia muciniphila
CTCGAAGTCGCCTGCGCTTGAATCTTGCCATCCCGGTATCGAAACAGGTTTGTGAGCTCTCTAAAAGTCAGAAACCGACCGTCAATACAGGCTGAAACTTACTTCGCTGCTCGAAAACTACCCACTCAAGTACACGAAGAGCCTGAAAAAGGAACTCTGGCGGCGCAACGTGAAGCTCACCTACCGCGCACCCACAGAGGCGGTGCGTAATGTTCTGCGCATGACCAAGCTCGAATCCTACCTCCTCGAGGCCAACGCATGAGAATCGGATTTACGACGTCCGTCATCCAGCGCGGCAAGACCGGCGTGGCGCAATACGTCTTCGCCTTGTTGCGGGCCCTGTTGCCGTACGTGGGCAAGAACGAATTCAATCTGTTCATCCTCGAAGAAGATCTGCCCCTGTTCGACTTTGCGAAGGGGAAAATGAATTTCATCCCGGTCGCAGAAAAGTTCCGACCGGCGGTGAGGAATGTCCTCTGGCATCATACCCATCTGCCTGCCCTTGCGCGTCAACTCAAGCTCGACGTGCTGCACGCTCCAAGTTATCGCCGGCTGCTTTGGCGCAAGCCGTGTTCGATTGTCGGAACGATCCACGACCTCGCACCGTTCCACGTCACCGGCAAGTACGATTGGAAACGCATGTTCTATGGGCGCGTCATCGTAAAGCGCCTCGCCCGGCGGCAGGATGCCGTCATTGCCGTCAGTGAAAATACCGCACGCGACCTCGAGTTGTTTTTCGGCCTCGGCCGCGACCGGGTGAACGTGGTGTGGAACGGCATAGATCATCTGCGCTTCCAACCTGGCAACGTTGCCGCCGCGAAAGCGACCGTCTCCAACCGGTGGAAACTGGATCGGCCGTTTTTTCTCTATGTATCGCGACTGGAACATCCCGCCAAGAATCATGTCCGCCTCATCCAAGCGTTCACTCAGTTCAAGACGGAAACAAAATCCGACTGGCTGCTCGCGCTTGGCGGCAGCGACTGGGATGGAGCCGATGCGATCTACGCCGCCGCCAAAGCATCACCGTTCGCCGCCGACATTCACTTTCTCGGTTTCGTGGACGACGCCTCATTGCCCGGGTTGTATCACGCGACGGATGTATTTGTTTACCCGTCATTGTTCGAGGGTTTTGGTTTTCCGCCCGTCGAAGCCATGGCTTGCGGCATCCCGGTCATCAGTTCCACGCGCGGCTCCTTGCGCGAAGTCGTGGCGGATGCAGCGCTGACGATCGAACCCGAAGACTTGGGCTGCATTGCGACTGCGTTGGCGACAATGTCCCGCAGCCCTGAAGAGCGTGCGAACTGGCGGACCAAAGGGTTTGTGAACGCCCGACGATTTGACTGGAGCACAAACGCGGCGGAAACGCTGGCTATATACGAGCGCGTCGTGCGGAATGGATAAGCCTGACGCGCGTTTGTGGTTTCATAATCTTTATATATGGATCTGTTGCGGCATTGGAAACTGCTCGAACGTCCCTTTGAGGCGACGTGGGACACGCGCTTCTTCTTTGCCGGTCCGGATCACGAGGAGGCCTTGAGCCGGCTGCTCTATCTCGTCGGCGAAACCACGATGAACATCGGCCTCCTCACGGGAGAAATCGGCAGCGGCAAGACGCTCACGCGCGCTGTCTTTGCGGGGCGCATCGATCCGGCGGCGTTTCATGTTATCACCATTGAGAATTCCGGTTTTTCGCTCGAAGAATTGCTCGGCTCAATCCTGCGTCGGCTCGATCCACAAATCCATTTGAACGGCGAAGGCAAACTGGCTCGCTGCGAATCCTTCGAACGGCTCGTGCGCAAGGTTGCGGGCGGCGGACGCCATCTTGTGTTGCTCATGGACGAGGCGCAGGACATGAAGCCGGAAACCCTCCATGAATTACGATGGCTCACCAATTGCAACGGCGGCGGTTCATCGTTCCTCACTCTCGTACTCATCGGTCAGCCGGAGTTGCGAAAAATGGTCGTGAGTGATGCCGCCATCAATCAGCGCGTCAGCCTGCGTTTTCATCTGAAGCCGCTGCGCGCAGATGACATGGAGAATTATCTGCGTCATCGCCTGCATGCCGCCGGGCACGCGACCGGAAATGTTTTCACGCCGACCGCTGCCGAAGCCTTGTTCAAGTCCACTCAAGGCATCCCGCGCGAGGTCAACCGCCTCGCCAAGCTCGCGCTCGAACACGCGTGGGTCAACGATGCCGTGAACGTGGACGCGGCCGACATCGCCTCCGTGGTGACCGACCTGCAACGTCATCAAGCTTTGCCAGCATGAGTGAACCCAAGCCATTCAGCGTCCACGCCGTGCAGCAAAAGCGGGAGTACAGCCAACTGGCTACTTCCGACGAGCCCCTCGCAACGTCAGCGACGCCGCGCGCTGCAAGTCTGCCAAAGATCGTGCCGACGGATGCCGCCACTGGCGGGCTGGCACTGCCTTTTGACCCGGCTCGATTGATCGCGGCGGTTCTGCGGCATTGGCTGTGGCTGCCGATCGCGGCAGTGGCGTTGGCCGTGCCGGCGTTGACCTTGGGATTGATCCGCTTCAAGACGGGCTACAGCGTCTCGATTCAATTGATTCGACGTGAGGCGAGCAACGCGATTAAAGCCTCCCAGACAGGCGACGCGTTTAAGCCACGGCAGGTCACGGTGGCAACCGTCACGAGCGTAATGCAGTCACACTCCTTGCTGGATCGTGTCGGCAGTCAGGCTCGCCCACGACTCACGCCGTCCGAATTGCGCGCCTCGTTGACCATCAAACCGGAGCGCGATACGGATCTCATCTATGTGACGATCCGAGCCAAGCACAGTGCCCAGGCAACCGCCGATCTGGCCAACCTCTTTGCAAAGGAAGTCGTCGCCCTCACAGCGCGGATGCAGTCCGATGAGGCGGGCGAACTCGAAAAGTTTCTCAGTGAACAAATCGCGCAACTGGATCATGAACTGGTGAAGGTGAATCAGGGCTTGCTGGAGTTCACCCAGGGCGCGGATTTCTACGGCATGGATCGCGAGGTCGAGGCCTACTTGCGCGGGTTGAGCGACATCGAGGTCCGATTGGAGACGGCCAAAGCAACTGCGGCGACGCTGGACTTCCGGATCGCCAGTGCCGAGCGTGAACTGGTAAAGCAAAATTCCCTCGCGCTGAAATTGAATCAGGCGCGAGATGAACTGGCTCGTCTGCAGGCGACCTACACCGACGACAACCCGCAGGTGCTTGACGCAAAGGACAAGGTCACCGTGATCGAGAAGGAATCCGCCGAGGCGACCAGCGGCACTAACAATCTTTCCAATTTCCGCTATAGCGAGAACACGGTGGCAAACAACCTTTACCTGCAACTGCTCAATCTATACGGCGAACGGGAGAGTGCGATCAAGGATGTTGCTCAACTCACGAAATTCCACGAGCGGGTGAAGGCTAAACTCCAGGCCGTGCCGGAGAAAGGGCAGCGTTACGCGGTGATCGTGGCGCGGCAACAGTCTTTGCAGGCGACGCGCGAGATGATGAGCGGCCGCCAGCGGGAAGCGCAGATGTTTGCGGAGAATTCGCCGGGGCTCTACCGGCTGTTTGCCAAGGCCTCGGAAGAGGGCGTGGATGTGAGCAAGCGTTGGAAAAAAATCGTCCTCGTGGGGGTGGGCGCGGCAGTATTTGGTTTTGGGCTGGCGATATTTGGAATCTGCGGATTGGAACTGATGGACCTCCGCGTGGTTTCGGTCGGCGATTTGAAACGCGCGACGGGATTGCCCGTGATCGCACGGCTTGCCGAGACCGTTTCCTGGAGTGCCCCGGAGATTTCGCAGTGGCGCTTCCGCGCCTGGTCACAATTGATCCGGCGATTGCCGTTGCAGAACGACGCTCACGTCACGCTGGCGTTTACCTCCGCCAAGGCGGGCGAAGGGAAGTCCACGCTGATCCGCCACCTGCGTGATGCGGCGCGCGACCGGAGTTTTCGTGTTGTCACAGTGACAAATTCGCCCACCGGCACGGATGCCGTGAGTCCGCTGGCGCTGACCGATGCTCTGTCGAATCCGGATCTGGTTGCCCGCCAGTTGCGGGCGAGCCCTACCGTGCCGGTAGAATTGCTGCATGACCGCGCTTGGAAGTGGAATCTTGAGAATCGTGCCCGATGGCAACGCGCCGTTGACGCCTGGCAACAAATCCCGGCGCTCGCGCTGCTCGTTGAGTTACCCGCGATGACCGATTTAGACGCGGTGCTCGCGGCCGAATTAATGCCAGCCGTCGTGTGGGTGGCGGCAAGCGGTGAGACGCAACAGCGCGAATTGGGACAAATTCTGGAGACAATGGCAGCTGCGGAGATTCCGCTGGCGGCAGCGGTGTTGAATCGCGAGCCCGCGGCGTTGGCGCGACTGGGTGGGCTGGGCAAGATTGGGTTGTCGGCGATTATGTTGCTTTCGGTGTGGCCGTCGAATGCGTTCGCCGCTGACGGCACGAATGCCATCCCCCCGGGTCAGCTTTCCGCCTCCTCCCAAACACCCTCGCTCGCACCGTGGCAGGAGCGGTTTACGGTGGGCGCCGGGGACTTGTTCCATCTGCGCATCTACGGGCGGACGGAGACCATCCGCACCCGTGTGCCCATCGGGCCGGACGGGCGCATCAGTTTTCTCGAAGCGCGGAGCGTGCCCGTTGCGGGCCTGACCGTGGATGAGATGCGCGCGCGGCTGGATGAGGTGCTCGCGAAATCTTATAAAAACACGCGCACCATCGTAACGCCGGTGGAATGGCGGAGCAAACAATACTATCTCCTCGGCGCTGTGGTGGATCGCGGCGCTTACACGTTGGATCGTCCCTTGACAATTATCGAAGGCGTGGCGCGGGCTCGTGGAATCGACACGGGGCTATACGAGCACAACACGGTGGAACTGGCTGATATGACCCGGGCGTTCATCGTGCGGGACGGCAAGCGCCTGGCGGTGGATTTCGAGAAACTCTTTGGCAAGGGTGACTTGAGCCAAAACATTCTGATCGAACCGGGAGATTATCTCTACTTCCCGTCGGGCACGGTGAACGAAGTGTATGTGCTCGGCCACGTACGAAGTCCCGGCCCGCTGGGCCTCACGGGGGAAAAGACTCTGATGGGCGTGCTCACTGTACGCGGTGGTTTTGCGCCAACAGCTTACAAGCAACGGGTGCTCGTGGTGCGTGGTTCGCTGCAAAAACCGCAGACCTTTGCCGTGAACGTGGCGGCCATCCTCTCCGGACGGGAAAAGGATTTCGAGTTGCAACCCAAGGACATCATTTATGTGGCGGCGAAGCCGTGGCAGCGCGTCGAGGATCTTCTAGAAATGGCCGTGAATTCCTACCTGCAGGCCATGACTGCGACATGGGTGGGATTGAACGTAAAACCAATCAGCACCACGCCCATCCTGCCACAGATCAAATAACTCATGCATTGTCCGTTCCTCATTTCCATTCTAATTGTCACGTGCACCGCAGGCTGCATCGCGCACCGCGGGCCGGATTTCAACCCGCGTGACCCCAAGGACCCGACCGTGGTCCAGGGTGTTTCGCTCACCAACGCAGTCGATCCGGAACTGCTCAAGCCGTCCATGGAGGAGTTCCGGCTCGGCCCGGGCGACCGTGTTGAGATCGAGCTAATCGGGGCGAGCGAGCCTTCCACCGACACGGTTGTCGGCCCGGACGGCCGCGTGTATTTCCATCTCTTGCCGGGAGTGAACGTGTGGGGGCTGACGTTGACCGAGACGTGCACGACGTTGGAAGGCCAACTCAAGCAGTATGTGAAGCGCCCTCGCGTGGCCATCACGCTGCGCGACGTAAAGAGTCGCCGCGTCTGGGTCCTGGGTCGGCTCAATCGCCCCGGCATCTATCCGCTCGACCGGCCGATGAGCGTGCTGGATGCCATCACGCAGGCGGGTGGACTTTACACCGCGCAATTCACAGGCACGACCGAGGAGCTTGCCGATCTGCAACACAGTTTTCTCGTGCGCCATGGCAAGTTTATGCCAATAAATTTCAAGAAGCTCATCCATGAGGGCGAGATGTCGCAAAACGTCTATTTGCAGCCGGACGATTTCGTCTATCTACCCTCCGCGCTGGCGACCGCGGTTTATGTGCTCGGTGCCGTAACCGAGGCGCGCGCTGTCTCCTACAAGGATCAAGTGACACTGAGTTCCGCGATCGCGAATGCCCGGGGCCTCTTGCCAGAGGCGAGGATGCGCGAGGTGGTCATCATCCGCGGTTCGCTGACGGAACCTCACTGCACGGTGGTCAACTTCCTCGACATTCTGAAGGGCAAAGCGCCGGAAGTGCTGCTGCAGCCGCGGGATATTGTTTACGTCCCGGACCGGCCGCTCGGCATACTCGAAAATGCTGCGCAAATGATCGTTGATACGTTCGTGCGCACGGTGGCCGCCAATGAGGGAATTCTCGCCGCCGGCGGTGTCGATAAGGTTGGCGTCGGCGTTAACGTGGGTAAGTGATTCAGAAGCCGACCGGAAAACGCGGAAAAGTAGGCTCTTGTGAAGACCTGTCCCATTTCCGACTCGGAATTGTAGATACTGTTTCTCCACATGATTCCGCAGTCCATCAAACGGATGAAAACCTGCCCGGGGGTGACGAATGCGTATTCAAGCAGCGATTGGCAGCTCGAATTAGCCGGAAGGATCCGGCCGTTTTCCAGCCGGACTTGAAAAACCGAATCACCCGGGCAGATCCGTCCAATCTACCGGTCCGAGCCAACCCTGAAGTGGCCGTCAAACCCTTGTCGCCCCCAGCATTTTCAAGATCTCACGACGCCCGAGGGCGCGGAGTGTTGCAATGTTGCGCTGCGGGATCGCAGCCAACTCCGCCGGATCAAGCCCGAGTTGGCTGATGCTGTCTTCGCGTAGCAAGTGTAGCATTGGGTAGGGCGAGCGATTGGTGTAATTCTCCACGGCATCGGGTCGGGTCTTCGCGAATCGGTACATCGGATGGAAGCTGGCGATTTGGATCGTGCCGGACAGTCCGAGTGCTTCGATCCGTCGATCTGCAGTTCCGAGAAACTCATTGTAATCCCCGAAATTCGTTAACACACCCGGATGAATAAGCAGCGTCGTCTCGATCGTCTCAATCGGTGTCGTGACAAGCAATTTCAGTTCGTGATTCAGAGCGTCGAGCAGTCCGGATTCATCGACCGCCTGGCATACAACGTAGCGGATCTTCTCCCCCTTGAAGACACGCTGGGCGAAGGGACACAAATTAAGCCCAATCACAACCGTGGCGATCCAATGGCGGGTGGCGTTGATCGCGAGGGATGGGTCGATGTTTTCCAAGACGTGGGAACCTAGCGGCGCGAAGGAGCCGTGCAACCTCTCCCCTTCCACCCTGATCCGCGGATAGGAATCTGAAAATGAGAGAAAAAGCTCCACGGCTTTTTGTTTCACGACCGGAAGTTGCGTTGTTTGAGCCAAGTAAGCCCCAGCTCCAAATGGTCGGCGACGTTTTCAAAAATGACTGGCAGCGGTTCTTTGACGGTTCGTCGGAGCAGCGCTTGCAGTCCGGTTCGGATGAGGG
>CAMAUY010000198.1 GCA_945861565.1 Akkermansia muciniphila
AGCGGCGTCGCCACTTCGTTCTGCCGCCGCAGTCCAAAGAGCGAACGCTCCCCCCGAAACCGAACCCGACGAACCGCGCTTTAGGCTTGTTCTCCAAGTTTCGGACACGGGCATCGGGATTCCGAAGGCGCAGCAGGGCCACATCTTTGGGGCTTTCTCACAAGTGGCGGGTCAGAAGAAACTATTTGGGAAGATTACGCCAAGGCAGCATTTTCCCTGCGCGAAAGATTCCGCTCCGTCACCCCGGGGCGTTCTGCCGCCTCACGGCTGCCAGAACGAACTCCGTCACCGTTTCCAAGTCGGCCGCCAACGCCCCCCGCTCGAACGGATAACGATCCAGGCCCGCACCCAACCCCCCCCCCGCAAATACCTCCACCTCACCCGCGAACAGGCGGCGAAGCTGTGCGGGTGCCTCGATCAGCCGACGTGACAGCCGATCCACCAAAGGCTGGGCATCGGGCAGAAGGCGGAGTTACACGACCGACACTTCGAAATGAGGCAGCAACCGGCCAAACTACGCCAGTCCGGATAGAGATTCGGGAAGCCCGGTATTCCTATCCCCTTCAGTGCCCCGTCTGCCAGAAACAGATGCGCCTGATCGCCGTAATCGACGATTCAAACGTCATCGAGAAAATCCTCCGACATCGGAATCTCTGGTGCGGTCGCGCCTCGGTCTGCTATCGAATAGAAGCAAAAGCATGAACGCAACCAACCGCCGCCGCTTCATTCAACAGACCGCGCTCACGGCAGCGGCGGTGACCTCGCAGGTACTCCATCACTTCACGCCACGGACGCCAGCAGCAAGATCGTGCTGGGTATTATCGGCCCGGGCGGCATGGGCATGAATCATTTGCGCAGTCTCGTCACTTACAAAGACGTGGAAGTTGCCTACGTTTGCGAGGTGGATGAGGGCCGTGCCAATCAGGCGGCGAGCGCCGTGGGAAAAAGCTCCGGCAAACGTCCGCAGATCGTGCAAGACATGCGGCGCATCTATCGCCAAGGCCACTGGGCCGTGCCAAAAGGCGTGTGAGGATCGTGAAATTCCCGCGCTGCAGACAATCTAATCGCGGAGCGTCCTAAGGGGAATGGAAAGGACGTGATGAATCGTCACGACTCAGATCCTGTTGGGTTCCCTCCTGCTACGAACTTTTTTGGTATTCCCACAGGATAATCCGCTGACGATTCGAATGGTGTGGATGCCGAGGTCGCCGACTATAAGCGTATGACTTGATTCGGTATGCGACCAGCATTGGCGGCATCGAGCGCGCGGCGGAAACCATCCGTCTGCTTTTGCCGCTCCTGCGCGCCCGCGAACGGAAGCGCATGCTGGACGCGGAGAACGAGCCTGCCGTCGCGCAGCGGTTGGGGTTTGTCGCAGCGCGACAACCTCTACCAACATCTTCGGGCTGCTGTTTGGAGGGATTGCATAATTCATCTTTCATTCGTTGATTATTAACAACGCGGCGGGGCCGCCGGGGATGGGAGAGGGGTCTATGCTCTGGTCAAACGTGGCGAACCGTCCCCCGTGCTTCACGGCGAGGCCGAGGAGGTAGAGGTCGGTGAGGTGCTTGGAACCGGGGAGAGAGGGGAAGATGCGCGGGTCCATCAAGGAGACGTCGTCTGGCCAGAACTGGTGGCCGGGGGTGGCGAGCAGGCTGCGCAGCAAGGTGCGAGCGGAAGTGGGGGAATCGGGACCGTGGTTAGCACCGGGGCGGCCTAGAATACGGAGCGCGCCATTTTCAGTGAGTGGACAAGTCGCCCACCCGTGAATCTTCATTGTTGGGAAAAAGAGGTTGGCTGCGGCATGGTGGATGTGCCCGGCGTCCACCAATCCGATGAGAACATTGACGTCCAGCAGCGTGATCATGGTCTGTTGGGGTGCATCCCTTTTTGGAAGTCTTCTTCGTCAATCTCTTCCTGAATGGCGCGAATCATCTCTAGTGTCATGGGTGGAGAGCCGGGCCGTTTTTTGATGACGAGGAAGCCTAGCGGCCCGACCTCGAACCTCTCCGGGTCCGGGTTTTCCATCTCAGCAGCAGGGCGGATTTCACGGCGGAGCGCGCTTTCGACGATGGCTTTGAGGGTGGTCTTACGGCGAACGGCGAGGGTCTTCGCTTCCATGAGAAGGTCGTCTGGCAGGTCGAGTGTGGTTTTCATATATGGGTGACGATATGGTTTTACGGCTCGCCGTCAAGTTTTGAGGATTTACAGAAAGAGAGAGCGAGAGCTGAGAGTGCCCGAGCAGCACGCGGCGGGCGCTGATCTGAGGGGAAGGCTCGTTGCGATACCTGAGCGCCAACCCGGACAAGATGGCTGGTAACCGTCAGGTCGCGTGGAGTGAAATCCTTTTCTTCGTAGTGCTCCGTGCGTAGGCGCCGCACCCTCCGATCCTTGCGGGCATGGTCATCACTGTGGCCTTTCCGGGTGTCGAGGCTGTTTACGTGTTTTTGGAACTCCGCCAAACTCATTACATCCACGCCTGGGAGTCCGGGCACCGCTTTGCCGATCGGAATGAGGGATGACGTGGTCTTTGTCCATCCCTTCATTCAGCAAAGTATCAAAGTCAAACTGCTTGCCGGTGTATGGGCATTTCCAGCCCAGGTCTTCGGCGACGCGCGCCTCTCGAATCAGACCGGCCGTCGCGGGAACACCTCGCCGCCGGCAGACCTCTTCAACTTTGGTGGCGACACTTTTGAAGTCACCCAAGCGACGGTTCATATCGGTTTCCTGCTCCTTGCGCGTCCTTCCAGATAGATCACGAATGTCGCGATTGACCTCAATGGTCAACGATGCGCTGCAACTTTTATGAACAGTTGAAAGGGTACAGTGACAATAGAGGGAGTGTCCCGCTGAGATCGTAACCCATTGATAGTGAATGGTGCATCCGGTAGGACTCGAACCTACAACCTTCTGATCCGAAGTTCTACCCTTAACTGTTCTATCCTGTTCACTTAAATACGCAATTGTCCCAACATAATAAGGCAATTTGTTGAGCTATTCGGCGTTTTATGAAAACCAATTCTGAACAAGAAAGAACACTTGAGGAAATCCAAAACCGGACAGAAACCGGACAGACATTTCCACGTTCGGCTGCGAGGAGAAAAGCCAAGCTTCCGAAAACCCATCAGGATTACGGATTCAGTAGGCTCCGGAAACGCACCTTTGTCGGGCGGGACGGCACAACCCCGGTCGAGATCCCGACGTGGCAGGTACGCCTATTCCACGCCGGCAGGGAAGGCTGGTTCAACCTCGACACGGCGAACCAGGCCGCGGCAGCCGCCAAGGCGCGCGACACCTACGCCTTCCTCCGAGTCAATGGGTGGGAGGCGACGCTCGCCAAATTCAAGCCAGAGTCCGATGCCGCACCTCGTTTGGATTTAACCGTGGGCGCTTACCTAGATGTCATAAAAAGCACGGGCCACCTGCGCTTGCGAACGTTTCTAAACTATCAGAACTGCCTCCGCACGATCGTCAGTGATGCCTTTGGTTTAAAGGCGGACAAATCGAGATTCGACTACCGGCAAGGAGGGAATGCGGAGTGGGTAAAGGGAATCGACAGCATACGCCTGGAACGGGTCACGGCATGGCAGCAAAAACGCCTGAAGGTGGCGGGGAACTCGCCCACGGCGATTGCGTCAGCCAAGCGCACTGTCAACAGTTACGTACGCTGCGCGAGGTCTTTGTTCAGCAAGAAACTAATTGGCTTCATCTTAAGACTCATGATAGCGCCGGGGAAATCACGATTGACGCAGAAGTCGCGGCGGAGCTGCGCGAATTCCTCCCCGCCAGCCAGTCGCCATTCATCGTCGCGAGTGACCGGCCGCCGCGCAACGCCTCGCCGCGGCCCTACTACCGGTGCGAGCCTGTTTTCGACCGTCTCAACGAATGGCTTCGTTCCAAGGGGGTCGCTGCCAACAAGCCATTGCATGAAATGCGAAAGGAAATTGGCGCCTTGATCGCGACGGAACACGGCATTTACGCAGCCAGCAGGTTTCCTTGCAAATTGCCCAAGCGAGAATTGTCACAATTGAAACTGGTTTATTGGTGGTCTCCTGAAATGAAGCAACGCAGGTATTTGGCTTAGTAAGACTCTGCGGTTTAGGAAAGCTGGCCGAGCCAGTTCTATGACACAGCGTCAAATTGCCCCGTTCAATCGGCAGTGACAAGGGATTTGTGAGACAGGAGACCGTCAGACCGTCAGCCGTGCATCCCGAAGCTGTTGGAGAAGGGTGCGGACGCCGCGCTGCTGCGTCCCCTGGGGTTTGGACGTTTTGCGCTGAACTCTAATAATCGGCTCGGGCATAAATTGTCGGCGTGAGCTCGATTCGATTGCAATGGCGCCTGCTAACTGAGGCGGATTTAGACTCTATCTCCCATCTGCCTGTAGAGCACCCCGAGTGGTCGCGCCTACGGCCCTTGCGATCGCGTTCGAGACCAATCGCTATTACTTCCGCGCTTCCGGTGTGACGGTCAACGTCACGCGCTGGCCAGAGCGGAGGACGACTACTGGCACGGGTTGGCCGATCTTCACGGCGTCCATCGCATAGGTGTAGTCGTAGATGTTCGCGATCTTCTTGCCGCCGAATTCCACGATGATGTCGCCGCCTTTCAATCCGGCTTTTTCCGCCGGGGCGCCGCCGCGCACGCCGGAGAGTTTCACGCCGGGCACTTCGGTGGCGTAATCGGGAATGGTCCCGAGGTAGGCGCGGAGATTCTCGCGACCGCCACCGCCGGAATCGGCGCGAGCGACGGTGAGGTAGTCGGGGCGGTCCGGGCCTTTCGCGAGGTCGGCGACGAGGGCGCGGGCAAACTTCGTGATGCGTTCGAGGCCGTCGTAGTTGAGCGTGTCGGGCTTGTCGGTGGGACGATGGTAATCCTCATGACTGCCGGTGAAGAAATTCAGCACAGGAACGCGCTTTGAGTAAAACGGAGTGGTATCAGTCGGCAGGTAGGGATCTTCCTGGAGCGCGACGTTGAAGCCGGCGGCGACGTTGCGTTTCTCGATGAGCCTGCGCCACGCGCTCGATGAACCGACGCCTTGCAGGCTGAGCTTGTTGTCGCGCAGGCGGCCCACCATGTCGAAGTTGACATACGCGGCGACGTTCGACATGGCAACAGGCGGATGTTCTGCAAGGTACGACGAGCCGATGAGGCCAATTTCCTCCCCGGACCAGAGCGCGAAGATCAGTCCGCGCGAAAAGTTCTCGGGCTTGGCGGCGCGTTCCTCGGCGAGTGCGGCGGCGAGTTCGAGCACGGCGGCCGTGCCGGAGGCGTTGTCGTCCGCACCGTAATGAATGGCATGTTCTTCACCGGCGCGTTGCATGGCACCGCCGGATTCACCGTGGCCGAGGTGATCGTAGTGCGCCCCGACAAGAATGTATTCCGCGCCGGACGGGGCAGGGGAGGCGGGTGGCAGAATCGCGACGACATTGCGGTCGATCTTTTTGAGATGCTCGATGGCGGTGGCGATTTTCACTTTCACCTTCGGCAGCGTGAAGCCGCTTTCTGCGTGAGGATCTTCCTTGTCGAGCTGCGACTGGAGCGCCTTGAGGTCCTTGCCCGATCCGGCGAAGAGCCCTGCAACGACGTTGCTGCTGATGGACGCGGCGACAATGCCGGAGCCGGCAAGGGTGCTGTCGAAGTTCAGGCCCGCGAGTTCGCCGGGGTTCGGCGAGTTCGGTCCGTTGACGAAAAGCACGGCCTTCGCGCCGTGATCCCGGGCGAGCATGGCTTTGTAGCGGAGGCCGGCGTAGCGATTGAGCTCCGCGCGGCGCTTGGTGTCGGCTTCCTCGGGCACGTAGCGGAGGACGAGCGCAATCTTGTTCGAGACGTTGACGCCGTCGTATGAATCGTAGCCTTCGCCGAGCTTGCCGGGAACGGAGAGTCCGTAACCGACGAAGACGATTTCGCCCTCGGCTTCGGCGTTCGCGGTGAAGGAGAGCGGGCGGAAATCCTTCTCGACGGTGAAGACTGCCTCGAGGTTCTGGCTGGAGACGACGAGCGTGTTGGCGTTGGTAATGATTCGGGCGCCGGCGTTGAAGTTGAAGGCTTGGAAGAATGTGGTGTTGGTGCCGGCGGGCTTGAGACCGGCGGTCGAGAATTGTTCGGCGATGAAGTCAGCGGCGAGTTGCGCACCTTTGCTGCCGGTCGCACGGCCTTCGAGTTTCTCGGAGGCGAGATAGGCGACTTGGGCGCGGAGATCGGCTTGTGAAATCTCTGCGGTGGTAGTCGACGTGAGGAGGCTCTCTTTAGGTTTTGAGTTTGGTGTTTTGGGTTCCGAGTTCGAAGTTTGAGCCTCGTTACCTCGGATGCTGCTTGATGGGGTGGAACGCGTTGGCGCTGCTTTCACGGCGGCGAGAGCGGCAGAGTGACTCCAATCGCCGAGGAAGAGTTGCGATTTGCCGTCGGTGGTGCGGCCCGAGGTCCAGCAGAGCTTCTTGCCATCGGGCGAGAAGACCGGGAGGCCATCGAAACCATCGGTAAACGTGACACGGATGGGTTCCTTCGTGCCGTTCGCGTCGGTGATAAACAGCTCGAAATTCGCGAAGCCGAGTTTGTTCGCGGTGAAGATGAGATACTCGCCAGACGGATGGAAATATGGCGCCCATGACATCGCGCCGAAATCCGTGACGCGGCGCACGTCGGAACCGTCGAGATTCATGGTGAAGACGTCCGCGTTCACACCCTTCTCATCGAAGCGCCGCCAGACGATGCGCTGGCCGTCGGGCGTGAAGAACGGTCCGCCATCGTAGCCGGGCGAGTGCGTGAGCCGACGCGGATTCGAGCCGTCCGAGTTCATCACGTAGATCTCCCCGAACCACGCCGGGTCGGTTTCGAGGCGTATCAGATCTTCGGCGGAAAGTTTGTTCGTCGGATACGCGTCGCGCAGTGAGCAAAAAACGATGAACTTGCCGTCGGGTGAGTAGTCGCCCTCGGCATCGTAGCCGGGCGTGCGGGTGAGGCGGTTGAGATTCGAGCCGTCGCGGTGTGCGGTGAAGATGTCCATGTGCTCGTCGTAATCCCACGCGTAGCGGCGCTGCTTGCCGGTCGCGCGGAAGTCGAGCTCGGCCTTCTGCTTGGTCTTCGCCTCAGGATCCAGATGGGTTGAGGCAAAGAGCACTTCGTCGCTGCCGGGTTTGAAGAAAGCGCAGGTGGTCTTGCCGCTGCCGGGCGAGATGCGATGGCTGTCGCCGCTCTCGAGGTCGAGGAAATAGATTTGGAAAAACGGATTCTCCGGCTCGCGTTCGCTCTGGAAGATGAGCGCCTTGCCGTCAGGAGAGTAGTAGCCCTCGCCACTGCGCTTGCCTTCGAAGATGTGAAGTTGCTTCAAATTGGTGGAGAGAGAATTGGGCAAATCATGCATCATGAAAGCCATTAAAAATTCTTCTCTCAAATCCCGCCGCAAATTCGACGAAACCTTCAAGCGCGAAGCGGTCAATAACTGGCTCGCCAGTGGCAAGTC
>CAMAUY010000199.1 GCA_945861565.1 Akkermansia muciniphila
CTCATCCAAAAGCGTTTGTTGCTCGTGCTCGGGTAGCGTAAAAGGCTCGGCCATGCCGGCAGTTAAATAAAGTCAGCGAGTTTTGTCCAGTTTTACATCGTCTTTTGTTTCACCTGCCTCCTTAAAGTCAAAATCTTGAAACTGACCTGTGTACGCTGGCTTCCGAAGCGGATTTTCTTATCACTGGCGACCATGATTTCACGGAGGCCCGAAAGCTTGGCCGCACCAAGATTATTTCGGCCAGTCAATTCGATGACCTGGTCGTATGGTCAAAAAACTCATGCGGCCTCTCGGTAATAGAATTTCAAGAGGCCTCCGAGGCGCTCGCGAGTCTTTATATCCCCTGACAATTCACCGATCCGATTCTCGGGCGCTGGAAACAGGATCACGTTGCCCTTGCCTTGGTGATTTCGTTCCGCGTGGAAATGATTCACGTAGTTTTCAAGGCAGTGGCGGAGAGAGCTTTCTCCAAAAAGAATCATTTTCGACAGGAGCTCGTCCTTTACGGATCGAATCCAGCGTTCGCAATGGGCGTTCAGATTTGGACTCCGCGGCGGCAATGTCACCGCTTTGATGAATACCAGCACGTAGTAGGTGATGAGCCCGGCGGAGGTCCAAACTTCGGCGGTGAAGAAATCCACGGCACCCATGACCTCGGTGTGGGTACGAATGAATTCCCGCCACGAAGTCTTCCGCTCCCGATCCGGAGCTGGAAGAAGGCCGTGGCGTTCGAGAACATTGCCAACGGTCTGATGATTGACCTCGTAACCCAAGTTGCTGAGCGCACCCATAATCCGGCGATAGCCCCAACTTCGGTTCTCCCGCGCCATCTTGAGGATCAGTTCCTCGATGGAGTTATCCGTATTGGGACGACCAGCGGGTGAGCGGTTTTTGGACCCGTCGAACTTCTTGGCGACAAGCCTGCGGTGCCAGGCGAGGAGGGTTTCGGGTCGAACAATCTGCGCCACTTCCTCCAGGGCTTTCCTGCCGAGACGCAGGCCGATCTCGGCCAAGCTGATTCGCTCCGGGTCCATGAGCTTCAATCGCCCCTTGATCTGGTTCTTGAGAATCCGGTTCTCCGTCATCAGATACTCGTTGCGCAGGAGGAGTTCCTGATCAACCGAGCTAACGGCCTGGGAGCAATCTCCTCATCGCCCTGTAAATCGTTGAATATCGGTAGGTTTGAGTTTTTTGACCCTACGCAGTAAGTGGCGCAAAGTTTTTCCAGCGCCGCACACGCTTCGTTGGACGGCCCTTTCCCCGCGGTCAGAACGAGGCTCCAATGAGTCGTATGGAACTCTGCTCGACCTCGCGGATTGACGGCATTGCCTTCACTCGGGGCCGACATGGCGGTCAGTCTGCCCGAACTCCGCGCCATTGACGAGCTCGCGTCCCACTTTCCTTACTTCGATTTCACGCTCGTCCAGATTTCGTCGAACACCTATCGGGATAGGGACACCGGTTGCCCGGCGCCCCTCCCACGGATCCCAGCAGGCGGTATTCCCGCACCGGGCTCTTCACAACGATTCACTCACCCACGGCATCTCACGTAGTGCGCACCAAAGAGGTTCACTCCCACCTCTTCCGGCACGTTCTTGGCGAGGCTGCTCGACCCGTTTCGTCCCCAGACCTTTTCCATGATTCTGGGTCCAGAATTGGTATTGTTCACTCCTGAATTACCATTCACGTCAACGTTCCCGTGCGCCAGCAATTCCTTGCGGAAGGATTCCTCCTCCAGACACCACCCATGCGGGATCGCCTTATATTTCGTGCCTACTGCTGCAGCGCGCCGCCCTTCCACCGCCTGTCCAAAGCCCAACTCCCACTCTGGTGTGGAATTCTTCTCCGGAAACGGGCAATGTTTCGGTATGCAATACCCAACGCCCTCTGGGGCGGCTTACGGTCGACGCCGGGCGGCGGCAGTTGGCCAATGACGGGAAAGGTCCGCTAATTTGGAAAATGCGCATCGCATTACTGAAACTACTTTCCCTGCTGTGCAGCGGGGCGACGGTTTTGGCTGCGGACGCCCCGGCTAACCGGTCTCCTCATTGGGCCTTCCAGCGGGTCACGCCCAAGACTCCCCCGGCCGTCCAAAACGCGGGGTGGGCACGGACCGATGTCGACCGGTTCATCCTGGCAAAACTCGAAGCGGCCGGGACGGTCCCAGGCCCAAGCGCGGACCGACGCACCCTGCTGCGGCGCGCGACCTACGATCTCATCGGCCTGCCGCCGACCCCCGAAGAAGTCGAGGCGTTCGTCGCCGATCCATCGGCCGAGGCATTCAACCGGGTCATCGAACGACTGCTGTCGTCACCGCGCTATGGCGAACGCTGGGGACGCCACTGGATGGATGTTGTCCGCTACGCCGATACCGCAGGCGACAACGCCGACTATCCCGTGCCCGAGGCCCGGCTTTATCGCGACTATATCATTGATTCCTTCAACGCCGACAAACCGTATGACCAGTTCGCGCGCGAGCAGATCGCGGGCGACATTCTTGCGGCACAGGGATCCGTCGACGGCTACGCGGAACGAGTCACAGCCACGGGTTTTTTGGCCCTGTCGCGTCGCTACGCCACGGCCCCCTTTGAGTTCAACCACCTCATCCTCGAGGATGCCATCGAAACAACGGGCCGGGCGTTCCTGGGCATGACATTTCGGTGCGCCCGATGTCATGACCACAAGTTCGACCCGGTGACGCGGGAAGATTACTACGCCCTCTACGGGCTGTTCGAAAGCACGCAATTCCCGTACGCAGGCTCCGAGGAGTTTCACTCCAAGAAATTTCCCCGGAGCGGATTTCAGCCACTCGTGCCGCCCGCGCAGCATGAACCTCTGATCAAGGCCCACGCAATTCGGCTTGCCTCGCTGGAAGCCGCCATCAAGCAACACGAAGACGAACGGACGGCCGAGAAACAAGCCATCGGCAACGTTACTAACGCCGCGGTTCGAGCGCTCGATGACAAACTCAAAACCCTCAACCGCGAACTGTCCGATCTAAAGAAGCCCGGCGGGCCTGCGGAATTGCCAGTCGCCTACGCAGTGGCGGAAGGGAAGCCGATCGACTCCCGTTTGCAGTCGCGCGGCGAACCCAACGAAGCCGGCGTGCCGGTGCGCCGCCGTGCCCCGAAGTTTCTTGCGGGCGAGGAATCGTTGAACATCCCGGACGGTGCCAGTGGGCGTCTGCCCTTCTCCGAATGGCTCACGCGCCCAGAGAATCCTCTGACCGCCCGCGTGATGGCCAATCGCATCTGGCAGCATCACTTTGGGAAGGGCTTGGTGGCCACGCCTTCAAACTTTGGTCTGCGGGGCGATCCCCCCACCCATCCCGAGCTGCTCGACTACCTCGCCAGCCGATTCGTCGAGTCCCGCTGGTCGGTAAAGGCCATGCACCGCCTGATCATGCGTTCATCGACCTATCAGCAGGGGTCAGTAATCAGTGATCAGTCGTCAGTAATCAGTGATCAGGGGTCAGGAGGCCGTAAGGAGAGGCGCGTTGCCGCACTGACTACTGACCCACTGACTGCTGATTACTCCCGCTTCCCCCGCCGTCGCCTCTCGGCTGAGGAGATCCGCGACACCATGCTCTTCATTTCCGGCACTCTGAATTTGCGTCGGCCAGGGCCGCATCCATTCCCAAAGATCTCGGAATGGAAGTGGACGCAGCACAATCCCTTCAAGGAGCTTTACGACTCGAATCATCGCAGCGTTTATTTAATGATCCAGCGCCTCCAGCGCCAGCCGTATCTGTCGCTGTTCGACGCTCCGGATGCCAACGTCTCGACCGACGTGCGCACGGATTCCACCGTCCCATTGCAGGCTCTCTATCTGATGAACAACACGTTTGTTCAGGACCAGGCGTCCGCCTTTGCCGGAAGGGTGGTCAACACGGCGAGCAGCGACGAGGACCGGCTGAAATTCGCGTGCATGACGGCCTGGTCGCGCGAGCCCAACCTCAACGAGTTGACCCGCGCTCAGCAGTTTTTGTCGCAATGCCGCGAAGATCTGCGCCGCACCGAGGCAACGGAAGAGCAGGCGGGGCAAAAGGCCTGGTCCAGCTACACCCGAGTTCTGCTAATGGCGAATGAGTTTTTCTACGTAGATTGAACCTACCATGAACGCGCAATTCACCCTCAACCGCCGCCATTTTCTCCGCGGTGCCGCTGGATCTCTCAGCACCGGCATCCTCGGGTTGCCTCCAAGCCTCTCCCTAGCCGCTGCACTGAACGATGGGCAGGTGCTGGCACCAAAGCCTGGACACCACCCGGCGCGGGCCAAACAACTTCTATTCGTCTTCCTTACCGGTGGCTTCTCGCATCTCGACACCTTTGATCCGAAGCCCAAGTTGCAGGCCGGCCACGGGAAACCCATTCCGGCCTTCGGCTTGCGTGCCGACGAATCCAAGGCGCTGCCGATGCTCGCCTCTCCCTTCCAATTCACCGCACGCGGGAAGTCCGGGTTGCTGGTGAGTGACCTTTTCCCCCAACTCGGTGATCTGGCGGACGACCTTTGCGTCATTCGCTCGATGCACACCGACATCGTGGAGCACTTCCAGGCCACGCTGGCCATGCACACGGGTTCCTCGACCATTCCCCTGCCCAGCATCGGCGCGTGGGTCAGTTATGGACTGGGTACATTGAACCCCAACCTCCCGCCTTACGTGGTGCTCGCTGAACACCTTCCGTACGCGGGTGCTCAAGTCTGGGACAGCAACTTTCTCCCACCTCATCATCAAGGCGTGCGTCTCGTGCCCGGTGATGACCCGATTCCCAATCTCAAGCCACTGGCCCGCTCCGTGCGATTGCAAGAACTCGAGCGAATCATGTTACGCGACGCGAACGAGGCGCACGCCACCCTCCGACCTGAGGATCTCAACCTCCGGGCCCGAATGAGCACCTTTGCCACCGCGGATGGCATGATGCGAGAGGCCCCCGAAGCCCTCGACCTATCCCGCGAAGATGAGACGGTGCGTCAGGCTTATGGCATTCGTCCGGGCGACCATAAGTCCTTTGCCTGGCAATGCCTGATCGCCCGCCGGTTTCTCGAACGAGGAGTACGTGTGGTCGAACTCATCGACACCGGCTCGCACGACAATTGGGACGCCCACGGTGATATGGCCAGCCACCGGCCTAAGGCCCAACGGGTCGATCGCGCGCTCGCAGCCCTGCTCCGCGATCTCAAACAGCGCGGCCTTCTCGAACAGACTGCCGTCGCCATCTGCACCGAATTCGGCCGCACGCCGTGGTCCGATGGGGTTAATGGAAAGGGCCGAAATCATTATGCAAAAGCGTTCACTTCACTGCTGGCTGGTGCGGGTGTGCGGGGCGGTATGGCTTTTGGCCAAACCGACGACTACGGCGCCGCCATCGTTCGTGACCCCGTTCATGTTCACGATTATCACGCAACCCTCCTGCATCTGCTCGGGCTCGACCATCAACGCCTAACGTACCGCTATGCCGGACGCGATTTTCGCCTCACCGATGTTGCCGGTCGCGTCCTCCACCCGGTACTCACCTAATCTTATAGCAACTTTTGCCTTTCGAAGACTCCCCTCCCCTTCCCTCACCCCCGGATCCAAACGCCTGATATTATATGAAAATGAAACACCACCCTCACTTCCTCGCCCTGGTTCTGACGCTTCTGTCGTCCGTCTCCCCATTCGCAGCGGATGCACTGATCCGGCATCGTCTCCTTTTCTTCGAGTATGGGAAGGGACCGAACCGTCTCCTCGAACTCGACGACGTCGGCAAGGTGATCTGGGATCACAAACCGCCGAGCATCGCCGTGATTTTCCAAGTGTTGCCAAACGGCAATGTTTTATACGCCTACGGCGGGAAGCCGACCGGGGTGCGCGAAATCAACCGCAAAGGGGATGAAGTCTGGAACTATGTAAGCCAGTGCCCGCAGGTTCTTGGCTGCGAACGGTTGGCCAATGGCAATACACTGGTCGCCGAACAGGGGCCCTGTCAGGCGGTGGAAGTGAACCCCAAAGGGGACGTCGTGCGCGTCACGCCGCTCAAGACCAGTCATGAAAGCTATCATCTCCAGGTGCGGAATGTTCACAAGCTAGCGAACGGAAACATCCTTGCCGCCCACGAAGGCGAAGGAGCGGTGCGCGAAGTGGATGTCGACGGAAAAGTCGTCTGGGAGTACACAGGCGTTGAGAATACGGGGGATGCGCAACGATTGAAGAACGGAAATACACTGATCTCGTGCGGTACTCAAAAGCGTGTCATTGAGGTGACGCCCGACAAGAAGATTGCCTGGCAATTCACAGCGGCGGACGCCCCCGAGCTGAACATCACCTGGGTCTCAAGTATTCAGCAACTGCCGAATGGCCATCTGCTCATCGGAAATTTTTTACGTGGCCAGGAAGGAAAAGGGGCCCACGCCTTTGAGGTCACCCGTGAAAAGAAGGTTGTCTGGACCTGGGCCGACCACAGTTTCATCAAATCGCTGACCACGGTGCGCGCGGTGGAGTAAGAGCGAAGGCAAAGCAATCTCACTCTCCAGCAAATTGCTCGGCGCGAGCAGGACGCCTTCGGTTACGAATACGACTTCGGCGATTCTTGGGAGCACGAGATCACGGTCGAGAAAATCCTGCCCCCCGGCGCGACTGCCGCCACGCCGGCGCTCTGCCACGCCGGCGCCCGCGCGTGTCCGCCGGAGGATTGCGGCGTCGGGGGCTACGACAACCTGCTCAAGATCCTCAAGAACCGGAAACACCCGGAGCACAAGTCCATGGAGGAATGGCTCGGGCGCCCGTTCGACGCCGCAGCCTTTATTGTCGCAAAAACCAACCTCTGGCTGCGAAAACTAAAATGGCCGTGCGTGACGGAAGCCCAGTTGCGCAAAATCCTCATGGCCCGCGACGATTACCACGAATGAGCCAATGCCCAATCTAAAAACGCAGGTGCGCCGGCCGGCACCGCCAAACTCCTGCTGGGAGCGACCGCTTCCCCTCTGCGGCCTGCCGAGCACCGACTGCGGCATTTCAACGTGCGCGAGCGCGAAACCTAAACTGGCTCAGCCTGACCGCAGGAGTGTCGGTGAAACCAAACTCGCCAAATCCACGGATCAGGCCCTGATCCGCAAATAGGAATCTGAAAATGAGAAAAAAAGCTCTCGACGGTGCCTTTTCTCCGGGTGCAGTTGTTATATATGCTGTATTGAACACAGGCACGCAGCCCTATTTCCCAGAAGACAGTGCTTGCCATGAGTATTGAATTCGTCGCCACCGGCGAAAGGGGAGTGGGAACCGCGGATAAACGCCGATCCACGCAGATTTCAGGCCTATTCTATCCGCGTCAATCCGAGTTCATCCGCGGTTCTTCTTCGCGGCTTCCTTATCCGCGGATTTGGGAGCGAGAAGTGCTCTTGTTCATGGTCCAAATTCATGTCCATTCTTTGGAACACTTCTCTGCTCATGAGCATTGA
>CAMAUY010000200.1 GCA_945861565.1 Akkermansia muciniphila
ACGACGCCTAAGTTATCTAGCGGGTTCCGCCGGTGGTTGAGCACGGGGATTGAGTCAAACCTGAACTATTGACACTTTGGCTCCAAGAGGCATTTCAAAGGCCTGCGTTTCGGGGCGAGGCGGGGTACGTTGCCGGAACCGCCCAATGCCTTGCCGTGGGCAACTGCCGCAACTGCCGCGACAGGCGCGCCCTGGTGCCGCAACCAAGAAAACGGAAGCGCGTGTTGACGCGCTCCGAAGAATCCAGAGAATTGGCAACAATGAATCTGACGCAAATGCAATTCTCGCTGAACTGCGGAGCGTCAAAGAGCGATTTCCCATTCGTTTTACCTTCAAAATGAAGAGCCGTTATGTCTTCCATCGGATTGCAGTCGCCCTCCAGTTGTTCGCCGCCGCCGCCCTCGTCGGTCAGGAGTTCCGCATCGATCAGCTTATGCTCATGCCGAACGGCGTGCCCGTCCTTCGATACCCGTCAGATCCCCAGAGCTACCATGTGTTGCGACGCGGCACGTCGGTCACGGACGTTCGAACCCCGATCGGCCTCAAACTGGGCGTGGTGGGAACAGGCGAGATCCAGGACTCGAACCCGCCCAAGGGGGCGGCGTACTATCAGTTGCAGCGTCGTGCGCTGGCGGCTCCTGGGGATGCCGACGGGGACGGCATCGACGATCTCTACGAGTTCAACCACCGGCTGATCCTCGACCCCTTCGACGCCCGGGACGCGCTTCAGGACGCCGATGGTGACCGGGAATCGAACCTCGATGAATACCGGGCGGGCACCAATCCCGAGGTGGTGGACCAGGCCGGGCCGCGCCTGACCACCGTGTCCAGTTCACCCGCTGCGGCTGAATCCGACGTCGCCGTCACACGGGAGACGATTCTAAGGTTCAGCCAACCGCTGGCGATCAACACGGTGCTCAGCGCCGACATCCTCCGGGCGAGTTTTGGCGGCCGCGACCTTCTGACCCGGCGCGAGCTGGGATCGGATCGGCGAAGTGCGACCCTGTTCTTCCTGGAACCGCTCCCCGGCAGCACCCGCATCCGGGTCCGACTGGATGGCAACCGCCTTTTGGATGAAAGCGGAAAAGCGGTGGATGCCGACGGCGATGGCCGACCCGGCGGCATCGGTTTCATCGACTTCGAAAAGCTCAGCAACACGCCGGTGGGCGACACCGGCGTGATCGGCCGGGTCTTCGCCTCTGAGTGGGTGGGCGGCCAGGCTGTCAATACCCCGCTCGCCAGGGTGACGATCACCGTGGATGGCGCCGAGGAATCGTTGCGAGCGGTGACGGACGCTCAGGGCAACTTCAAGCTCCAGCCGACCCCGGCGGGCACGTTCTTCGTCCATGTCGATGGTCGCACAGCGCAGGGCAGCGACTGGCCCAATGGCGCGTATTACCCGTTTGTCGGCAAGGCGTGGGAGGCCGTGGCGGGCAAGGGGGACAACCTGGCGGGCGGTTCCGGTGAAATTTATCTGCCGCTGGTTCGGGCCTGAACCTTGAAGACCGTCAGTGCCGCGCAGGACACGAAGGTTGAGTTTCCCGCGGGGGTAGTGGCAGCGAACCCCGCCCTGGCGGGAGTGAGCATCACCGTTCCTGCCAACGCGCTGTATGCCGACAACGGCACCCGGGGCGGACGAGTTGGCATCGCGCCGGTGTCTCCGGATCGCCTGCCGGAGCCTCTGCCGTCGGGGTTGAACTTTCCCCTCGTCATCACGGTGCAAACCGATGGTGGAGCCAACTTCGACCGGCCCGTGCCAGTCACCTTCCCCAATCTGCCTGACCCGGTCACCGGCCTGAAACTCCCGCCGGGAGCCAGGAGCGCGCTCTGGAGCTTCGATCACGATCTGGGCTCCTGGGTGATTAACGGTCCGATGACCGTGAGCGCCGACGGCAACTTCGTCCTGTGCGATCCCGGTGTGGGGATTCGTGAACCGGGCTGGCACGGAACGCAACCGGGCACCAGCGTCGATGGCGGCGAGATCGAGGCCGATTGTGAGCCGACCGGTTGCACCATGGGCCCGATCCGCATCACGCGGCTGGGTCCCGGCCGCTTCCGCTTTTCGCTGGAAGGCGCCGAACACACGCCCGGCATTGTCAACTGGTTCGCTGCCACCGCGTCGAATGCCCAGGGCCTCTCGGGCGACCAGGTCGATTTCCTCTTCTGTGAAGCGGGCCCACACAATGTGACCGCACAACTCAGTCCGAGATGCGGTGATCCCTGTTCCAAGGCGGTTTCCGTGACGGTGCCGGCGGATGAAGTAAATACCTGCGAACCCGGCTCGCTGGGACTACGCGTCCCGGCGGGCGGTTTCCTGGTGGGCCAAGCAGTGTCCTTGGACCTGATCACCGCCAGCGGCACATTCAACGGCGAGGTGGATTGGGCGGTCACCGGCGGCACGCCCGCTTCGGGGAGGGGCCGGCCATTCGTCACGCGTTTCTGTCAACCGGGGAACTTCGCTGTGAAGTGGAAAGTGACTACGCCTTGCGGCAGAGTGTGCGAAGGCGCTGACACGCTGCCGGTCAGCGGCCAGGCGGGATGCACCTTGAAGCCGCTCACGTTGTTTGGCCCACCCACCGCGCTGGCGGGTGAGGCTCTGAGCGTGATCTCGGAAGCCGGCCAGGAGGGCACCGTAGAATGGGATGCGGGCGATGGCGAGTTGCTGCTGGACCGATCACAAGCGGTGGGTTCCGGCGGTGTGGCAGGTGTAGGCATCGCCCAGACCATCCAATTTTGCACGCCAGGCGCGAAGACCATCCGCGCGCGCCTGACGACCGCCTGCGGCCAGACCTGCGAACAATCGATCACGGTCACCGTGACGGGCCAGTCAGGTTGCCTGCTGGACCCGCTGTACGCATTTGGCCAAACCACCATTTTGGCCGGCGAAGCCGCCAGCGTCACCACAGCAGCCCACCAGGCGGGCACCGTGGTGTGGAGCGGCGGCGACGGCGAGCTCCTGCTCGATGCGAGCCAGAGCGTGGACACTGCGGGTGTGGCCGGGCTGGGTGCGGCCCAGACGGTCCGCTTCTGCACTCCGGGCACCAAGACCCTCACGGCCACGCTGACCACGGACTGCGGACAGACCTGCCAGCAGTCGATCACCATTCAAGTTACGGAAAACCCGTGCAATTTTGATCCTCTGAGTGCCTTTGGCACGACCACCATCCTCGCCGGCGAGACCCTGAGCGTGACGACCGAGGCGGATGTCGAAGGCACGTTCGTCTGGGAAACGCCGGGCGGCGAGGCGCTGCTGCCAGTGACGCAAGACCTCTCGCCGTCTGGGATCGCCGGCTTCGGAGCCGCCCAGAGCATCACCTATGGTCAACCGGGAACCTTCACCATCCGGGGCATACTCACGACGTCCTGCGGCGACAGATGCAGCCGCGAATTTGTCGTGACCGTCTTGCCGGTTGGACCGTCCGCGATGGCCCAGCAACCGACAGGCGCGTCTGCCCACCCAATTCTCCAGGCCTTCGCGCAGCCGCAGTCGAATGCGCCCGGCCCTGGCCTCGCTGGGGTCCAGCCCCGGAGCATCGGTCTGGCCACCCCACGGGCGGCCGGGGGCCCGCCGCGGGTGCGACAGTCGGGGATGCACTACTACATCCTGATCAACCCGGCCAGCGGTGCCGTCGTCCGGCGCGGCTTCGCGGGACGCAACGGCGTGGCCCATGCGCGCCCGCTGATCGTGGGTGCCAACCGCAACCTCCGTGAAATGATCCTGCAGGCCGACTCGTTCTGGGTGGCCAGTCAAGATTTCCGCACCGGTGAGAACGGCACCGCCCTGACGCTGAAACCTTTCGTGCTTGCCCCGCCGCCCGCCACCGATGCCGACCAGGACGGAATCCCGGACGCGGCGGAGTTCATCGTGGGCACTGACCCGAACGACGCCGACAGCGACGACGACGGTATCAATGATGCCGAGGAGACGCGGGCCGGCACGGCACTGTCAGATTCGCTCGGGGTGATTGCCAGCGTGCGCACGCCAGGCAATGCGGTGGATGTGGCAGCGGATGGCGATCTTCTGGCCCTTGCTCTTAAAGAGGCCGGTGTTGCGGTCTTCAACATCTTTGGCGGCCTGGCGCCGGCGATGATTGCCCAGGTGTCGCTACCGGGCGAGGCGACGGCGGTTGCGGTGGACGGCACTACAGTCGTGGTTGGTTGCCACGAAGCTGGACTTGCGGTGGTGGACGTCACCGATCCAACGGCCGCTGCCGTGCGGGCGCAACTGAATCTCCGTGCACCCGTGCGCAGCGTCGCCGCCCGCGCTGGGCTGGCTTATGCGGGCCTCGACTCCGGCGAGATCGTTCTGGTCGATCTCACGACAGGCACCGAATCGGCCCGGATCAACCTCGGACGCCCCATCCACGACCTGGTCTTGGCCGGCCATTTCCTTTACGCCCTGACTCCGTCGGAACTGGCCGTGCTTGCACTGGCCAACGGCGGCCTCGAACTGCGCAACACCGTGCCGGCGCCAGGCTCCGTAGGTGCCGGAGGACGACGACTTCGCTTGTTCGCAGGCGGAGGACTGGCCTACGCGGTGGACACACAGGGCTTCGCGGTGTTTGACCTCTCGACTCCGGACCTGCCCGCCCCGATGGCCCGGCAAGACACCGCCCAGTTCGGGTGGAAACAGCTTGTGCCCACGGGCACCGGAGTGGCTCTCGCTGCGGTCGGGGCCAACAGCACCGACGACGGCAATCATGATGTCTCGCTCTACGACCTCCAACCCGGCAGCACCAACGCGACTGTCAACGCGACGTTCACGACACCCGGGCTCGCGGAAGCCGTGACGCTCGCGGGCGGGCTCGGCTACGTGGCCGACGGCCGTGCGGGCCTCCAGGTCGTTCGTTTCCTGCCGCGCGACACGGCGCGACGGGCGCCGACGGTGGCTCTTGTCAGTCCGTTCGCCGCAGGACAAGCCGAGGAAAGCAAGCCGGCCACATTCACGGCGCGCGTTGCCGATGATGTGCAGGTGGGCCGGGTCGAGTTTTTTGTGGACGGCCGTCTGGTGGACACGGACTCGAGTTTCCCCTTTGAACTGCGCATCACGACTCCGGACCGGACGCCTCAGAAATCGTCGTTCACGTTGCGCGCCCGCGCGGTGGACACCGGGGGCAACAGTGCTTCAAGTGAAGAACTGCGCCTGGAGTTGACCCTCGACGCCACTCCTCCCGCCGTGGTTCGCCTTTCGCCCGCGAGTGGCAATGTCACGGCCAGCGGCCCGGTCTCCCGAATCGCGCTGGGCTTCAGCGAAGCCATCCAGCCCGGCTCGTTGCCCCGCGAACGGTTGAGAGTCGTCCATGCCGGGGTCGACGGCCGATTCGGCACCGCCGATGACCAGCCGATCAACGGCGGCTCCCTCACCTACCAGCCGGAGACCTTCACGGCCCTGCTGATCTTCGAATCGCTCCTGCTCAAGGGAAATGTGAGGGTGACGCTGAATCCCGGAGTGGCTGATCTCACGGGCAATGCCCGTCCCGAAGCATTCACATGGTCGTTCACCGTGGGTGGTCCGCGCGTGGTGGCAACTACGCCGGCAAGCGGCGGCAACTCGGCCGGTCGCGCCCTGGTGGCAGCCTTCAACGGCCCCATTGCACCGGACTCGCTGGAGGGCCGCTTCACGCTGACTGCAGCCGGAGCCGACGGGCGGTTCAACACGGCCGACGACACCCTGGTTCCTGGCGGCGTTCTGAAATACGACCGGGAGGCCAGCGCGGCGACCCTTGTTTTCGCGGAGCGACTCGTGAATGGCAAGTATCGGGCGGAGATCGACGCACAGGTCGCCGATGCCGCAGGCAACACGATCGGCAACACGACACGTTGGGAATTCACCGTTCTGCGCGGCAGTGTCACCGCCCAGGCACCGTTCACGGCGATCGTTTCCGTCAATGGCTTTGGCAACACCTCCGAACTCCTGGTCCATCTGCCAGGCGGGCTCCCCATTTCGTTTTTTGCGCCGCTGGATTTCGGTGATTGCGCGACCTGGTCGCTCTTCGATCCGAACGGCCGGCCTGTGTTCGAGGCGAAGAATCTCTGCGCCTTTCCATTGGTCCTGACTCCGCTGCTGCCCGGAGATTACTCATTGCAGGCGGTGAGTAGCAGTATCGGCGGCGGCCGGTCGCGGTTGACGGCCAGCGTGCATCAACGGCGGGTGTTCGAGGCAAGCCTCGTCGGTCAGGACACCCTCGAACGAACCTCCGGTGCGCGAGTGGTTGGCGATGTCGACATCTGGGAACTGACCCTGCCGCCGGGAGAGAAGTTCGCCTTCGCTCTGGGTTCGATCCTTGCGTCGTGGAGCCTGCGCGACCTGGCCGGGCGCGTCTTGTTCGAGGATGAACAGGGGAGAGAGGTGCACGTGCCGGAAACGCGCGCCGGCGGGCTCTTCCGGCTCGAGATCGCGCCCCGATCCGCGAGCGGCTACCAGTTCAAAATTACCCGCACGCAAACGCGGCGTTTCGCGGTGGACCTCCGCGAGGCGGTGCAATTCGATTCGCTAACTAATCTCCCGAACGGCCACGCGATCCAGCGCGTGCCCGGCGACGTGGATCTGATCGAGTTCACCATAAAACCCGGCGACCGCTGGGTGTTCATCCCCCTGAGTTCGTTCCCCTGCTTCGACTGGTCGCTACTCGGGCCGGATCGAAAGTCTCTGTTTGGGCCGATCAGCTATTGCTCGGGGTCGCAACCGTCGGAAACCGGAGGTGGCGGCGTCTTCACGCTGCGCTTGACTCCGGAGGGCGGCCAATCGGGAAGTTACCGCTTCCAGGCCTGGAAGGCCGTCGAACGAGTCATCGACGTGGATCTTCGGGCCACGGCGCGCTTCGACGGCCAGGGGAATCTACAGGTGCCCGGTTCCGTGGATCGCTACCGGCTGCGGATCAACTCCGGCGACGCCTTCCGCTTCGTGGGGCCGCAATTCGGCAACTGCCTACCTTGGGAACTGCGCTCTCCGGCCGGCGCGATTTTGTTTCAAGGCTCGGCCTGCAGCGTCACGGAGCAACCGGACCTTGCCATCGCCGGGATCTATGAACTCCGGGTCAGCGCGAACGACAACCGCGCCGGCGACTACAAGTTCATCATCGCGAAACCCGGGACGACGCGGTTTGAGCATGACCTGCGCACCCAACCCAGCGTGTCGTTTGAGGAAGATCTGGTGATCCCCGGCAGCATCCATGTCCATCAACTCACCCTCCAGCCGGACAGCCGGTTGTTTTTGAACGTGTCTCCAATCCTCGGAGGCAACGGTGTCCGTCTTGATTCAAAGGTAAGTTTCCATAGATCGCCGTAAATGCGGCAGGGCATCCGCCCAGCGCATATCCGTGAGAATGCCATTCCGCAAGGTCCTGATAAACTGCGCGGTCAACTGCACGATTGCGGGCAGCAACTT
>CAMAUY010000201.1 GCA_945861565.1 Akkermansia muciniphila
CCGACGTAGGTCGCGGTTTGACTCGGCCAATTGACCGTGGTGCCGTTGACGATCGTGCGATCGCGCAGGTAGTGCTGACCGCCGTCCACCACGTCTACCACAGCGCCGGCCGGGAAAATAAGTTTGCCCGCGCCCTCGATCTGGCCACCAGACCACGTGAACCGGGGCGTGGTGATGTCACCGGTGCCTCCCAGCGAGCCGGAATCGAGGCGCAGGTGGCCGCCGGGGCCAACCGTGCCAGGGCCATTCATCGCGAGCGATCCAGCGCTCACACTCAGGGTGGCGATCCCGGTGGCGGCGTCCAGGGTTAGTGCGCCCGGGCTCGCGGCCACGTTAACGGTCACGGTATAAGTACCGGCGACATCGATCACGACGGTGTCACCTGCGGCGGGCATCGCGCCTGTGCTCCACTTTGTGCCGTCGTCCCAGTTGCCGCTGACGGCGGTTTTCCAGGTGACCGTGGCTCCTTGAACAAAAGAGGCAGCCACCGCCCAGCTGATTGAAACTGCGGCCAACCATTGAATTTGAAGACCTCGTCGATTTGATCGAAACATACAGGCGCGTTTCTACCAACTCGCCGGCATGGGAGGCAAGGTAGAGTATCTTGATTGAACTTGGCTATCGCGGAGGACAGGACACGGAGGATACGCAGACCCGAGGAGTAGGTATGGAGGATATGCAGGGCACGGGGGGTGGAAGAAGCGGCGGCGGAAGACCCGGGAAAGGAGGCCGTGGGCACCGTTGAAGGGTAAATCTTGCGGTGGTGCTCCGGGCAGATCTCGGAATACTTCCGGGCGTGCGGAATGGCTCTCATCAATTCTCGATCGGCCTTGGCCTCGTTGTGGCTGCCCTTTTCTGGGGCGGAAACAATGTCGCCCTGCGTTATCTCGTGCTGCATTGGCCTCCCGTCTGGACGGGTGCCAGCCGTTTCCTGTGCGCCGGATTGTTGCTGTCTGCAGGCCTTCGATATACGGACTGGCTCGGGCCTACCACGCAACTTCCCAGGGGTGTGCGGCTCCGACTCTGGTATCGCGGCGGCCTTTCGCTCGCAATCTACATCACCGTCTGTTACGCCTCCCTTCAGTATATTCCGTCCTCCCATTTCGCGCTCCATCTGGCGGCTGCACCGGTCTGGGTCCTCATCTGGGAGGGGCGACTGACTTCTAGCCGTGGCTCTTTTCTTAAGATTTCCGCCGCTGTCCTGACCCTTTCCGGCGTGCTCGTCTTGCTTTGGCCCGCGATTCGTCACGGGCAGGCGCCTTGGTACGGCGAAGCCATGGGGTTCGCGGCCGGTCTGCTCTGGACCTGGTATAACCGCCAAACTCAGGTGCATGCACAAGAAATGACTGGCATCGAAGTAACCGCGGCAACTCTCTGGCGGGCGGGAGTCTGGTTGTTGCCCATCACTGCCGTCGAAGTGTCCGTCCGGCCGATTCATTGGGACCTTCAGCTCGTGTTGATCCAGGCGTACTGCATCGTTTTCGGAGGGGCCGCCTCGTTCGCACTTTGGAATCGGGCACTGAAACACTGGCCCGCCAGCCGTGTCTTTCTGTTCGGCAATCTAGTACCCGTCAGCACCATCCTGTGGGCCTTCGTACTCTTGAATGAACCGTTGACCCCGACGCTGGGTTGGGCATTGCTCCTGATTCTCGCCGGCGTCTGGCTCGGTCGCCGCAGTTGATGTCCCGAGCTGCCGGGCGATGCTAAAGCTTTTCTCATGGATATCGCCAATCTTGATCAAGTACCCGCGTTTGTGACGAAGGACGGATCTCAGATCCGGGAACTCCTTGCGCATCGAAACTCCTCGATCTGCAACCAAAGTCTCGCCGAAGCCCGGCTGCAACCCGGGCAAGCCACGGAAGAACATTACCACGCCCGCACCGAGGAAATTTATTTCATCACCCACGGGACGGGGCGACTGCGGATCGGTGCGGAGACGCGAGACGTGGGCACGGGCGATGCCATCGCGATTCCGCCTGGGCAGAAACACAAGCTGTGGAATACGGGATCCGAAGTGTTGCGGCTGCTCTGTTGTTGTGCGCCTGGCTACGAACACGCCGATACCTTTATCACGGAAGGGGGAGTGGGTCCGTGCCCTCCCCCGTTCGACTGCACCGTCCGGCGGCCTAGCTTGTCCTCAGTGGATTCCAGACACGTTTGAAGCCAAAGTCGGCGAAGTCCTTTTCATTGGCGGTCGCAAAATGGGTGACGCCGTGATGGCGAAGCACCAGGGACAGGCGAGTGTCCACGATTCGTCTTCTGGCCATGCCTGGCCGCCCCGCAACACGCCACACTTCCGGCATCAATCCGCCGGGGTAATCGATCAGTCGCCATGCCGGATTGGTGCGTAGACTCTCGATGACTGCAACGGCGGAGGGTGCATCCAAAGGCCGCTTGGAGATCGTTGCACTCCTCACCAGTAGATAAAGTTCCAGCAGGTTCAGTTCACAGATAACAAAGCTCTGGTTCTCCACTTGATCATCGAGCCAGGCTCGTGCAGGAGCATGGTTCGCGTGGCTTGCTTCCAGGGCCGGAAAGAGAATGTTGGTGTCGCAGGCAGTCATGAGTCGCCTCGACATTTGAGAGCGGCAACGCCGACCTCGGTCTCCAAATGGACTCGCCAGTCTTCATCCGCAAACGGATCGCGCTTCAGCCTCGTATTTATCGGCTTGGGTAGGCTCCAGCGTTTGCTCTTTTCACGTGGCGGCGGCAGCGGCGGATACACGCCGGCCATGTATTCCACTCCGCGCCGCAGCACCTCGGCCAAAGACATCTCCCGTTCCCGCGCCACGCGCTTGGCTTCGTGGTAGAGTGCGTCGGGCAGTTGGATTTGTGTCTTGATCATGATGGTAATCTGCCATCAGTACATAACAATGTCAAATTGGCATCACCCTAAGCAAGGTGCTGTCACGGTGTCGGCTGGTTCACACGGAGGAAATCCCGGAGCTGAATTGTTTCGGAAAGATTGTCCACTTCATTGCAGTGCTCCCAATCGATCCACACGTATTCGACTCCGACGTAGCCCGAGTACTGGGCCTTCTGCATCGCGCGAAGGACGCGGGCATAGTCAATCGTGTTTTGCTTGAAGGACGATTGCAATCGGCCCTTGCAGGCGCCGCGGGCATGGAAGTGCGAGGCATGCGCGACGAGAGGTTCGACGGCGCTGTCCGGTAGCCCGGACCGAGTGAAGTGGGTGTAATCGAGCGTCAGCGTCAAGCCGGGCACGCTTTGCACAAGACGCAGCGCCTCCTTGGGTTTCGGAACGATCGACCCGACGTGAGCCTCGACGCTGAAGACGATATGCTGCTGCTTTGCCTGCTCGACGCGCCACGTCAGCTCATCGCAACAGCGCTTCCAGGAGTCCGCCGGTTTTTCAGCGTCAAAGTAAACGCCGGGAAGGGTGGTGACGTGTTTCGCACCGGCGGCGCCGGCGTACTCCAAGGTCTTGAGAAACCAATCCCGGGCGCGCCGGCGTCGTGCCGGTTCCGGGTGGTTGATTGCATACGGGATGAAACTGGGGTCCATCTGGAGAAAGATGTCCGCACAACGCAGGTGTCGGTCCGTCAGTTGGCGATTCAGCCGCTTTCCGGACTTGGCCGGCGACGAGAAAGCGCTGGATGGCCAGAGATGAGATCGCCCCTCAAAAAGTCCGATATCCACCCCCTCGAACCCAAGCATGGCAATGAGGTCCAGGACCTGATCATGGGGTAGCAAGGGGAATGTGAAATCGGCGCAAGCAAGTCTAAGTTTCACAGATTGATTCGTCCGCCCCTTCCACGACGCGCGGAGCGTCCAGAAAGCAAATATCAGCTCCAAAATGTTTTCAAGGCTTGCTGGTCCAAACACGGTATACGCAGCGACGGGCTACGGCGACCATGTGCTCTACTCGCTCGATGGTGACACCCTCGCCAAGGATGGCGAGGAAGACTTCCATTTCCGCATCGCATAGCTTGGGGCACACCTTGGCCGCGGCGGAAATCGGGCAGTGGTTCTCGATTAGCAGGAACGAACCGTCACGCTGGCGCTGGACTTCGGCCATGTAGCCTTCTTCGTTGCGAATTGAAACCAGCGCCTCCAAGCGCGCTTCGAGCGGGGAGCGCACGGGGATGCGTGAGCGGTAATCCACAATCTGCTGTTTGGTGCAGCGGGTCACCAAACGCCGGACACCCTCGGCACCGAAGGTCTGTTCGATTGCGTTCAGCAAATTTACGGTCAAGGCCGCATGGGCGTCGGGAAAATGGGGCTCGGCGGCCGGCGTCAGACACCACATCTTGGCGGGCCGCCCGATTGGGCGTGGCTCTTCCTGGTAGGTTACCAGCCCTTTGGTGCGCAGGGCGTAGAGGTGTTGGCGGACGCCCATCGCCGAAATGCCCAGTTGCGCGGCCAAGGTTTCCGAATCGCTCGGCCCCTGCTGCTTGAGCAGGCGCAGGATCGCTTGCCGATTGGGGACCATCTCTGATTTCTTGCGGATCGCACCGCGTTTCTTCATCCGGTTGAGCTTACGGCAAACCTGTTTCGAAGGCCAGCCGCATTTGCGCTTTCTTTCTAAAGCAAATTGTTTCGAATATCGTTTGCAGGCACAATTGCGCTGCCTATTGTTTCAAAAGCACGATCTTTAGAAAGTCGGGCGCTTGACGCCGAGTCGACTGAAGTGACTTGAGCCCGAGTGCAAGAAACAAAAGAGAATCTATGGCTGACATTGCGAATAAATATGCGGAAGGCGTGTCCGGAAAGCTCTATGTGGACAACCAGTGCATCGACTGCGATTTGTGCCGCGAGACTGCCCCGGCCAATTTCACGCGCCATGACGATGGCGGTTACTCCTATGTCTTTAAGCAGCCGGCGACGCCGGAGGAAGAGGTCCTTTGCAAAGAAGCAATGGACGGTTGTCCCGTAGAAGCGATTGGGAACAACGGTGCCGGTTGAGCGTGATCGAACCACGATAATGAACTTGAACCACCCAGCCAAACCGGCGCAGCGAACGGGCGAACCAGAAGCACCGGCGAGAGCCAACGTTCCGAAACGCTTTCGGCGTTTGAAATGGAATGAAGTGGTGTGGCAGGGCGACTTCGTCGCGGATAAGCTTTGGGCTTTCAACCGTTGGAAGGGCTGGGCGGATTCCGAGCCGGCTCGTTTGTGAGCCGAATTTACCGGCGCGAGGAAACCGCAAGGTTCCAAGCGACCGCAACCAGAAAACCAAAACAAAACGCAAAACATCAATGAACCCACCGAAAATCATCGCCTACTTGAAACCCTCCTGCGGCTGGAGCCAGGGCGTGCGCGCCATCATGCGCAAATACACCCTGTCTTACGAAGATCGTGACGTCATCAACAACCGGTCACTCCACGCGGAGATGGTCGAAAAGAGCGGGCAGATGCTCTCGCCCTGCGTGGAAATCGATGGGCACATGCTGGCCGATGTCAGCGGGGACGAAGTGGAAGCCTACCTGCTGAAAGCTGGACTGGTGCAGCCGACCGTCGTCGCCGCCGATGCGCCGACCGACCGGGCTTGCGACGCGCATCACCATGAGTAACGCCTGACCGGAGTCGGAGCCTCCGGCTTGTTCAGCAACCATCCAACCGACTCAAGCATTATGGCAAAGCTCATCAAAATAGCGGCAGCCCAAGACGTGCCATCTGGCCAGGCGGCTGCGTTCACAGTCGAGGGCCTGAAAATCGCCCTCTTCAATGTCGAGAGAACTTATTAGAATGTCATGAGCACATCCACCGAAACGATTGAGGGTCTGGTCAAGCAGGAATACAAATACGGTTTCTACACGGACATCGAGACGGAGTCCGCTCCGCCGGGCTTGAACGAGGACGTCATTCGTCTCATTTCGCGCAAGAAGAAGGAGCCGGAGTGGCTGCTGGCATGGCGGCTGAAAGCGTATCGCCACTGGCTAACCCTGCCGACTCCGCAGTGGCCCAAGGTGCATTATCCGGCGATCGACTATCAGGACATCACCTACTTCGTCGCACCCAAGAACACAAGCGACGGCCCAAAGAGCCTCGACGAGGTGGACCCGAAGCTCTTGGAGACTTACGAGAAGCTGGGTATTCCCCTCCACGAGCGCAACCGGCTGTTGGGCGTGGCGGTGGACGCGGTGTTTGACAGCGTGTCCGTCGGCACCACTTTCAAGAAGGAACTGGGTGCGAAGGGGGTCATCTTCTGCTCCTTCAGCGAAGCGGTGCAGGAGCATCCAGAGCTGGTCCGCAAGTATCTCGGCTCGGTGGTGCCGCACACGGACAACTTCTACGCGGCGCTCAACTCGGCGGTCTTCACGGACGGTTCGTTCTGCTACATCCCGAAGGGCGTGCGCTGCCCGATGGAGCTTTCGACTTATTTTCGCATCAACGCGGCCAAGTCCGGCCAGTTCGAGCGCACGCTCATCATCGCGGATGAGGGCAGCCATGTCAGCTACCTCGAAGGTTGCACGGCGCCAATGCGTGACGAGAACCAGCTTCACGCCGCGGTCGTCGAACTCATCGCGCTGGACAATGCGGAGATCAAATACTCGACCGTGCAGAACTGGTATCCGGGCGACGAAAACGGCAAAGGCGGCATCTATAACTTCGTCACAAAGCGCGGCGCATGTCGCGGCGTGAACTCCAAGATTTCCTGGACGCAGGTCGAGACCGGCTCCGCCATCACCTGGAAATATCCCGGCGTTATATTGCAGGGCGACAACTCAGTCGGCGAGTTCTACTCGGTGGCGTTGACCAACAACTGCCAGCAAGCCGACACCGGCACGAAGATGATCCACATCGGCAAGAACACGCGCAGCACTATTATTTCGAAGGGCATTTCTGCCGGCCGTGGCCAAAACAGTTATCGCGGGTTGGTGAAAGTCCTGAAGAGCGCGACCAATGCCCGCAATTTCTCGCAGTGCGACTCGCTGCTCATCGGCGACAAGTGTGGCGCGCACACATTTCCCTATATTGAGGTGAAGAATGCCTCGGCGCAGGTCGAGCATGAGGCCAGCACGTCGAAGGTTGGTGAAGACCAAATCTTCTATTGCAATCAGCGCGGCATCTCGACGCAGGACGCCGTGAACATGATCGTCAACGGCTATTGCAAAGAGGTGTTCAAGCAACTGCCGATGGAGTTCGCCGTCGAAGCGCAGAAGCTGCTCGCCGTGAGCCTGGAGGGGAGCGTGGGTTGAACCCGCACTTCCAAAATTCATTAAACTCAATCAAGCACGACCAATGACACACCCCATTCTCGCCATCCAAAACCTGAGCGCCGGCGTCGAAGGCCGCCAGATTCTCAAAGGCATCAACCTCACCATCCGTCCCGGAGAAGTCCACGCCGTCATGGGTCCCAACGGCAGCGGC
>CAMAUY010000202.1 GCA_945861565.1 Akkermansia muciniphila
ATGGCTTCAAGAAGCCATGCGCTTACTTTCAAGCGTGGCCATTGTGAAAAATCAGCCGAGTTCTCAATATCCCGCCTGCCTATTGTTCTTCCGCGGGTCCATCCTTCAACCAATCCGGCCAATCCACTTTTCTTGAAACTGCCCTGGGCTTCCGACCCGCGGCCACTTAACGCATTGACATGGAGCACTTCACCGGCGTGACTTTCTTCATTCTATGATCACGCAAAATGAAGGGCGCGCCATTTTGCCCCTCCGGTGCTCGTTGCGGACGTCCGTCGCACTGCTCGCTGCCCTCCTAGTCACGAGTGTGACCGAAATGGCGAGCGCCCAGGCAACCGTCCGGGAACAATTGAGCGGGCTCCCGTTCAAGATCGTTTACGAAACCTACGTGAACGACAACTGGGAGCTTTTCGTGATGAACGCGGACGGATCGAGCCCGGTAAACCTGACCCAAACTCCGAACGAACATGAGCATTATCCGCAAGTCTCTCCCGACGGCACGAAGATTTGCTTTTCCGTCGATCAGGGGGCGGGGCGGGATGCCGTTCGGAGTCTCTTTGTCATGGACAGTGACGGCCAGCACCGGAAGAAGTTGGTGAACAACGCGCGTGAACCGTTTTGGAGACCGGATAGCAAGGTCATCGGGTACCTGCCGCAGGAGTATCCCAAGTTCAACGTGATCGACTACTATACAAAGGGGATGAGCTTCTATGATCTGACCACCGGCACGATCGAGGCCCATCCCAATAGTGCGAATCTACACCACCTTTATAACCCCTGTTTTGCCCCGAATGGGAAATGGATCGTGTCGACCGTTCATGCCGGCATGGGCTTTGACCACGCAATTCTCGCGATTGAGGCGCGCGGCAACAAGATCATTAACCTGAAGATACCCGGCTGCCGCCCGTGTTTAAGCCCAGATGGCAAGCAAATCGCCTGGGGTTCGGGCGACCACGAAATTGTCGCGGCACCGATTGACCTCGACTCGGGCTCGCCCTCGGTGGGTCCGTGGCGCCTCCGCATCCAGGATAAAACAAACGAGACGTACCACGTCGACTGGTCGCCGGACAGTCGGTTCCTGAGCCTGAGCCGGGGACACGCCAGTAAAGGCGACCCCAGCAAGCCGGGCACGTTTCTCGCGGCCTGCGAAATCGTGGGCGTTTATGCGCCCGGCTGGAACCTTTGTGCCGTCCCAGCGGAACGGGATGGAATCGTCGATCTCAACCACGCCCGCGCGGCAGACTTCGTGATGTTGACGACGAACGGATTCAGCAACAAGGAACCGGCCTGGTTCCTTCCACCGCGAGCAACCAAGGAAAAGCGGTGAAGCGAATTGCCTTTTTGTACTTGGCCTTCGGAGCGGCGATCGCTCTGACATCGTGCGGGAAATCTGGCCCGGATTCTGAAGCTGCCCCGCCGCCGGATCGGCCCGCCATTTCCGTGCTGTCCACCGCGGACAATCCGGCCGAAATCGTCACGAAATCCGGCGTTGAAATGATCTCTCTGCCCGGTGGTGAATTCATGATGGGCAGCCTCCAGGGTAGTTCCGACGAGAGGCCACCGCACACCGTGCGAGTCAGTGCCTTCGCGATCGACAAATTCGAAGTCACGCAGGAGTTGCTCGCGAAGGTGCAGTTGCCCAATCCATCGCACTGGCAGGAAAGTCCGAAGAAACCGATGGAGCGCGTCCGTTGGCGCGACGCCAAGCAATACTGCAACGAGCGCTCGCTCCTGGAGGGCCTGCAGCCGTGTTATAACGAGAAGACGATGGATTGGGACTGTGACTACGGAGCCAATGGGTATCGCCTCCCGACGGAGGCTGAGTGGGAATACGCGGCGCGAGCGGGAACCGAGGGGCCCTATGAGTTTGGCCCCGCGGACAAATTGCGGCAATATGCTTGGTTCGCCGCCAATGCCGACCAGAAGACGCACCCGGTGGGCCAGCGGAAACCCAATCGTTGGGGACTCTACGACCTCTACGGAAACGTCTCCGAGTGGTGCGAGGACATCTATCTTGCCGGCTATCCCAAGGACGGTCCCGCGGTGGATCCTCGTGGCCCGGCGAATTCTGGCAACGATGTTAAGCGAGTGATTCGCGGGGGCAGTTGGAAGTCCAGTCCGGAGGCTTGCCGCAGCACGGCGCGGCAAGGCGAATTGACGGGAGACAGCGACGCTTGTTTTTCCACCGACTACTGTGGATTCCGCTGCGTGCGGCGGATGGCACCGGACGAACGGATACTCTTGAAGAAACAGGCGAAGTAACGCCCTTCGCGGCGTGATGAGCTAACCCCGACCCCGCGACATGCTTTTTCACACCTGGCCGTTTTTTGTCTTCCTACTGATAGTCCTGCCCGGGTTCTACGCATTGCGAAAAACCCAACTGTGGCTGCCGTGGCTTACGGCGGCCTCCTATTTCTTCTACGGTTGGTGGAATCCGTATTACTTACTCCTCGTGGTTTATTCCACTTTGCTCGATTTTTGCCTGGTAGCTTTGATGGATCATTGCCCCCGCACTGGGCAGAATACCGATGTCCTCTCCCGATTGACCGGGTTGCGATTCGATAATCGTGTGCTCAAAGTCGCGTTCCTCATTTCCGCAGGCACGACGTTAAGCTGCCTGGCCATGGCGTTTTTTGGCCCGCAAACACTGCGTCCCACGATGGTCGTGTTCAGTCTGATATTGCTTTTGATGACCCTCGGCGCGCTTTACAGCAGTCGCAAAATCTGGCTGCTCATCAGTCTGGTCAACAATCTCGCGCTCCTGCTTTTCTTCAAATATGCCCGCTTCGTTGTGGAGAATCTGAACGCGGCCTTCGCTTCACTCCACGTCTCGGCGAGGTTATCCGATCCATCGACGCTGATGCCTTTCGGCTTCGAGTATTTGCTGCCGGTGGGTATCTCTTTTTTCACCTTCCAATCGTTGAGCTACACCATCGATTTCTACTTGGGCAACGTTCAACGGGAGCGCAATTTCGTTCGTTTCGCGACGTTTGTCTGTTTCTTCCCACAACTGATGGCCGGGCCCATCGAGCGAGCGAAGCATCTCCTGCCCCAGTTTCATCAGTTCCCGACGGTTTGCCTTCGGAATTTTACCGACGGTGCCTCGCTTTTTCTCGTCGGCTTGTTCAAGAAATTGGCGCTGGCCAACTATCTCTCCTTTTATGTCGAACGGGTTTACGACAATCCCAAGGCGTTCGACGCCCCCGCGTTGATGATGGCGACGTTTGCGTTCGCCTGGCAAATCTTCTTCGACTTCAGTGGCTATACCGATATGGCCCGCGGCGTCGCGAAACTGATGGGGTTCAATTTAATTGTAAACTTTAACAATCCTTACCTGGCCACGGGCCTCGGTGATTTTTGGTCACGGTGGCACATTGGCCTCTCCTCCTGGTTTCGAGATTACGTTTATATTCCGTTGGGAGGGAATCGCGATGGCGTATTCAAAACCTACCGGAATCTCTTCCTCACCTTTTTTGTTTCCGGGATCTGGCATGGGGCCAATTGGACGTTTGTGATTTGGGGGACACTCCACGCGGTGGGAATTATGATCACTCGTGAGCTCGAGCGATCGGTCTTTTATCGCGAACAGGTGCCGCGGCTCGTGAAGCAAATGGGAGTCTTCCTCTTCGTTTGCTTCGCGTGGATATTCTTTAGAGCCAATTCATTGCACGATGCGCTGTTGATCGTCAACCGCCTCGCGACTTCTCCCTGGCGTGATCCGCAGATTCCGGCGTTGATGCTTATTCTCGTGGCCTTAGTCTGGCTGTATCAATTCGGCTACGAGTCGCGGTTCCGAAAGTGTCTGCAAACCGATTTCGTCCGGGTCGGAACGGCGGTGTTTATGGTTCTGTACCTTTGCCTTTGCGCCTCCGGTGGCGGCGCATTCATCTATTTTCAGTTTTGAAACGGCTAAATGAAACTGAGCGATTCCCCGGAAATACCGTTCGTGAATGAAGTGCGGTTGAGCCTGCGGCAATGGGTCGTGGTGTTTGGCATTCTGGCTTTTGTCGTGACGTTGACTCCGGCGCTATGGAAGAAACTGGAGCGATTCGAGACCGGGTTGGACTACCGTATTCCCTACGTTTTGAGTAAGGACTATTGGCTCTACGAACGCCGCCTGCAACGGTTGGAGCCGACCAATATTGTGATGTTGGGGGATTCCGTGATTTGGGGTGAGTACGTTTTGACGAATGGCACCTGGTCTCACTTTTTGAATCAGGAAGCCGGAGTCGCCAATTTGTTTGTCAACGGCGGGGTCAACGGCCTTTTCCCGCTCGCGTTGGAAGGGTTGATCCGCTGCTACGGCCGTCCGCTGAGCCGACAAAAAGTAATCCTACACTGTAATGTGCTCTGGCTGACGAGTCCGAAGGCCGACTTGAGCACGGACAAGGAAGAACCGTTCAACCATGCGGCTCTCGTGCCGCAGTTTTCCCCGCGGATTCCCTGCTACCGCGCGGACGCCAGCGAGCGGTTGAACGTGATCGTGGAACGCAATGTCGCGTTCTTTGCGTGGGTGAGCCACCTGCAGAGCACCTATTTCGAACAGCAGAGCATTCCAAAATGGACGCTGGCTGAAGCAGGGGGTGATCCGCCCCTCTATCCGAACGGGTCCCGCAATCCGATTTCCCAAATCACCTTGGTGGTTCCGCCCGAGCCCCAGGAGGATTCTCAACGCGGGCCGCAAAGTTCGCGGCACAAACCGTGGTCCACGAATGCTACCGGCACAACTCGCTTCGAATGGGTCGATCTCGATCGATCGCTCCAGTGGCACGCGTTTCAGCGTTTGATGGCCACCCTGCGCGGGCGCGGCAATGACGTGCTGGTGGTGCTGGGGCCTTTCAACGAGCACATCATGGCCGCCCCGAACCGTCCCGCCTACCGAAAAGTCCGTGCAGATATAATGCGTTGGCTCTCGGAAAATCAAATTCCCCACGTCGCTCCGGAGTTGCTTCCAAGTGTCTTGTATGCGGATGCGAGCCACCCGTTGACTGAAGGTTATCAACGGCTCGCAACGCAACTCCTCACCGACGCAACATTTCGAAACTGGATGCGGTCAAAATAGTGTCTGCTCACCGAAGCAAACAAATGAATAGAGGGGAATTCGCACGGTCGGTGGGACCCTGATCACGGGCGCAATTTGAGGGCTTTTCTGAGGTGCGGTTCGAGACCTTTGGCGCAGAAATAGAATCCTAAAGAATTGCAATGCACGCCGTCAACCAGTCCAAAGGCCTGCTCGCGGGACAACATTTCGAGCCCATCGACGTAGGCGATGAATTTGTCCCCGGCTCGGCGTTGGTTTGCGACGAACTGTTTGGCGGTCGTTCGTTTTTCAGTGAGTGGGCCTGCATTCCGTGCGGTCAGAGTTTCGGACGGGAAGAAGTAAGGGCCGGTGATAAGGATCGGTGTCTGGTGATATCGTTTGCGAAGCGTTTGCACGAATGTGGGCAGGGTATCTCGGTAAACTTCCGCGGATGGATTGCCCCAGTAATCCAAGACGAAACAAGAGGCGTCGATTTCACTGACCGCGTCGGCAATGGCTGGTTCGCCCAGGCCGTTGCCACTGAAACCGAGGTTGATGAAATCAAGGTTCAACCAGCGCGAGAGTTGCGCCTGGCAACTCAAGCCGGGATTTGAAGCGCAACCACCCTGCGTGATGCTGGATCCATAATAAACCACCGGTTTGCTCCGGGCAAAGGGGGGTGGTGGTTCGATTTTCGCGTCCGATTCCAAAATGACTTCCTGGATCGCGACTCCTTTGTAGAGCGGCAGGTAGAGTGTGACGTCACGCAATGCACGGTTCGTTCCTACCGTCCATTCCTTGACGATGTCACCGGAATTGTCCGGCCACGCGCTACCCATGTATTCGTTGTTAATGTAAATGTCGAAACCACTCTGCCCAATGGTGGTCATGTGGTGCATGCCGGATGTGTCCGGGCTTTTCGCGCGTAGGCCGATCCTCGTTGAATCGGTTTTGAAACGAATGCGTCCACCGGACGTATCTTGGGCCAAGCTCCAGACGGGCGCTCGAAAAGTATCCTTCAGACGAAGCGGCAACCGCCGCAGAGTCGCTCGGTCTTCGTTGAACCACGCGAGTCCATTAACCGTCAGCCGCGCATCAGGGAAACTCACGCGCAGCGAGTTGGTGGAATCCAGCAAGTCTGCTTTCAGGCATGTGCTAAGAGCTCCGAAGACGGTGCACGCGGCGAGGAACGATTGGATTTTTCGTGTCATGGAATGGCCGCCAACGACCGGAAAAGACCTAACAGGCTCCTCTCGCCGCGGCGACTCAATTCGTGCTATCGTTTCGCCGTCATGCTTTGTCTGGAAGATCTCGCCGAAATCGCATCCCGTCACTCGGGCCAACTCTCGAGTCCCGTCGCCGAATTCACCCTTGGCAGCCGAGTTTTCGCCTTCAATGCACGGCCTGCCATCCTGGGGGTCGTTAATCTCTCGCCGGAGTCGTGGTACCGGGAAAGCGTTTGCCTTTCCACGGATGCCGCCATCCAGCGAGGGCGGATCCTCGCGGCCCAAGGGGCCGATGCCATTGATATCGGAGCGGAGTCCTCGCTTAGCCATGCTGGACGGGTGGCAGATACCTCGCAACTGAGCCGCCTCTTACCCGTGATTCAGGAATTGGCCGGGGCAGACCTGATCGTCTCCGTGGAGACGTATCATCCGAGCGTTACTCGAGCGTCGCTGGAAGCGGGAGCCCGCATTTTGAATCTTACGGGTACGGTTCGGAATGAGGAAATGTTCCGCATGGTCGCCGCGCACGATGCGGCAGTGATTCTGTGTCACGTCCAGGGGCCGAACGTTCGTGAGGTGGGCGATTTCGATTTCAAGGGCGATGCCGTGAGCATGCTTTATGAGTACTTTGCGCGCGAGACCGAGCTCGCGACGAAGGCCGGGGTGCGCAAAATTCTCATCGATCCGGGGTTGGGGTTCTATTATCGCAACTTGCAAGACTCAGCCGTCCGCATTCGTCATCAGATGAAAACGTTTCTCAACACTTTCCGGCTGCGCGCGCTGGGTTTTCCGGTTTGTCACGCACTTCCCCACGCTTTCGAATGTTTTGGTGACGAAGTTCGGTGTGCGGAACCCTTCTTTGCCGTCCTGGCAGCTCTGGGCAAAACGGATCTTTTCCGAACGCA
>CAMAUY010000203.1 GCA_945861565.1 Akkermansia muciniphila
CCCGCAGAAAACCTAAAGCCCACCCGGGTTGAGTGGGGGGAAAACGGTCTGAAAACCGCGCCGCCGCGCGCCTCCGTTTATCGTCACTTTCACGGAATTGAACTTCCGCGTCTTACTATCCGATTTTGCCGGTTTTACTGAGGTCTGAGTTTAGCGCAATCGCCGCCCGTACTGCTCGTTGACGTGAGCACGGACTCCCAAGTCCGTCTGTCGTGGACCAGCACCGCCACGGGGTTTGTACTGGAACAAGTGGACCAGTTGTCTGCGGCTGACCAGTGGTCGCCCGTGTTGCAAGCTCCGCAGTTGATCGGCCAGCAGCTCTCGGTCGTTCTCAGCAGTAGCACGGGCGTTCGCTTCTTCCGCCTGGCGAGCCGGCCTGGTGGCTTGCCGCCCGACCCGGTTTCCATTGCTCCGCCGATACCACAGGGCGTTGCGACGCTGCTGGCGGGGGCGACGGAGTTCTTGTACACGGGGCCAAACCCGATCCAAACCGGCGTGGCCCCTGGCACCATCGAAGCAAAACGCGCCGCAGTCGTGCGCGGGAAGGTCAGGAAGCGCGACAACACTCCGCTTTCCGGTGTAGCCATCTCGATTCTTAATCATCCCGAACTCGGTCAGACAATCAGCCGGGCCGACGGCATGTTTGATCTGGCTGTCAACGGCGGTGGCCTACTGACTGTGAAATATGCGAAGACCGATTTCTGCCCCGTTCAGCGCCAGCTCAACGTCCCCTGGCAGGATTACGCGAGGGTGCAAGACGTGGTGATGATCCAGAGGGACCCGATCGTGACGGCTGTCGCGCTGGGCCTCAACTCGCCCATGCAGGTGCACCGAGGCAGCATGCAGACCGACGCCGACGGTTCGCGCAAGGCCACGCTGCTGTTTCCCCCCGGCACCAGCGCCAGCGTGCTCCTTGCGAACGGTGCAACTCAAAGCGTAAGTTCGTTGAGTATCCGCGCTACGGAGTACACGGTCGGCACCAACGGCCCGGCGGCCATGCCGGCCATTCTGCCCGCCAACAGCGGTTACACCTACGCGGTTGAACTCTCGGCAGATGAGGCAGTGGTGAAGATCGGGGGTAAGGATGTGCTGTTTAGCCAGCCTGTGTTTTCCTATCAGGAGAACTTTATCGGCTTTCCCGTTGGTACCCCCGTTCCCGTCGGATTTTATGACGGCCAGAAAGCCGCGTGGGTGCCGTCCGAAAACGGACGCGTCATCAAAATCCTCAACCTCAGCGGCGGGTTTGCCAATGTGGACACCGACGGCGACGGCAATGCCGACACCGGTGAAGGCATCACCGAGGGCGAGCGCCAACAACTGGGCACCCTCTACGCCGCCGGCCAATCCCTCTGGCGCGTCCCCCTGACCCACTTCAGCACGTGGGACTACAACTATCCCTACGGCCTGCCAGACGATGCCACTACGCCTGATGGCGAAGTGGACAGAGACCAGACATTGGACGATTCTTGCGAGGCGCAGGGGAGCATCATTGAATGCGAGAATCAGGTGCTCGGCGATTCCGGGCCGATCGTCGGCACGCCTCACACACTCAATTACCGCAGCAACCGCGTCCCGGGTCGGGCCGCAAATCGCACACTGAACATCAAGTTGAGCGGCGCCTCCGTGCCGGCCAGCCTTCAGTCGATCCAACTCCATCTCGCCGTAGCCGGCCAAACCCTGCATCAGACGTTCGCCGCCGCCCCGAACCAGCAGACAACCTTTGTCTGGGACGGACTCGACGCTTATGGCCGACTGGTGCAGGGCAGCCAGTTGGCGGTCGGCTCGATTGATTACGTTTACCCCGCTGTTTACAAAACGCCGGCGGAGTTTCAGCAGTCCTTCGCCCAATTCGGAGCGGGCACGATCTCAGGCAACCGCCAGACCAGCACGATCACCATCTCGCTGCCCATCTCCGAAGTGCTGGGCGAAGGTTATGCCGATGCACGGAAAGTCGGACTCGGTGGCTGGACGTTGAGCGGCCACCACTTCTACGATCCCGTAGGGAGAGTGCTCCACACGGGTGACGGCCGGCGCCGGAGCGCGGACTCGGTGAGCGCGACCATCACCACCGTGGCGGGGAACGGTAATCAAGGCTTCAGCGGCGATGGCGGTCCGGCCACCCAAGCCAGTCTCAGCGACCCAGAAGGCGTCGCCGTCGCCTCGGACGGCAGCCTTTTCATCGCTGATTCTGGCAACACCCGCATCCGCCGCGTAGGCCCAGACGGGATCATCACGACCGTCGCGGGCAACGGGAGTGGCTTCAGCGGCGACGGTGGGCCGGCCACCCAGGCCACACTCCGTGACCCAGGAGGTGTCGCTGTCGCCTCAGACGGCAGCGTGTTCATCGCGGATACTGACAACAATCGCATCCGGCGGGTCGGGACAGACGGGATTATCACGACCGTGGCCGGGACCGGCCCCGACCGTTTTAGCGGCGATGGCGGTCTTGCCACCCTGGCTGAGCTTGATGATGTGGATAGAGTTGCTGTGAGCGCCGACGGTAGCTTCTACATTGCGGACTCTGACAACAGCCGCATCCGTCGGGTGGGTCCCGACGGGATCATCACGACGGTGGCAGGTAATGGCGCGTTCCGCTTCAGCGGCGATGGCGGTCTTGCCACCCTCGCAACACTCTGGAATCCTCAAGGCGTCGCCTTGGGCGCCGACGGCAGCCTATACATCGCTGACACAACCAACCACCGCATCCGCAGGGTGAGGCCGGATGGGATCATCACCACGGTGGCGGGCATCGGGACTCAAGGCTTCAGCGGCGATGGCGGTCCTGCCACCCAGGCTTCCCTCAGGTTCCCGACGGGGGTCGCGGAGGGGCCGGACGGCAGCCTCTACATCGCAGATGAAGATAACGACCGCATCCGCCGAGTGGGTCCGGACGGGATCATCACCACGGTGGCGGGGAACGGGACTCAAGGCTTCAGAGGCGATGGCGGCCCGGCCACCCAAGCCGCACTCTTCGAGCCAGAGAGCGTCGCCGTGTCCCCGGATGGCAGCCTGTACATCGCGGACAGTGACAACAACCGCATCCGACGTGTGAATCGCCCGCTGCCGGGGTTTTCTGCCAGCGAAATAGCCGTGCCGTCCTCGGACGGTGGCTTGCTCTACCAATTCGACTCTGTCGGCCGGCACCTCCGCACGTTGAACGCGCTGACCGGGGCCACGCTGTTAGAGTTCGACTACAACGCCGATGGCCGTCTCAGTCAGGTGACCGAGAAAACCGGCGGCACCGACAACGTCACGACGATCCTGCACGACGGCTCCGGCAACCCCACGGCCATCATCGGGACCTTCGGCCAGCAAACCACGCTCGCCGTGGATGCCAACGGTTTCCTCGCCAGCATCAGCAACCCGGCGGGCGAGCAGATGCAATTTGCTTCTTCCGCCGATGGCTTGTTAACGAGGTACACCGACCCGCGCGGCAAGATCAGCGTTTATCGGTACGATGCGGATGGCCGGCTCATCCACGACGCCGATCCCGCTGGTGGCTCGAAGACCCTCGCGCGCGTGGCCATCACGAACGAGTTCACCGTCACCCTCGCCACCGCGCTCAACCGCGTCACCACCTACCAAACCGAGAACCTGCCCGGAAAAATCCAGCGCCGCACGATCACCCAGCCCGATGGCACAGAGAGCCGGAGCGAGGAGGCCATCGACGCCGGAACGACCCACGCTACATCGTCGGACGGCACGATCTCCGATACCCTCCTCGGCCCCGATCCGCGCTTTGGCATGCAGTCGCCGACCACGGCGAGATTTTCCCTCCAGTTCCCAAGCAAGCTTCAATTCACGTCCAGCAGCACCCGCTCCGCCGTGCTAGCGAATGCAACCGACCCGCTGAGCCTCGTGAGCATGACGAACACCACCACGGTGGACGGTCGCACGACGACAAACACCTACACCGCCGCGACGCGAACCTTTGTCAACACGACCCCGGCGGGCCGCACGCAGACGTTTACCCTCGACGCGCTCGGCCGCTTTGTGCAGGGCCAGCACGGCAATTTGGACCCAGTTCGCGTGGAATACGACAACCGCGGGCGGCTGGGGAGCATGTCCGTCGGCAGTGTGGGGAATACGCGCTCCGTTTCCTTCTCATACAACGCGCAGGGCTTTCTTAAAACGGTCACAGATCCAATCGGTCGGACGGCACATTTTATTTACGACGCCGCCGGGCGCATTACGAGCAAGACACTTCCCGACGGCCGTGTTTTGGGCTTGAGATACGACGCTGCCGGAAACCTTACGAGTGTCACGCCGCCCGGCCGCCCGGCGCACACACTCGGATACTCTGACCGCGATGAACTTACTCTCATTAACCCGCCCGCCGTGCCGGGTACGGGACCAACTGCAATTGCCTATGACGCCGACGGTGCCGTCACCAACATCAGCCGCGCTGGCGTCCAGCAGATCTCGATCAATTACGATGCATTCGGGAGACCCGTCACGCGCAAGCTCACCTCGGGCGCAGGCCCCACTACGACCGGCACGTTCCGCTATGACTCCGCCGGCCGGACAACCAATGTGCTTGCGGCCAGCGGCGTCAATTTCAGCTATGAGTATGATGGCTTGCTGCCGATTGCGGTGAACTGGTCAGGTCCCGTGGCCGGCCGTGTCGCGCGAACCTATGACCAGAGCCTGCGGCTGGCCAGCGAGTCGGTCAACGGTGCCAATACGATCACCAACAGCTACGACAACGATGGTTTGTTGATTGGTGCAGGCAGCTTGGCGGTCATGCGTGATCCGCAGCACGGACTGCCGATTGGCCGCATGCTCGGTGTGTTGAACGACAGTCTGATATACAATGGATTCGGCGAGGTGACCAACTACACCGCCAGCGCCAGCGGAAGTCCTGTTTTTAGCCACGCCCTCAGCCGCGATGGACTTGGCCGCATCACGCTAAAGGTCGAGGCCATAGGAGGTGTGACCGATACGTACACGTATGCCTACGACTTGGCCGGCCAACTGACCACGGTGACCAGGAATGGCGCAACGACCGAGAGCTACGCTTACGACGCCCGTGGCAACCGCACTAACGCGACGGTGGCCGGCGTTACTGTCAACGCCACCTATGACGATCAGGAACGTCTCGCGCAGTATGGCAACTCGATTTTTACTTATAATGCCGCTGGCGACCTTGCTAGCAAGAACGACGGCGGGCAGACCACCAATTACGATTATGATGCGCTTGGCAATCTGCTGGGCGTCACCCTGCCGTCGGGGACCGCTATTACTTACATAATCGACGGCCAGGACCGGCGGGTAGGCAAGCGTGTCAATGGCACGCTCGTGCAAGGCTTGCTCTATGAAGATTCCCTGAAGCCAGCGGCGGAACTGGATGGAACAGGCGCCGTCGTGAGTCGCTTCGTTTACGCGGGTCGATCCACGCCCACATATATGATCAAGGGCGGGGTTTCTCTCCGGCTGATCAGCGACCAAGTCGGCAGTGTACGTCTAGTCGTTAACTCTGCCACAGGCGCAATCGTGCAGCGCTTGGACTATGACAGCTTTGGCAACGTGGTCCTCGATACGAACCCCGGCTTCCAGCCATTCGGGTTTGCGGGCGGACTGTATGACCCCGACACCCTACTCGTGCAATTTGGCGCGAGGGACTACGACCCGGCGATTGGCCGCTGGGCAGCCAAAGATCCAATCGTTTTCGCTGGTTTCGACTCCAATCTGTATCGCTATGTCGGCAACGACCCTGTCAATTTCGTTGATCCGACCGGTTTGTCGATACCGGTCGACCTGATTGGAGGAGTGGTCGGTGCCCTGCTGGATAGCTACACCATGGTGCTTCCCTTACTGAACGGGCTCGACCTATTCTTCGACATCAATCCAAACAGTTACTTACCTTCGATAGGTATTGATGTTGCCAGCCGCGCGTACGTTTTCAGCCATACCGTGACTACTGTGGTTGGAGCCGCCATCGCCTGTCCGGCGGCGGTAGCCGCCAGCCGAGAACAAGCCTTAAAGCAAGCGGCCCAAAACGCACTTAAGAATCCGCGCACGCGGGAATTAGAGCGCAGGGTTGGTGCGTACGTGGACGACCAGGTCAAAAGGTTGCCCGAAGCAGCCAAAGAAGCGGTTGATGTTTTGAAAGGCTGGAAGACGGGCGGCGGCGGCAGTGGCATCGGTGGCGGTGGCTTCTAGTGGACATCGGAGAACACCGGGTCGCCCATCTCTGGATTCTGGATCCGCTAAACGTACAACACTGCACTGGGCACGGGCACGGCGATCCGAACGCCGCAGGGCGCTCTGGTCCAACGAAGCAGCAGGCCGAGGTGCTTCACAAGCGATTGTCCGGGCCTGGTGAGAACATGGGGCCCTGGAAATTGACGACACGTTTCAACTCCACTGGGGAGTTGACTGTGGGACGCATGGTTGTTGGCTTGGAGTGAGGGTCATCGAATCCAGCCAGCCGTCCCTTGGGAACCGAACAGCAAAAGAACTTGAAGGTGTATGCCTGTCAATAATGTTGAGCAACGGTGCCAGGCATGAAAATCGATGCAGGCCTTGTCCCAAACGTAGGCAAAGCCGAAGGCGTGCTGTTGTAGAAAAGCTCGGCCTGAGGGTAATTCGTGGAGCACGCGTTGCAGACCGAGATGAACCCAAGCCTCGTTCGGGAGGGCTGGGCAGTGGCGGGTGTGAAGGCAATCGGGTAGAAGTTCCAGGACGGGAGCCAGGAAGGTGGCGGCGACGGACCCAGAGGTAGGAGGAGAGACAGATCTCATAGGGTCCGAAAAACATTTCCTCCCTAGCTCGTCAACTAAAATGTCAATTAAAAGCGCAGGGATACCCCTAGGAAGGATCGAGAGCAGAAGCCTGCCGGATTTCGACCCCTAAATCGTCCTGGGGCATTCTAGAGAATTGCGATCCCTTTAGCTCTGGGATTCAACGGTGCCGGGGACCGGGGCGCGGAGAATGCGCTGAGAACTCATCGCCGAGCAGAAAGTAGGATCGCCCTC